>NZ_JCACKQ010000046.1:0-54036 GCF_059505465.1 Symplocastrum torsivum | reverse complement strand
CAAATTGGGACAGTTGAACTCATACTAGCGAACGTAGAATTGGAAATCAGGACACCCAAAAAAGCCTTAATTTGTAAGCTTTTCAGCCTTAACGACCAAAATTTTTCCGTTGCTATAACTAAGCCATTAGGGACAATATCATTGTCATCATTTTTGGGTTGGTGTTTCTGGTTCAAGTGAGTCAGATGATCGCACTTCCTGAACGCGACTGGCACGAATGACGATAACAAAATGCTGTTTCATTTCTTTTTCAATAAATTCTTCTACCAATCGCACCTGTTTAGGGGTGATTGGTTTATTTGCCTCAACACTTAAGTAAACTTCGGGGGGATTTTTCGTCCAATTTACTTTGGTTTTAACTAGCTGTACCTGTTGTCCAATAGTGACAGTGCGCTTGACCAAATTTCTCCTCAGCGTGGCTTGTAGCTGGGATTGTTTCACCAACTGAAAAAAACTTACTCCCAAGGGCAAAAGCAAGATGGCAGTTAAACCTAAAATCCAACCTAAGGCATGGCTTATCTTGGCATATCCATAAGTAATGAATACGATCATACAAGCAAGGGTAATGCCTAAGAGGTTAGTCAGGTAAAGTAAAAACGCTCCCCAGCTCAATTGCCAGATTCCCTGAGATAGGGATAAACCGACTACACAAATCGGTGGCATTAAAGCCACAGCGATCGCTGTCCCCGCCACTGCATCATTAATCTTTGGTCGAACTTTGGCATAACCGCTAATACCCCCAGCTGTGACAGCAATTCCCAAGTCCACCAAATTCGGTTGAGTGCGCGAGAGAACTTCCGAACCAAACTCTGAAATCCCAACTAGATTCCCCAGCACTCCAGCCAAGAGAATAGATATCGCACTGCCAACTCCTATAGAAATTAGGCTTTGGCGCAACAAATCCAAGTCTTCCTCCAAAGCGCTAAATGCTAGCGCTCGCAACGGTAACATCAAGGGAGCAATAATCATTGCCCCAATAATCACTGCTGCACTGTTGCTGATCAGTCCGAAACTGGCAATCAGACAAGAACTAACAATCAGAACTACATAGTTCTGACTGAGTTCAGCCTCTATTTTCAAAGACTCATACAGATTTTTCAGTTCTTCTTGAGAGGCTTTTGGTTTGGGCATAACAATCTCTACGGGCTAGTAACTAGTCCAGTTATTTTTGCACTGCACTAGATTACTCTCATTTGACTACCTCTTCTATTCAAAATACTTCCCAAATTCTAGTGATTACCCCTTATGCAAGTTTTTATCTAAAATGCCAAACAAGATGATGAGAAAAGCCGATAAACGCAATAAGTATAGTTCAGGAGTTGTTTCATTCGCATAGGAAGTAAAACCAAGCAAAGTTCTATTGATTGTCAACATAAAGAAGGCTAACGTAAAGCTGAGAAATAAACGGTCTTTTGTCTCTTTCCAGAAACGCAGGAAAAACAATCCCGCTATTGCACACCCCATAGCAACTGTTCCCATCAAGAAGCTCGTCATACTTTCCTATTTCAGTAGTTCCTTTCTGTAGGATATGCTTACTTTGCCTCCCACACTAATCCATATAAAAGAAAAATTATACCAACTAAGGGTACTGAAGTTCGCCAAGGTGATAGAGCCACTGAAGGAATAACCACTTTGTCAATAAAAAGAATCATATTGTCTAATGTAAACATGGCAAAACATAGTCCGCTCCACAACAACAGCCGAGCTTTGCTTTTCCGATAGCCTCGTAGAAGTAGAACGCAACAAGTAAAAGCAATGACTGCACACAGAATATAAACAATCCATGCCATATTATTCTTCCTCCTCACTTTTCAGCTTAAAAGCATCTGCAAATGATTGAATCGGATTCCTAGATAGAGAATAGATAAAATTAATCAGACTAACTGGATAGTGTCGATCAAGTTGAGCTAATTGATCGACCATGCTCAGTAAATCTTCATTTCTCGGATTGTAGCTGTAAAAATGCTCTTTCTCTTGACGTTCGACTTCTAAGAATCCACGTTTATTGAAAAACCCTAGAGTATCTTTCACAATTGTATGGTGCAGATAAAGTTTTTTACCTAGATTGTAAATTGTCCATTTCTGGTTTCTGTTTTCATTAAGGAAAAGCAGAATTTTTAAATAGTCTACAGATTTAATATTTTGACGAATAAATTGTTGAATTTCTTCAGAAAAATTTTTCATGCATCTTGTGGATAGATCAGCTCCAATCCAACAGTTAAGACTAGCTAAGGAATGGTTTTTGATTGCCTAACTATTAATTTGGTGAAATCCTTCTGATAACATTTACAGAAGGTTTAGCAAAACAAATCATCATCCCTTCTAGTGGAATACAAACCTTTTCGATATAGCATCCTTCAAAAAGCTTAGGTTAAAAGTTCTTGCATTATGACATGATTATGTACCACAGGCAGAGCTAATGCGCTGACGCGATCGCTTATTAGGCTGCTCTCAAGTTTTAGTGAGTTTTTAGCTGGCTCACTTGCTGCTGTCGTTGTTCCCTTGAACGCTCCGCTCAATCAGCACTCTCACGTTGAATTCTTGCATGAGTTAAGTGTGTCAAAGACTATCAGCTAAATCTGTAATTCCTCCACCACAGCCCAATCCCAAACATCAGTGCTGATAGCAGTACAAACCATATCCAAAAGGCAGCATGTCTTACCTTCTGAGCAAAATCGGCTTCCCACCATTTTCTTGGGCGAATCTTCTGTACTGAAAATGTAATCAATCCTGCTAAATTCAGGCAGATCAAGTTGGTTAGTAATAACAACATTGACCCTACAGCTACTTGCCAATGACCTGAGCCAATCAACAGTCCGAATGTCACCAAAGGCGGGAGTAAGGCTACTGCTACCATAACTCCCACAATCGCGCTTGTTACTCCGGATGTAAGTGATAGTGCGCCTGCCATACCTGAGGCGAACGCCAGGATAAGGTCTGAGCCACTCACCCTTGTCCTGGAGGCAATTTCAGGAATCTCTGGGCTGACAGTGAAAAAATATCCAATTAAGACAGAAAAAGAAAAAGCAATAGAGATACCAACAGCACCAATTTTTACTGCCCGACGGGCAAGAGTTGTATCTCCAAGAGTAGTAGCAAGCGATAACGCCATGTTCGGACCCAGTAAAGGCGCTATGACCATAGAACCGATAATGATAGTTCCGTCATCCCGCAATAGACCAATGGCAGCAATAACTGTGGAGAGCAGAACCATCAAATTATGAGTCCATGACAGAATTACCGTTGCAGAAACATCTTCATAAAGTTCTTGACGGTTGATACGGGATAGTTGAGTATCTAACTCTTGTTCTTTTAGTTCAGCTCTTATTTCTGGATATAGTAAAGGTCGAGGGATAGATGCTTCTACAGAAAGCAGAATAATACGAAATCCATCAACTTGAGAAAAGTGATTTGCTAACTGATCTATTGCAGTTTCGGCTTCTGCCCCATACAGCAGTATTTTAACGAGATTTTGATGGTTGGATAAGTTGGTCTGCCAAATCCCTACTAAAGAATAGTCTCGGAGTAATTCTGGTACTTTCTGGGCATCCTCCTCAGGAAGGAATACTTCAATCAGACGTAAGTTCATAAATAATTAGGTGCTTTCTTGCCTATACAAACTTTCGCCCTAAATAAAGAAACAATTTATAGTAGCAAAACTCTCGCCTACTAACTGCATATAAATTAAGTGTGGAATAGCTTATTGCGGCGCTTCGAGAACACTGACATCAATTAACGGTGTAACGTTAAACCCCTGCTCAAGTAACTGCGTCTGAATAGTGCTTGTGAGGCGGGAGCGAATCTCCTCAGAGGACTGGCTGACACCCGCTTGACGCTGAACATAAACGGTACCTAGCAATGTATTCTGCCCTTTGATATTCGCAGGAGGGAAATGAACATTCGCTTCCACCAGATTGGCTAAACCACTATCATTTACCACCTTCTGAATCTGAGCAGTGGCACGCTGCTCACGGCTGCTGCGCTGAAGCTCAGGGGAGGTAGAAAACTGCCAAGTCAGCAAGCTCAAGAGCAGCAGTACCGTAGCGGCAAGGACAACCGGAAACACCCATCGCTTGCCACGTTTATAGCGGGTTCCCTGAGCAGTCAGCCCATAGGTGCGGAACATCAGGGAAGCCGATAAATTAATCCCGACCAGTTGCAGCAAGAGTACAAAGACACCGTTCAAAGCCATATCCCAGCGACCCATCGCGCCTGCCATGCCCACCACTCCAGCAGGCGGTGCCAGTGAAGCCGCAACCAGCATCCCAACGGCTGCCCCTGACACGAGGCTACTTCGTTCCGATTGGACAAGATTGAGAGCACCTGCCGCACCCGCAATGAGTGGAAGCAGCACCGCCACGGCTGAGACAGTACTTGTTGCGTTCATTGAGGATGTCACAACTTCCTGTTGCAGAATCAGGCTGAGCGCTCCAGCTACAGTGATTGTCACTGCCAGGGCTGAAAAGTAGCGTAATAGGCTCTGCTTGAGCAGTTGTCCATCACCGCGTGCTGTAGCGATCGCAGCATTCATCGCTGGACCTGCAAACGGTGCAATCAGCATTGCCGCAACGAGAAGATAGCTAGTATTCGTGAACAAGCCAATCCACACTACCACACCCGCTGCCGCTGCATACCCCAGAAAGCCTTTCCATGAGCCAACGCTTTGCAAACCTGAGAGAAATATCTCGATCGGGCTGCGTGCCTCCACATTTTTCACCTGCTGGGGTGCCTCTGATGCCGGAGGCTGCAAGGCAATTACTCCACGAGGCAACAGCGTGATGTGCAAGTTGGGTAGTGGTTCTAACTTTTCTAGCAGTTCCTCAACCTTCCCATTCGAGACGTGAACGATTACCACGTCTAGTAGTTGGTCATTCCCAGTCGCGTCAAACTGGGCAAGGTTCGCGCCCTTACAAGCGTTGGCGATGTCTAGAACCTGTTGACCGTATCCCCGTGGAACCTGTACAAGTAGTTGGCGCATTGCTCTCCCTCTGTTTTATAGTTCAAGACTTACGCACAGCCGCAATATTATGGTGTTGGAGTAGGGGCAATCCCCTGTGGTTGCCCCTATCCCTACGGTTGATGCGTAAGTCCTAAGTTGCTGTCCGGGAAGCCTGATTGAGGTTCCACCTCTCCACGGGAGCATCCCAATTGTGCAAATACATTTTCTTGTGGGACAGGCCGGAAAACTTGTCAAAGCTAAAAAGCGGGCAGGATGCCCACCCCACAATAAATTATTTCTGCAAAAATGGGATGCACCCCCTCTCCCCTGCCTCGCGTGACGGGCAAAGCGAGAGCTATTGAGCCGTTTGAGTGTTTTGGTTGCTGTTAGTAGGGCGACCAACAATATAATTAGCTGCTTCTACGCTACTAGGAAGCTGTTCTATTCTTCCCTGAGCAACCAACGCTTGATAAATAAAAGCAGCAATATCACCACGGGTAGCAGGCTGATTAGGATTGAGAATCTTCTGATTGGGATAGTTGACTACGATATTTGCTTTTGTGGCTGCTGCTACATCATCAACCGCATAATAAGGAATCTTCTGGGCATCTGCATAATAGTTGCTAACAGTAAATGATGCAGGGCGTGTCGAAGACAAACCTTGCTTAGTTGCTACTGATGAGGGCAAATTACTAGGAGATACCCCTTTGTCACTCGCTACCGATGAGGGCGACTCACTAGGAGATACACCGTTGTCACTTGATGAGGGCGAACTGTTAGCAGGCGTACTCTGACTATTCGCTGGCGCAGTTACCAGTGGCTGCATCAAACTAGTCATTGCCAGAGGGATAAACAAACGCTTCTTGGTTGCTCGACCTGTGCTTACTGGCTGAGTGGTTGCTTGAGTAGTTGCTTGATTTGTAGTTGCTTGATTTGTAGCTGCTTGATTCGTCGTTTGAGTGGCGGATGGTGTCGGATTTGTCGAAGACGAATCCAAGTTCTTCTCTAAAGCAACTAATGCCTCAACCCTGGAAATCTCTTGATTTGGACGAAAGAAACCCCCAGGATAGCCCGTCATAAATCCTGTCTGGTAAGCTTCCTCGATTGCTGAAGCTGCCCAATAGCCAGAAGGAACATCTTTATATACACTTCCACCTGCTATTTTCCGAACGGGTTCCTGATTAAAAGCTTGGCGGATTACTGCGGCAAATTCATCGCGTTTTACTGGCTGATTAGGTCTGTATGTTCCATCAAGATATCCAGCAAGAATGTCTTTTTCAGCGAGGGGTTCAATAAATGGACGCGCCCAGTGGTCTTGAATGTCAGGAAAGCTAGCGTTTGAAGTTGGAGCCGCTACTACTGCACCTGAAGCCAAATTTACTAAAGGTGCAACTGCACCTATTGCTAATCCTAGAGTTAGGAAGGCTATAGTTTCTGATGACAGACGAGGGAAGTTTGACATGATAAATAACTCCTAATTTCTTGCTCTTTTTTTAACAAAAACTTTATATATTTTTCTTCTCTCCTACTGATCTACCCACTCAAGTAGACCAAGAGAAGTAACGCATCCTACAAAGTGAGCACCAATCATATTGATATTGGCTAAAACAACAAAAATATCCAGTGAACGAATGACATTTTGACGGTTATAGACTGCTATTCCTTGAGGTTCGGCTAGAGCTTTTGCCAGTACCACTACAACGCTTAATTCAGAAGCCAAGAAAGCTAATAACACCCCCACTAAACTAACAATTAGTCCAATTTGCAAGATTTGAATTATCTCCTCCTTCCTGGGATGCACTTCGCGATTAGATGACTGTAATCGTTTGGCTAAACGCCTGTATCGGAAAGCCCAATATACTCTGAAGCACAGCAACAAAATTCCAACACTAGCTAAAAAGATACCCAACCCAATCCCTGCATTATTTGTTTGAGCGCTGAGGTTACGGCTAAAGATAGCTAACAATAAAGTAATGACAGAAATAGCACCTAGCACTAACTGTATCCAGAAACTAAATCGGCTGACTGTGCGAAAAGTATCAGCAAATCGTTGTTTAGTTGGTGGTGGTAAGTAGGAGCCTAATTGATTTGACATATTCATCCCCCTTTAGCATGATTAATACGGTAATATAGAGCGTAAGTTGCTTGAAGAAATACTTCATTTATGCAAAACCTTACCTAGCTCATTAGTTGCTTGCTGTTCAAGTTCTTTTAGCAAAACCCTTAATTTATATAGCGACTCTAACGGTTTTGCTTTGTCTATAGAATCTGTCCCGTTGAAACTTATACTTAATATATTAAAGATAATTTAATATTAATCAAGGTATAAATCAGAGTTTAGAAGGAGTTTATTTAGAAAGTCATAGCCTTTCTAAACAGTAAAATTCAGCGAGTTT
This sequence comes from Symplocastrum torsivum, assembly GCF_059505465.1. Classification (NCBI taxonomy): domain Bacteria; kingdom Bacillati; phylum Cyanobacteriota; class Cyanophyceae; order Oscillatoriales; family Microcoleaceae; genus Symplocastrum; species Symplocastrum torsivum. Next base: position 46,701 of record NZ_JCACKQ010000046.1, on the reverse strand, counting down.
AGAATGCTTATAAACAATAAATATAGATATTTGCTAAACACTTGTTTTTTCATGATAGTAAGGATAATTTTGTTGATAGATAGATAATTGGAGAATAGAAACATGGTTCTTTACAAGCTCGAAGACTTTGATCCAAATTACCGAGACACTTTTGGTGATGAAATCAAAGGCTATGATGTTTATGCAGACAGAACTGATGAAAAGATTGGTAGCGTCAAAAATATCTTAGTTGATGAGTCAGGTCATTTCCGGTATCTCGTCGTTGACACAGGCTTCTGGATTTTTGGTAAGCAAGTCCTGCTACCAGTAGGTCGTTCCAGTATTGACCATAATGCACGGCATATCTATGCCCTAGGGTTTACCAAAGAGCAAGCGGAAAATTTACCTGAGTTCAACGACAGCTTGAAGGTTGATTACGATTATGAAGAGCGGGTGCGGGGAGTTTATCGGACTCCGTCTACAGAGACATCTGTGCAGACATCGGCACCTATAGGGGCATCAGCACCTTTAGATCCTACGCCTGCCTATGCAGCTCCTGGCGCTACCTCTAATCAACCTCGCAATGCTAGTTACAACCGTGATACCTACACCTACCAGCAAGATTCTTCTCTCTACGAGATGAATCAGCAGGATCATCAAACTCTCAAACTGTACGAAGAACGGCTCATTACCAATAAAAACCGCGTTAAGACAGGAGATGTAACAGTTGGCAAACACGTTGAAACAGAGACGGCACGGGTTTCGGTACCCCTTGAAAAGGAGCGAGTTATCGTTGAGCGCACTACTCCAGAAGATGCTGGAACTGTAGTTTCTCCTAGTGCCAATGCCTTCCACGAAGGCGAAGTTGCACGTATGGAAGTCTACGAAGAGACTGCTGATATTCAAAAGAAAGCTTTTGTGCGTGAGGAAGTTAATGTCAGGAAAGAAGTAGAGCGAGATACGGTTAACGCTTCTGAACAGCTTCGTCGAGAAGAGCTAGATGTGGATACCAAAGGTCAATCCGTTGTGGATAAAAAGGTCTGATACCAATTGAGTTTAGGCTTACAACATTTGAATTTGAAACTATCTACTGGCAAAGCTGGGACGCGATCGCTCAGAGCTAGTATGGCTCGTCGTGGCTTCGGCTACCTCATGGCGCTAACACTAGTGGTGACGCTGGTAGGAGCGGCAGGGATGTATGCATTTGAAAGCACCACCCCTGATGGGCGCGGACTGAAGGACTATGGTACTGCACTGTGGTGGACGGCGATGCTGATGACAACAATGGGTTCGGAATATTGGCCACAGACTTCAGAGAGTAGGGTGATTTGCCTATTTTTAGCCTTGTATGCCTTTGCTGTATTTGGCTATGTAACGGCAACACTCGCTACATTCTTTATCGGTCGCGATGCCGACAACAAAGAGGCAGAGGTAGCAGGTGCCAAATCCATTACCGCACTCTATGAAGAAATCGCAGCATTGCGGGCTGATATTCAGGCACTTTCCCGTCAGAACCCGGAAGTCTGAAAACCTTTTGATAAGTTTTACCAAAATTGGCGTGGTGAGCTAGCTTTTTATGGGCGTAGATGCCTCTGGATCGGGAAATAAATCTTTCCCGATCGGGGATAGCATGGATAAAGAGGCGATCGCACCTTTGACTTGTTCAGAGGGAACCTCTAGATATTTTTGCAGTTGTTCCAAATTGCGATGTCCTGAGATTTTTTGAATCACCCGCAACGGGATGCCAGCATTACTCATTTGAGTCAGTGCGGTGCGGCGAAAGCTGTGGGTACTGACACCCTGTAGACCGACTCTGTTGCAGGCTTCTTTGAGGAAACGAGCAGCGGTGTCCGGGTGGAGATAGCCTCGATTGTAGCGACCGGGAAACAAGTAATATTTGCCCGCGTGAGGGTAGTAGTTACTGAGTGTTACCCGCAAGTCTTCGAGCATGGGAATGTTGCGAGTGGCTAACTTCCCTTTGGTATTGGCTTTACGCAGGATGAGTACGGGATGCACTTCTCCCTTCAGGCTGTAGACATCGCTGGTGACGAGAGAGCAAGCTTCGGCAACGCGGCAGGCGGAAAATAAGCAAACGCTAAACAGGACGCGATCACGCTCGGTTTGTAGTCCTTGAGAAAAAAGTAGATCAATCTCCTCTGGTGTGAGGATTTTCGACTGTCCGTGTCGGTTAATTTTCATAAGGAACCATCCTACCCACCTCGCTTGTTGGAGCGCAGATGGATAGTTGATGTAGTGGATTTGTCAGCCTTTTTAGGATTCTCCAGCAAATTCCAGTTTACAGATGCAAGGTAGTGCGTGAGGATCGATCAAGCTCCAAGTGAAGCAGGATTAGTCAGGTAATCCTGCGTTAATGTCTTCAACTCAAGATTATCGTCACTACTCTATCCATGAAGAGTTTTCTTCATTGAGCTTTCTTATTTCCTTGAGGAACTTGAAATACTCCTCCATAGCCAACTCTAGTCGCTTCAAAAGCTTATTTTCTTGATCTGTTATTATTCCTGCTTGAGCATTATGCTTTAAATTATTCTGTTGCCTGATAAGCATGGGGTAAGCTTGACCCAGAATTAGGAAAGAGCATTTGCTCCTGCTTGACAACGAGAGCAAACGCTTTCCCATTGCCCTATTCGAGATGAACCGTAGTGAGGTATATTCAGCTCCAGAGTCGCAGGATGTCAGACCTTGACCAAGGTAATTTCACTATTTAATCAATCGGGAGGCGTAGCTAAGAGTACGCTAACCATGAACCTGGGCTACCACTTAGCCCTACGAAAGCATCGGGTTCTCTTGGTGGATATGGACCCCCAAGCAACGCTTACCACCTTCATGGGGCTTGACCCGGTCGAGTTGACGACGACCGTCTACGAAGCCATCGTCGGGGAAGAACCCTTGCACATTCATGGCAAAATTCACAAACTGGACATTGCTCCTTCAAACATCAACTTGAGTGCGGCTGAACTTGAATTGGTTAGCGCCCTGATGCGGGAGATGCGCCTTAAGGAAGCTTTAGCTCCCGTCGAAGATAAATACGACTTTATCTTAATTGACTGTCCTCCCAGCTTGGGAATTTTGAGCGTGATCAGCCTAGTTGCCTCCACTCACGTACTCGTCCCGATCCAAACGCAATTTAAAGCCTTTCAGGGAACAGATTTGCTATTGAATACGGTGGTAGGACTTCGCTCTAAAGCCAATCGAAATTTAATGATCGCAGGATTTATTCCCACGATGTACGACGGTCGCACAGCTCAAGAAAGCCGGACTTTAAAAGCTATTTCTGAACAGCTTTCGCCACTGGCTAAGGTTTACGAGCCGATTCCTCGCTCGATTGCTTTTGCTGATGCTTCCGAAAAGCGATTGCCCTTAGCCAAGTCCAGCCCAAAGCATCCAGCCGTTGCTATCCTGAAACACATTGCTATAGGTTTAGAGAAACTCTAAAGAGACGTGACCAAAAAAGATCAGCCCTATACAAGTAAGTTGAGAGGTGTAGCCGCTCTTTTAGGAGAACCTCCAGCCGCCGCTGCACAGTTTGTGGCAATTAGCTCGATCCGCCTACCTCAACAGCAACCCAGACGCTACTTCGATCCAGAAAAGTTAGAGCAATTGACTATTTCAGTTAAGAAACTCGGTATCCTAGAGCCTCTGTTGGTGCGAATTCTACATCTTGGAGAGTATGAGTTAGTCGCGGGGGAGCGTCGTTACCGAGCTGCCCAAAAGGCGGGTTTGTCGGAGATCCCTGTTGTTGTCAGGGAACTAACCGATGAAGAGGCTCTCCAGCTATCATTGATTGAAAACCTCCAGCGCGAAGACTTAAATCCCGTTGAGGAAACAGAAGCTATCTTGCAACTGCTAGCTACTCAACTATCGAGTAGTGTTGAAGAGGCTCGCACCTTGCTTTACCGAATGCAAAATGAGGTTAAAGGCAAAGTTACCCAAAACGTTTTGGGTAGCCAGGAAGGAGAGCTGGTGAAGATAATGTTTAACTCTCTGGGACTGATGAGTTGGGAATCATTCGTGAGCAGTCGGCTTCCCTTACTCAACCTAGCGGATGAGGTAATCGATGCCTTGCGCCAAGGTCGGATTGAATACACTAAGGCGCAAGCAATCGCTCGTCTTAAGGATGCCCAAGCTAGGCAAGCGTTACTGAACGAGGCAATAGAAGAGAATCTTTCACTTAAAGAAATCCTCGAACGAATTCGAGCGCAAAGGAAACCTCAAGAAAAACCCCAGTCCCTCAAAAACCTCTTCAAGGAAACATCTAATCGTTTGCAAAAAGCGAAGTTTTGGGACAATCCTGAAAAACAACAAGCACTCGAAAAACTGCTCAAGCAAATGGAAGCCCTGTTAGAGGAGAAATGATTCTCTCAGCTTACTCGTCACCCCTTCAGGATCGCGATTTAACAACTCAAACACCAGACGAATTCACGTCAACATCTAATCGGAATGCTAGTGGCAGTGTTGAAAGCAGTTATCTCATCTATGCAGAACCCGATCATCCAGAATACCGCTGTTATCCGACTGACTCGCTCCTGGTAATTTCACATTAATTTTTAATCTCTTGTTATTGTTATGCCAATTAAGTATAAAGAGCTAATTCAATTTGAACCAATTGAGACGGTCATCTAACTCCAGGATGCCGATCAACTCAGTGAAGCACAGCGGCTAGTCGGCACTTATCGGTTGCTTTCGCGCATGGGGCAGGTTCGCTCAAAGTCTTGTGTGGGAACTCACCTCACAGGCAACGATAAAAGTGGTGGAACTTTCTAGGGGAAATATAAAATGCTATTTTCCCTAGAATTTGAATGGTGAGCGGGATCGCACCTCTCCGAATAATTCCCCTAGAATCTCGCGGCTAGGAGCTGATTTGTCCCCTTGGCTTTTTACCTAATAGAGCAAGAATCTCTGGAATGGATAGCTCTGCTTTGATAGCATCTGTGATCGCAGGGACTTTATACTTAGGTACTCCTTCCTTTATTGTCTTCCAACGCCTTTTAGAGTCAGGGTCGCGGACATCATAGTTGTACTGCCAAGTGCTGTACTCCTTGCCTTTTTTGACCGATACGCACCTAACAAGAGAACCGCTGGCTGGCTTTTTATTAGGACTGCATTTTCTACGTCCCCTGGGCTTTTCTACTGGCTGTTGGCAATCACCCTGAGTCTTAAGCACAAGCCTTTGAGGGGAAACCTGTACCGATTCCGCTATAGAAGTCTGCACAGGCAAGTTCTCCAACCATTCGGGTTTTGCCAATATGCAAGGAGTTTCAAAATTTTGGGTTCCGTTGAGCTTGACCAAGACTAGCTTTCCAATACGGGCGACTACTCCAGTGCAGCAACAGGCGTATGAGAGTTTTTTAGGAAGTTTTGCATCAGCTTTGACTCTGACACCCTCGCCCTCCTTAAATCCCCTAGAATTTGTAGCATCTTGTCTAGCTGGTGTTTGCACCCTAGAATGACTAAGCATCGCTATTTTCCTCCCATGCTCCAAGACCAGCAATGGGCATAAATTTGGATATTTCCAGGCTGACTAACATCTTTGCCGTGCCAACTTTTCCGTAAATCCGGTTTTTGTCAACAATCAACTCAATCGTGTTGTCGTGGGAATTTTTGCTATAGTAAGCGTCGCGGTAGAGCATGATTACCGCATCTGCTACCTCTGCAATCTCCCCAGAATCCCTTAAGTCAGCCTTCGTCGGGCGCTTGTTATTGCGCTTTTCGACCTCCCGATTAATCTGAGAGCCAAGATAGAAAGGCACGTCAAAATCTTTAGCGATCGCTCTTAGTTCTCGCGTGATCTGCCCCAGTTCCAAATTGCGGTTCTTTTCCGCTGAACCTAAACTAAGCATCTGCACGTAGTCGAGAAATACTGCCCCCAGTTGCCCTTGCCTTAAAATCGCCTGCTTGACAACGGAGCGAATGGTGGAAATCGACGGGTTAGGCTCGTCATAGACCATCCAGGGCAAATTGCTAAATATACGTATTGCTTGCGCTAGCAACTCCCACTCGTCCTCTTTGACGCCTCCAGGCAGTGGTCCTTTAAACAGGCGGCTGTTGTGAATGCCTGAAAGACGAGCGAGGAGTCGCTGGTTAATTGAGTCTTTATCCATCTCGCAGGAGAAGAACAAAACTGGCTGGTTGAGTTCAGTCATAATGGCGTGTCCAAGCCCCAGCATGACTTGGGTTTTTCCCATTGAGGTCGCACCCCCAATTACACTCAGTGTCTTGCGGTGAACACCGCCAGTTAACGCTTCAAGGTCGTACCAGCCCACTAACTCACCTGCCCTTTTCCCAGTCTCGATGTTGGCGAACAAAGAGATACCCATTTCTGAGGTGTCTTCCAGTTGGTAGCGTTCTGATGCCTTTTGGGTGCTGATGCTGAAAACTTTTTGTTCGGCTTGGTCTAGGACAGTTTCTAACTCTATTGATGTCTCGTGACCCAACTGAACAATCTCGTTTCCTGCCTGAATCATCTGACGGCGGAGGTACTTATCCATCACCAGCGCTGCGTAGCGATCAACATTGACCGCTGATACGGTGCGCTCAACTAATTGGGCTAACTTGCTCTGACCGCCAACTTTCTCCAATAATTCATGGTCAGAAAGCCAGGTGGTAACGCTCATCAAATCCGTCGGCTTACCCTGGTTATGGAGAACTAAGGTAGCTTTGTAGATTTCTTTGTGGCTATTGATGTAAAAAGCTTCCGCACGAAGAAGCTCAGCCACCCTACCAATGGCTTCCGGGTCTAGCAGAATGCCTCCGAGAATCGATTCCTCAGCATCAACGTTTTGAGGTGGAAGGTTGTTGGCAAAGGAAAAATTCATCACCCTCTTGCCCCCTGACCCGGCTGTGTCCAACTCTGCTGTCGTTTTTGCAGTTCAGCTAGTTCTTTTCGGGCTGCGTTTATCTGTTCTTGCTGCTCTCGTTCTGATTGGGCAGGGTCAACTTGGCTTAGTGTTTGAGACGATGCGGTAAAAAACTCTCCCCTCAGCTCTTGCCAATTTCGCTCGATCCACTTTTTAGCGAGCGTTGGCGGTTTGGGTAGCTCGGCTGCCTTCTTCAATCCAAAGTCTAAAAATTTCTCTCTTTTGTCATCTGAGAGAGTCTGTATAAAGTCTGTATAAGTCTGAAAGGAGCCATAACCCTTATCCTGTGGGGGTTCTGGAGTGACATTTGGATCATTTTGTCTATTTTTGGACATTTCGATCCCGTTGCTGACATTTGGATCATTTTGTCCGCGTTTGGATCTTTTTGTCCGCATTCGGACATTTTTGTCCGTTGGGCTTGACTTTAATTTGACCGAAGCCGTTGTATTCCGGCACTTCCACTTCTCGATCTGAAAGTCAAATAGCTCTAAATCTTCCAATCTTTGGGCGGAGCGCCGGATAGTTCGCTCGTTTACGTTCAGAATTCTGGCAACTTCAGCAGGTGGGGGAATATCAACCCAGCGATCACCAAATGGATCGAGTTCCCACAAATAGAGCCACAGGTCGTACTGATTACCGCTAAGTTTGCGTAATCGCACATACCTGATTAACTCCAAAGGGATTTGGACAAATGTTGGCTGTATCATGGTGAGTGTAATCGATGAACTTACTCCGTCGTGCTTTCTAAAGCTCTGAAGGTTCGGCTGATTTTTTAGTTTTTAGCTCTTTGGCAGTGCTAGAGAGCCGTCTAAAGGTGTCGCACCTTTGATGCTGCAATACTTCAGTAACAGCTCAATCTCTGCTGAGAACTGCTGGTGCTCGTGCCAAATTTCGGTGCAGTCCCAGGCTAGATTAGGAACGGGGTAGTTCATAGAAAGCTCTCTGATATGGGTGTTAGTATGGTTTTGCCTGGTTTCCCTTACTAGTTTTAGGGAAATTACCAAGCTCGTAAATATAATATGTTGAAAATTACCACAGACGTTAATTTTGTGGCTAAGATATTTCCATGAAACGGAAACTAAGAGAAGCCTTTTTTTTAGCGGTTAAGGAATCCAAATTGAGTGGCAAGAAGCTTGCAGAGTTATCTGGACTTTCTGAATCACAGCTTTCTGAGTTCCGCAACGGAAAGAGAGAAATAACTTTGGGGAATTTTGAGCAAGTAGTGAACTCATTGCCGCCTGATGTATACCACCGCTTCTGCTGGCAGCTGACACTAACTCAGATGGATCAGGAGGAATTATGCGAGTTAATTGCAATGGCAGCTTCTCAGTTGAAGTCCAAGCAGGTACCGGGAACTAAGTACTCCGCATCCGAAAAGGAGTACGAACATCAAGCTGCCACGGTTTCATGAAACTGAATCACCTGAAACACCTCGGAAGCTGGAAGCCCCGTAACCTTAGCCAGCGAATGAAAGCGCGGAAGTTTGCGAGTTTTTAGTTGATTTGCCCTTGCTACGCGATCGCTTCTTCGTAGATCTTTTCTTTTTCAGTTTGAGCAGCCGTTGCACGAACTGGAAATCCTCTAAAACTAGCTTTTGACCCTCTCTCTTGACTTTTAAGTCGGCGAATGACCAGGATGGGTTCGGTAAGTGTCCCATCTCCTCTTCATGCCATGATTCAAGTAGATATCGTTAGTGCGTGACGGCAATATTTTCAGCTTAATGCTTTAAGGATTTTGTATTGTTGCACAAGCCGTTTTTTCTCTCACTACAAATTCAATCGTATAGGTCAGGAGCGTGATTGCATGAAAGGGGATGTCACTTGTGCCCTCACTATCCTGTACGGCTTGAATTCCAAGCTCTAGGCTAGTGGAAGGCAACTATATAGCTGAGTTCTTGCATTTGAGATTGCCGTGGTCGCAATTGCTCCCCAAACTATATAGATAAGCCCTAGCATTACATTGTATTATACTCCGCCTTCAACCTAAAATTATTGCAATGGTTGCAAGCGGGAGTTAGGGAAGGATTGTGGTGAGAGTACCTACACGGAGACACTGGGAGATATGGGAAAGCTATCAGTCTCTCCAAATGACTCCTGAAGAGTTTTTGTCCCTGTGGGATGTGTCGCGTGAAGAACTGGCGAAACTTTGTGGCAAAAGCCTCAGTACGGTCAATCATTGGTTTTCTAGGGGAGTTCACCGCATAGAACCGAGTGAAGACGATCAACGGCGGCTGGCAGAGATCCATGCTTTCTGGACTCAGTTTGAAAACGAACCTAAGCATCTGCGCGAGATTTTTGAGGCGAAACCCCGGCGCAGATACCAAAAATAGTTTGCAACCATTGCAAGTTTTTCTTGCAGTCTTTGCAAGGATGGCTATATCGTGAGTGCAGGGTTATTCAATCCGATTCAACAGCAATACATTCACCCAAGCTTTTGCGTACAAAGAACAGGAACATCGAGTTCTTACAGTATCTTGCGTCTGCATAAAGCACTTAAAAGTGTACGTTTATCGGTGATCAACTCCCCTCATGCAATTTGCATGGCAGTAACTCATCAGGAGCTTTCCTTATGTTCAGCGAGAAAATAAGTGTCCCAGAAGTTTCGTTGCTTCCAACCCTGCCTGCCCAACTCCCGCTGCCGAAATTTCAGCTTGATCAAACATTGAAGTTTGGCAAAGTCCCTTCAGGCGACTTCGGACGTGTGGTTGGTTATGTGTATGCCGCTAGCGCTACCGTACAGGCAACTGGATACCATTACTTGCTCTTACTCGACCCGCAAAGCGATTCACGTAAGGAACTAGGAATTTTGTGTGACTGGCTATTTGAGGATGATGCCTTACTAATGATGTAGCCATTTCTAAATGGTCAATTCACTCAACAAGGAACAGGCTTGCAACAAAGACAGGAATAGCCAATGTACCCAACGCAGCACCAGTGGACGTTACTCGAAGCCTATAAGCATTACCCCACACCCCTTTCTCCTCTTGAGTTTTTGCAAATCTATGATGAATTGTCTTATGGGGAGTTGGCAGTTATCTTAGGTCTGTCGGTTAGCAGTGTGGAACATTTTTTCTGTGATCGCACGGCGACTGGCTATCGGGAATGTGCGGAAAAACACTGCCGCAAGTTAGCAGAGATTCATGTGCTATGGAAAAATGCTCACCAATTGACACCGGAGCAGATTCGACAATGGTGTCAAGAGCCAGGAACTAGATTTTAGGCTAACAGCGAACCCGATCAGCAAGAGACAGTCGATTTATAACGTTAAAGCCATTGAGCTAATGCCTTGTTAGCGCTAGCTTTCGTTGAGGTGTGCAGATTTGAATCACTCAGATCTACCTCAAATGACTCAGAACTGGTTAGCCGTCAAATTTTAGCTATATATCGGGTTTGTATCTAAGACGTGAAAAACTGAACTTTACAAGGAGCAGGGTTGAGGTCAGTTCTGTTCACGAATTATATAGAAATACTACAGGCGAAGAGCTGTACTTACTATTTTTAACTATTTGTGTCAAACTATTTTTACTTGGCGAGACTAACGTCTGACTCTTGATTGAGTGGATGCAAATTATCCCTGTTCTGTCACTTTTGGGAAATTTGAGGAGTTTACGTTGTCTCTGCCCACGAAAATTCTTCAATCTTTCACCTCAGTTTGACAAAAGAGGGTTATAGCAGTCGCCAAAGCTGTTAGGACAAGTTGGCAATAGATGCCTTAAACAGCACCTTTGTGAATTGTTGTCCTAAGATTTTTGACTATTGCTATATTTCCAAACTTGTGGAATTCTGCCGAAACTTTTGGCAGGTAATTCTTCTATGTTTTAGATTTAAAAATCTAGAAATAGAGGAAATATTCTGTTGCAATAACAGAAGTTCTTCAAGGCTATATCAAGGCAGAGCGGTAATTGGAGGAAGAGGAAACGAGGCACAACAACCCGACTAGTTAATCGTCAAAGGAGCCGTTGATGAAGCCAGATTCTATAACAGAGCAAGACAAGCACACCCTAGCGTCCTTGTTTTACAAATGGGAGAAGCATATTCAAAACCCCAATCTATCAAAGTACCTGAGAATTGCTTTCAAGCTTTATGTTTTAGAAGTTTTAGGGTTCAAAACTAGAGACATGAAGCCAAACGAATTTGCTAAGCTTTGTGACAATTTGACGCTACAAAAGTTGATGGAACACTTGGAGAAATTTACTGAAAAAAACTCCAGTAAGGAGGAAAATCTAGAGATTTCTCCCCCATCGCCGAAAGAAAATTTAAAAGCTTGTCTACTTAATGCCTTTGACCAAGAGTTTGAAGCGGCAGTAGCATTAGGACGGGTTCAACGAAGTACCAAACATAACTATCGCTCGGCTGTAGGGCGATTTGGTGAGTACTTACCCCAACAGATTTGGTGGAAAGAACTGTTTCCGCAACAAATGCCTCAATTCATTCCACCGCGTCCAAAGAAAGTGGAAAAAGAAACTCGCCCACAAGGAGAGGATTATGGGCTACCTCTAGAAAAGTTTCCTCCTCACCTAATTAAGCAACTTGAGGAGTATAAAGAGTTCCGCCTAACGGGAGGTAAAAAAGTAAGAACGGAAGCTAGCTGGAGAAGTAAACAGCAGTATAAAAAACCTAAAATAACAACAATTAATGAACTAACTCTTAAAAAAGAGTTAGGTGGTATTACCCGTTTCTTTGGCTGGTGTGTTCATATTGAAGGTCACTCAAGCGAAACACTGAAGTTGGACTTAATAACGGATATAGAACTTTTAGAATACTACCTTTCTTGGTTAGTTGAAGAACGAAAATGCTATCATTCAAGCGGTGTAATGATGCTTGGTGTTGCTATTGCTGTTGCTAAGTGGCTCAATTACAACAAATCCGAACGACGTAACTGGTCAGATATTGACCTAATTATGGAATTACAAGGTTTTCAAAGCTATTGTAGCGAGGAGTATAAAAATGAGAGAAGGCAATACTTGCAGTCAAAGTGGGAGAAGAAGGAATTAACCCATAGTCAATTAAGAGAAGTAATTCAATATTTGCGGGATTGCTGTGCGGAGAATTCTGGTAGAGTCAGTCGTCTCACTGGAAAACGTGTAAAAAATGAAAAACGCTCCACCTTAGCAATTGTTTGGAGCTGGGAAATCTACCTCATCGTCAAAATCTTGGTCTTCTTACCTGTAAGACAACAAGAGATAAGGCAATTTAAACTTGGAGAAACTTTATTCCGAAAAATAGATGAAAAAGGCCATCCCTATTATGAAGCCAAAATTACTCAACACAAAAACAAGAGTAGGACGGGTAGGGATCGAAAATACAAGCTGCCAAGTATTCTTACGGCTGATTTAGATGCTTGGGTTGACATTTGGCGACCAAAAGCTGTTGAGGCAGTACAAACTTTAGAAAATTGGTTGGAGTTTTTTAATCATGAGATAGAGGATGTTGAGCGGCTCCAACAACGCATTGAGATGGCTAAACAGGGATATACCGAGACAAAAGTGAAGGACATACAGAAGTACATAGAAAACTTAGAAACAGGGTTGCTTGGTCTGGAACACCGAATTGAGGCTTGGTCTTCTGCCAAAGCTAATTTAGAAGAACACAATAGCTTGTTTTTTATGATAGGAAAGAGCCATCCTCAGAGCTTTGGAAAGCCTTTCACGATAATCGATTTGTGGTCACTAGTTACGGGAGCTATTGCCAAAGCCACAACAGCCTTATATGGCGTGCCGTACTACACTCATCCTCATGCACTTCGTCATATTGCTGCCAAGCACATACGTAAGCTTAAAGGTGATACAAAAGCTTTAGCCGAACTGATGGGACACAGCGAGACACAGGGAGACGAATACGCTAAGCAGATTATGACCACATTAGATCGGCTTAATAACTTCTCGGATAACTGGTGGGAAGAAGAGAACGAGAATGAAGATGATTAAAGAACCGGAATTAATTTTTCGATGTTGAAGAAGTCTTGATAAAAAGAACTCTACCTTGAATAGGTAAAGTTCTTTTTATCAAATTGATATATTTTGTTAAAAGTCAGTAACTACTTCTAAAGCTCCTAATTATTTGCTCAACCATTAAAATATTCGTATAATTCAAAATATTATTTTGAATCTAGCTAAAAAAACGAATTTATTCAAAGTAAGTAAAGACGATTTAGCGGAGTTGCTCGTTCTTAACTGGTTGCTAGGTACTAAATTATTTACTGAATGACGAGAGATAACCTATAGCTAATTAATGTAGTTAGTTAATTCGAGTGTGAGGTGCTGGTTTAAAACTAAGAATTTCTGTATAGTATTAGTGAGTGACTAAAACAGCACCAAAGTAAAAAAGTACGAAATTATGCTCTTCATATAAAACTTCATGGAATAGAGTTTTATGTAAACATAAGCGTCAAAAACCTTATAATCCATAGTAGACGGTCGTTTCACGAAACTTACAGCTCCTAGCTTCGTACTTTTTTCAGTACGAACTCGTACTCAATGAGTTTCCGTTGTTTCAGCTCCCTCTCTCTTTTCTGTTTCTTCTGAGTTGAAGCAAAAATAAACAGCTATTTAGTATTGTTACTACTAATCCTTGACAGTCTAGCCAACATTTCACTATTTATTTTTTCATTCAAGGGGATGAAATTTCCGAGTAGCAGAACGATATTCCCAAGCAATACCATCTTGGTCTAATGCCATTGACCACTCACTAAAATCAGGTTTCGACCGTTTATTACTAACAGTTGAAGAAGAGGATTTGAGTCTTTTAGCCAAGGCGGTTCCAGTTAACCCTTTCTTCACAACCTCAGTTGACAATCCTTTAGGTAGCACGAAAGAAGATGGCAGTGATGTCCTGTCTGCTGGCTTGAACTCTATTTGATTAGGTTGAGTTAGTACAGAGGAGGTTGTAGTACTTAATTGTTGAAGTGTTGTGTTCGGTTCGTTGGCTAGTTTAGCTAGTGCGTCGCGCAGGTACTCATACTTTAAAGATAAAACGGCTACTTTCATCTCCAAACTGATTTCATCTTTATTGGTACAGTTTCTCGATTTTTCCAAACCAACAGGAAGCAAAACCCCTTGTGCTTTTATCCCAAAGTAGTCGCAAAGAACTATTTCTACAGCTCGTGACAAAGATTGAATGCCATGCTCCTGCTTGAACTCGGCTAAACGCTCATAAACGGGAGTATGTAAATAGGCAAGAACTTGAGGTTTATTGGTAGCCATTGTTTGAAGTCGGCAGGAATTAACTGGCTACCTTAAACAATGCCTCTGCGTGTGTAATAAGACCAATCTTTCCTGTCATGACAACAGGCTTACGCAATAGCCCTTGACAATTTATCTTTTGCACTTAGAGAAAAGCCATCAAGCTTGAGTAGCTAGCTATCAGGAGAACCTACTCAAAGCGAACGATCCTGTCAATCCCTCTCATCAAAATCCTGTCAGGAGAACAGGCGTTCGATTAGTAGCATCTTCAGCTTTTGAGATGGCTTTATCGTTAGTAAAAGATTCTTTGTCTAAGCCTTCTCTTTGAGTTGATAGCTGCAACACTATACCTAGTTTTATGACCTTTATCTTTACTCCTAACGGTAATCAACCTCCCACTACTGTCGAGATTATCGACGACCATATCCTGATTCGTGACCTAGAAATCCGTCATCCAGAAGCAGCACAATACTTGAGACAACTCCCTTACTTACAACAAGAAGCGGCTCTTGTAGGGATTTTTGAGATGGGTTTTGCCTGCCGACAATTTGTTCAAGCCCGTCAAGATACAGCCTTTGTCGAACAACGGATGCAATCTCTATTGGTTGAATTTCAACAAGCCGTCAGAGGAATTGCCCAGTCCTTCGAGCAGGAGTTGGTGAGTCAAATCGGTGCGGAAAATGGTCAAGTCTTGGCACCTCTTAAGACCCAGATAGACCAGACAGCAACTGTCCTTACCATGCAGGTCGATAGTATCCGAACTCTCCTAGCACAAGATATCGATCCTTCTAAGGAAACTTCTGTTCTTGGTAACGCTCTTAAAACTATTCGGGATTTACTCAACCCGAAACTTTCTGATTCGATTCAAGGTGCATTCGACACAGCCATAAAGAATGTGAGTACAGACAAGGGGACTTTAGCTCAAACGGTAAGCAGTGTTGTCAGTGAAGCCGTCAAACCTTTAGCAGAGGAAGTAGACAAACTTGCTCGTGAGATTCGAGACAAAGCCGTTACGGCATCAGTACTAGAGCAAACGCTTGCCAAAGGTAACACTTATGAAGAAGCTGTTGTTGTGGAACTTCAGGATTGGTCAAAGGTCTGTGGAGCTGAAGTACATTATGTCGCTAAAGAAAACCGACCGGGTGATATTCTCCTCAAGCTCACTGCCAACTCGATAGCGACAATAGAGATTTCCATCATCATTGAAGCGAGAAACCGCCCTTCTGAACGTTGGGGTCGGCAATTGATTTCCAAGCGCTTAACCAAAGCAATGGCGATACATCAAGCAAATACAGCAATTTTCCTGAGTTCCTCTCAAGAGGGATTGGCGCAGGAAATCGGTATATGGGCATTGGGAGAATGTGAGTATGGAATCTGGGTAGCGACCACACACGAGCTACTTGCCGTTGCGATTCAGTTCCTTATCGTGCGACAGCAATTAGCCACCCAACAAGCGTTCAACTCGAAACTTGATGCTAGAGCAATAGAAGCTCAGATGCAGCAAATACAGTCATCGTTGAATTACATCAATCAAATCAATACACACGTAACGCAGTTACAACAACAAGCGGAGGGGATTCGGACGAAAGCTAAAGCAATGAGAGCGGAAATTAAGAGTGCGCTAGTCTTAACTAGTGAAGCTCTTAGTGCTGTTAAGAATGAAGGTTAAAGCGATGTTTAAGAAAACTTGGCTTAGTGTTCCCCACTAAAGAGGGTGGGGAACAGGTGAAAGGCGATCGCTAAACAGCAAAGCCTTTAGTCATTGCTACCACTACCATTACCTGGATAACGATTTTCCAAATATTGCAAAAGGCGTTCAAGGTTCTGTTGCATAATATTGAACCGTTCCTCACAGGCTAATATTCTCTCCCGCTCACCATCCAAATTTTCAAGAAGCTGTTAACGGGACTTAAACAAATATCAAGCCCAAACAAAGCCTAAACTAGCTTTGGGACTTAGATAAAAACTGAGGCAAAAATGGCTTCAAACCCAGACTGGGAAATTCATTCAGCTCAAAATGCATAAATCTAGTATTCATACCAAATCCGGGTTGACTACCCCCTTTATCAGGAAGGATAATCTCCCTCAATGCGATCGCAAAAATGGAAGTAGCTCAAACCCCGTTGACAAACAAGGTTAAAAGTTATTAATTCTCAATAAATAAAGTTTCTTGAAAAGAAAAAAACACACTGTCATGAACTTCTTTGTACAGAAGCTGTAATCCGAGTAAGAGTATGAAGTTAACACACAGCTAGAGGCTTAATTGCCTATTAAGTGTGTTCAATTATCCAGTCTCTAACGCTTCTGGATCAGGCCACCAATGATAGTTAGTAAGTGCTTGTACCTTAGAGGGCATTTGTGAGACGATACAACAGCGTTCGGCTAGAACTTGTTCTAATTCATCAAGTGTTTCAAAGCTCTTGTTAGCTAAAGGTTCATCTGACAGTTGCCACAGCCGTTCAGCCGGTTGCCACTCCGGAGAATAAGCAGGCAGAGGTTCCAGATATATCCCTTCTGGTACAATCACTTTCTCGCTCATGTGCCATCCCGCTCGGTCAATGACTAACAAGATAATTTTGTTTTTTCCTGTCCCGATAGCTTTGGCAAAAGACTCTAAAACTAAGTTGAACCAATCAATGTTAACTCTAGGGATAATGAACCACTCGGTTTGCCCAGTTTTGGGATGTACAAAACAAAAAAGATATAACCATTCATAGCGGTGATAGACAGTAGCTATGGGTCTTTCTCCTATCGGTGCCCAGACTCGACGCAGAATCGGTTTGAGTCCTACACGATGTTCATCGAATGACCAGACTTCTATGACCGCATCCGGAAATTTTTGTTGCAGTTCTCTAACTCTTTCGTGCAGTTTTTTTTAAACTCTTGTTGTGCTTCTGGGTCGGCTTTAGCGTGACGAGGACGTGGTCTTTGAGCAGAATAACGACATTTCTTTAGGTAGTCCCATCCTCTTTGAGACCAAACTTTCTCTCGCCCTGTCTTTTTGGCAATCCAATCGGCTACCTTCGGTCCAGTCCAGATGCCTTTGTCTTCTGGTTGCTGTTTTAGGCTTGAACGTAATTCTTCTAGTTGCTCAGTATTAAGCAAGGCGTGGGATGGGGGGGCTGTGCGCTGACGGCGGCGATTTGCGATCGCCACTTCCCCTTGTTGATTGTATGCCTTGACTATGTCCTTGGCGTAATCATAGTTCAATCCTACGGCAAGAGATGCTTGCTGGATTGTCCACTGTTTTGACACTAACCACAGTAGATGCCAACGACGTGATTCAACTCGATCTGAGCAACAGAGGTAGCGGGCTTTCAGTTCGCTGCTTGTCAGGTAAGGTTGGAGATGCGCTTTTTTGACCATGTCTCCAGTTCGCGATCGCCTTTTTGAAGATTATCCTTCCTAATAAAAGGGGTAGTCAACTCGGATTTGGTATCACAAGGGTTTCAGACGTTTTTAGAGCATTGACCTTTTTCCCTTAGCCAGAAAGCTTTTCAGCCCCTTTAGGGGCGAGAAAATGTCTAAGTACCAATAGGTGAGGTGTGAGCGCTTTGTGCCAAACAACGGAACGGGTGAGAAGTCTCGTTAAGGTTAAGATGGTGGACGCTCTTTTCAAGCAACACTCTAGATGACAGCAGCAGTCAAGGTTCAGCCTCAAGGTTTCAGCGTACAGTATCCAAAAACTCACTGGCGAGTAAGCTTTGTTGAGGATACGGCTGGTAAGTTCCGATTTCTGCTCTCTAGTGAGAACTTCAAGTTTGAGCCACGCGACCGTTACCGCTACTCAAATCATGATGCAGCTAGACGTGCTGCCCATTGTTTTCTGGAACTGCTGAAACGTCTGGAACGCTCACGAATGAAGCTAAGCATTTTGGCAGAAATCGGATTGCTGAAATTTCCACAATCTCCTTACCGCTGTTGTGAGCTTTGGCTTGTGATTGACCGTGAGCGTTATACCTGGGAGATAGTGACAGATAGTGGTCATTGCTTTCGGTCACAACGTTGGTATAAGCAAGTGGATACGGCGCTCACAAAGGCTAAAGCACATATTGATCGGGAAATCGCAATTTCTCAAATCAAGGAGGTAGTTGGATGGGTGTAAGCTTGAGGAAATCTCCCACTATCAGTCGTCAGGCTTATCCTTACGAACTATATTCCCAAAATCATCCATTCTTTAAAATTAAAACCATCTTTATCGCCATATTTTTGCTTCAGTAATAAGGTTATAAAGGAAGCTCAAACTGAACGGGTTTCAGATTATTTTGTATTATTAATGGGACTTAGACATTTTCTGGTTCCTAAAAGGGCTGAAAACGCCTCTTAGCAAGGGAAAGAGGTCAATGCCCCTCTTGGTGGAGAATGTTTCGGCTTTTAATGCTGGGAAAGAGAATATTGCAAAACTTGAAAATGCAGCACTCAAGTATCTGGAACGGAGTGAGGTAGATGAGAAGTTAAATACACTTGCCAAGATCTTGATAGAGCGCTCAACAACACTTTGATTCACAGGACGATGCTATGAGACACCCCTTTCAGAGTTTTTCAACTGGAACTTCGAGTGTTCTGCTGCCAGTGCTGGTTGGAGCTACTCTGTTTCTGATGTGGAAGCTGAGCAAGATTGGCAAGCCTTTGAATATCCAGGATGTCGTCCCTAATGGGATTATCTCGCTTGAGTTTGCAGGTAGCTCGGCGAATGCCAAGGCTATTGTAAAGGCTTGGCGCGCTAAAAATTTTCTGGAACAAGCTCAGAAGCTCCAATGGATTGATTTCCTGTTTATGGCGGTTTACTCTACGGCTTTGAGTTTGGGCTGTATTTGGGCGACGAAGTTGTTGCCTAATTTTGATGCAGATTGGATCGGCACAGGAGTTGTTATTGGCTGGGGGCAATGGGTTGCCGCTCTATTAGATGCGAGCGAAAACCTGACCCTGTTTCCTTTTCTATATGGTGAGGTAAAGGATAGTTTACCCTTGGCTCAAGTAGCAGCCATCTGTGCAGTTTTCAAATTTAGTCTTATCTTTACGGGGTTGCTGTATGTCTTGGCTTCTATTGTGATTAAGTTGATTCTGAGCATCTAGTCAACATACACATGAGCTATGAGTGGTTGCTCCTGCGGAAGGCAAGCTTGTAAAGGATTAGGTTTGTGGTAGCCCAAACCAGGGGGTGTTGGGAGTATTAATCAAGTACAGTGGAGAGCAGTAAGATGCAGGCTTTAAAGTTAGTTTTACTATTCAAGATCCTCTTGACGTTTGTCTTCTGGAGTTTGCCGCTGCTTGTGTTCCCTCCATCTTGGTTGATGGCGATAGGATTTCTCCATCCAGGGGCTGCGATCGTTTTTATACGATTACTGGGAGCCGCTTATTTTACGTTGGGTATGGGGTATGTTCTAGGTTATCGTGACCTTGGTGAAGGTAAGGATATTGGTAATGTTGTAACGGTCGGGATTATTAGCAATGGTTTGGCGTGCATTATTCTACTGATCTTCGGAATGCTGGGTAGGTGGAATGATTGGGGAATGTTGGCACAAGCTTTCATGTGTGGTTCAGCAGTGGCAACTGGCTTAATTACCTTAGGGTTGATTATTACAGGTAGTTTGAAAGATATGTCTGACAATCGCCTAGTATAAAACATTCAGCCAACCACAGGGCGGCAAAACATTGGGAAACGATAGACTAACTTAACATTGCCAGCCAATTACAACGAGATTGAAAAGGGAATATTCTGTCTATAGCTAGCTTCTCTTTTGACTAACATTGGCTAATCTTTCCATTGAGTACAGGACTTAATTTTTGAGGTTATAAATATGCCACCAGTTCGAGAATTGTCCGAGAACACAAAGAGAGAAATTAGAGAATCTTCAGATGAATTTTTCTTTGAATTGCGTAAGAGTAACTTTCCCAGTGCTCTAACTGGTATTGCTGAGGGAGATTCTTGGTTTGATTACGCTCCTTCCTGGTTAGAAGATGCAACTAAAGGAGACCTAATTAACCAGATTAATCTCTCAAGAAAATTTAATCTCTTGAGAGTTGCTAGAGCAGGAGACACCCTGGAGAACATGGTTTACGGTACAAAGTATGACAAGGACTATCGACCCGAAAAGAGTCAATTTGAGAAAACGCTTGAGTTGATTCGTAGACATCAGCCCAAGTTCTTCTTATTCTCTGGTGGTGGCAATGACGTAGCTGGAGCAGAACTTGAATCCTTCTTAAATCACGCCAATTCTGGACTGGAGCTTCTTCGTAAAAGCCACCTAGACTATATTTTGGGTAAAATATTCCCAAAAATTTTTGAAGATCTGATTACTAAGACCACAGAAGCTGCACCTGATATCCATATCTTTTTACATGGTTATGGTTATGCTATTCCAGACGGTAGAGCTGTTGCTAGAGTAGCAGGCTTTGATTTTGTTGGGCCTTGGCTTCGACCTGCGTTTGCTAGAAAGCGAATCAATGAAGTGACCAAAGCACAGGAAATTATTCGCACTCTAATTGATAGCTTCAACGATATGCTTGCTGAAATAGCATCCCAGTACAACAACGTTCATTACATTGACTTACGAGCAATAATTAAGGATGGAGATTGGGCAAATGAACTGCATCTAACCGTGAAAGGTTACGAGAAGGTTGCCCAAAAATTTATTCAGGAGATTAACCTAGTCTTTTGAGACAGACTTAGGAGAGTATTTTCTCGTCAACGCCAACAAAATTTTTGGAATTTTAGCCAACGGGATTAATGAATCAATGGCAGCATAATAACTCTCCTAAATCCCTCAATCTAAAATCTCGATGCTTCACCCCGACTTAGAAGAAGCCCTAGAACTCGAAACCCTTACCCTCTTTGGACAACTCGGCTACACCACCTGTTGGATTCCGCAACTTCCCGACAGGGGGAGAGGAAAAATCCAGTGGTTTACAGGACTTTTGCAAGTTTTAAGGGTGGTCACCACTGATATTACTCAGATGACCACCCTACCCAGTGCCAAAAAAGGCTTATCTTCCTATGCTATCGCCCCGCACCCCCAATCGGGGACGATTTTTGGGTTGTCAGAAGCTTAATTAAAGGCACTTTATTTAAATGGCTCCAACTAGACAAGATTTGGTAAAGACACACAGAATCAATTCAGCCGTTTACTCAAAGCTTGCTTACTCCAGTTCGTACCTCGACTAGTTAGTAATCCTTGAGAATTCAAAGTCTCAGCAATCTTACTGAGGCTGATTCCTTGTGCTTTCAATTCGCGTGCTATGGCGATCGCTTCTTCAGTTAACTTTCTAGCTTTATTAGCCCTTGCCTCTCTGCCTACCTTGCCGAGCTGCACACCCTGTTTTTTTCTTTCAGCTAGTGCTGCCTTAGTACGCTCTGAGATCAGCCGTCTCTCTTCCTGTGCTAGGGAGGCAATGATGTTGATTTCAAATTCGTTGGCATTAGGGCGATCGGCAATGATCAGCCTTGGATGAGACGGGTTATTTAGGTAACGGCTGATGTAAAAGACCTGGCGACTTAATCGATCAAGCTTAGCAATGAGCAACGAGGCACCGTTATCTTGAGCTAGTGTTACCGCCTTGACAAACTCGGTTCGCTCGTTGGGGTCGATCAAGCCGCTGACGATCTCTTGAAACACTCCTAGGCTTGATAGACTATCTGACTCGATTAACCTCTGACAGGATGCTAGTTGTGCCTCTAATCCTAATCCAGATTTACTTTGCTCCTCAGTCAAAACTCTCAGGTAAACAACCACAGCTTTCGGATTAGCCAAAATCTTCTTTTTCATCCGTCAACTTCTAACGGTATGCCTGATTGTGACAGTTGAGAGGTTATTTCGTCAACTGGTAACGCCCCCAAGAAAAACCTGCATAGATCACTTCGCTCCTCCTGCTCTTGCTATCTACTACGTTGAAATGCAAGTTGGTATCAGTACTTAGGCGGAACTAAGGACAATATTTGAGATCAGCTCCAGAGATATAACCCATCACAGGTTCTGAAATCGGTACCCAGCCATTTTCGCCACGATTCACAATTGTGACACGTTGTCTATTAGCTAATGTTCCAATGATTGGGCTGCTAATTGAGGCCTCTTCCCGGACACGAATACTACCCGTCACTCCAACTTGGCGGCAGTTATCTAATAAGGTCGCTGTTTCAGAAGGGGGTACTGGTTGTTCACATAAATTGAGATAAGCTCCAAACACATAACCTTGCCGAGGGGATGAAATCGTTACCCAACCGTTGCTGCCAGTATTTTCGATACTGACAAGGCTTTTGTCAGTTAATGAGCCGATAATAGTACCACCAGGGCTTGAGCGGACATTCAGATTGCTGCTGCGAGTGTCAACCCGGCGACAGTTGTCCGAGGCTTGTGCCAGTTTATATTCAGCCTGGTTTTGGACTGATGTTTGACTTGGGGCAGAGGGCTGAATTTCCAGTGGCGTAGCTGTACTAGCGACTGTAGAGGAAACGGGAAAAGCCGTCCAAACAAGCGCAATTGAGGCTGTCACCGCCACAGATGTTTGCCAATCAATCATCTGTTTCATGATAAAAACTCCTAAACGTTCACAAGGTATCAATGGAATATATGTGCAATGATTTGAAATCTATTGCTCTTTAACATTCTTTTAAAAAAGATTGAAAAGCTTGTACCAAATTGATTACCTAACATCCAATTCTGGTACATATTTTTATCAAGAACAAGATATAGTCAGAGCTTAAATGCCAAGTTAAATAATTTGTTATAGATCTGTTTCTAATAAGCTTTAAGTGTTTAAATGATATTTATATTAGATGATTTATATTTAATATAAACGGTAGTTTCACTGGAACTAAACGCTAGTTTATTCCATAAAGCACTATCAATAATTACTTTTAAATAGCTAATCATCCAACTGTAGTATATTAACTCCAAATCAAGCTTTAACCAAAGCGTCCGCTCACATAGTCTTTAGTCGCTTCCTGTTGCGGATTTTGGAAAATTATTTCGGTTGGGCCGTACTCAACCAGATAGCCCATTTTTCCTCCCTTTTCTGTTTCCTGGGCATTGAAAAAGGCAGTTATATCGGCTATCCGTGTTGCTTGCTGCATATTGTGAGTAACAATCACAATGCTGTACTGCTCTTTGAGTTGGTGCATTAACTCTTCAACTTTGAGCGTCGAGATCGGGTCGAGGGAGGCACAGGGTTCATCCATCAGAACAACATCAGGATTGGTTGCGATCGCACGAGCAATGCACAGACGTTGCTGTTGTCCGCCCGATAGGGACAAGCCATTTGTTTTTAGCTTATCTTTGACTTCATCCCACAAAGCCGCTCGTCGCAATGATGTTTCTACCAATTCATCCAGATTGCCTTTATGACCAGTAACTCGTAGTCCATAAGCGATATTGTCATAAATTGATTTTGGGAAGGGGTTCGGCTTTTGGAAGACCATCCCAATCCGGCGCCGTACCTCTACTGGATCGATGCTTTTATCGTAGAGGTTTTGATGGCGATAATAAACTTTGCCATTAATATGAAATCCCTCAATTAAATCATTGAGGCGGTTAAAGCAGCGGATTAAGGTGCTTTTGCCACAACCGGAAGGACCGATTAAGGCAGTAATGCGGTTTTTAGGGATTTCTATAAAAACACCTTGAACAGCTTTGAAATCGCCGTAATAAATATCAAGGTTTTCTGTTCGCAAAACTGTTTCAGTTGAATTGGAAGTTAGCTGATTATGGCTGGCAGCTTGCTGATTAGAAGACATAAGAGTTGAGGTAGAGTTTTAAGTGGGTATCAGAAAAGTAGCAAAGTGGTTTAGCTGGCGATCGCCTACAAGGTTCAGAACTATTACTAACTAGCTCAACCTCTTTTCAATAAATACTTTTACGAGTTGCCCAGCGAGAAATAGCGCTAGTTAGTAGAACCAACAACACTAAGAGTAAAGAGGCTGCCCAAGCTAGCTCCTGCTGCTCTTCAAAGGGACTCTGCGCGAAGTTGTAGACAAAAACAGCCAAGGAGGGGGTTGGCTGCCATAACCCTTGGGGCCAGAAGAACGAGTTCAGTGCCGTGAAGATTAGAGGTGCTGTTTCTCCAGCCGCACGAGCAACAGCTAAAGTTACGCCTGTGACAATGGCGGGCAAAGCAGCCGGTAGCACGACTCGTAACACTGTTTGGTAATTAGACGCTCCCAGCCCTACAGATGCCCATCTGACCTCTTGGGGAACGATTTGTAGCGCCTCTTGAGTAGTACGCACGACAATCGGCAACATCAGCACTGCCAGTGCCACACCGCCAGCGACAGCTGAGAAGGTTCCTGTCAGAATTACGATAGTTCCATAGGCAAATATCCCCGCAATGATTGAAGGAACGCCACTGAGCATGTTTGTCGCGAAGCCTATCCAACGAGCAATCTTACCGGAGCTGAACTCTGAGAGATAAACGGCTCCCAAGACACCAATCGGAACACTGATGAGAGCAGCAATTCCCACCAAAATTAGGGTGCCAACAATCGCATTAGCAACGCCGCCTCCTTCTAAACCTGCTGCTGGCGGCAACTCGGTAAACAAGTCTAAATTCAGGCGGTTAAATCCCTTACGGATGACATAGGTAATTACTGCAAACAACGGTACAAGGGTAATAACTAGACAGGCACCTGCTACTGTGGTCATTGCCATCCCAATCAGCGATCGCAAACTCGTATAAGACCGAGTCAGACCTTTAGCAGTGGAGCCAAAAGAGGATCGATCTCGAAGGCTACTTGACATAGGGCGAGACAGTAAATAACAACAGGGTTTTGCTTGTCTTGGCGGCTAGAACTTCTTCACTTTGCGAACAATCAGCTCAGCCAAGATGTTGACAATTAGGGTGAGCGCAAACAGAACTAGTCCTGCATACATCAGAGAGGCGACTTGCAAACCGGACGCTTCGGCGAATTGATTAGCTAGTAGAGAAGCGATCGTATTTGCGGGTGCTAGCAAGGAAATATTCAGGTCATTGGAATTGCCGATGAGCATCGTCACCGCCATCGTTTCCCCCATCGCACGACCTAGCGCTAGCATGATTCCCCCAACAATGCCGGAGAACGCTGCTGGTATCAGTACCCGAAAAATCGTTACCCAGCGTGTTGCCCCCAAACCGAGTGAGGCTTGCCGGAGTTCCGGTGGAAGAGAAGCTAAGGAATCGCGGGAGATTGCCGTAATGATTGGCAAAATCATAATCGTCAAGATGATTCCAGCCGGAAGCATTCCTGGCCCGATGTAAGGTGTTCTAAAAAGCGGAATCCAACCCAGGTTATTGTGAAGCCACGCTCCAATCGGTTTAAGCAGGGGAATCAGGACAAAAATCCCCCATAGACCATACACAACACTAGGAATTGCCGCTAAAAGCTCCACTAAGAATACCAGCGGTGTCCGCACGAACCTTGGCAAAAAGTCTTCGCTCAAAAAGAGCGCAGTTCCAATGCCTAAAGGTATCGCCAAAAGTAGCCCAATTGCTGAACTAACGAGTGTCCCATAAATCATAGGTAACACTCCGTAAGTATCTTCAACGGGATTCCAGGCACTAGTGGTTAGAAATCCTAAACCAAATTCTCGGATGGCGGGTACAGCCTCAAGACCAACCTCTACTGCGATAAAGATTAAAATCCCAGCAACTGCCAACGCCAAGATACGAGTTAGCCAGACAAAGCCTCGATCTAGTGATTTTTCCGTCTGGGAGCGGGGTGGAACTGCATCTTGTGCATTCGTAACTTGCGTTGTCATGATTGACTTAAAGGAAATAGAGTTGATGCCGTCATTTCTGAAGTGAATTAAACGTTTTCAGTTCTATAATTTGCTAGCGGCAGCTTTATCGACTGTGATGTTGTAATCTGGGCTGAGTTTGTCGGCAGCAGCAGCAACTTTTTCAACAACACTTGGAGGTAGAGGAACATACCCAAGCTCTGCACTATACCGCTGACCTTCAGTTAAACCATATTCAATCATGGCTTCCATTGACTTTGCTTTCGACGCATCAGGGTAGTTCTCATAAGCGAGAAGCCAAGTGTAGGTGACGATTGGGTAGGATTCTTCCCCTTTTGGATCGGAAATGAAGGCACGGAAGTTTGCAGGTAGTTCCACTGCTTCAAGGGTTTTGGATGCTGATTCTTCGGACGGTACAATAAAGTTTCCCGATTGATTTTCCAACGCAGCAACTGGTAGATTATTTTGCTTGGCGTAGCCGTATTCGACATAACCAATTGCCCCTGGAGTTTGTTTGACTTGGGCGGTGACACCTTCATTCCCCTTCGCGCCTACACCAGTTGGCCAGTCTACAGTCTTGCCTTCTCCAACCTGATTTTTCCACTCTGGGCTGATAGCACTGAGATGTTTTGTAAAGACTCCCGTGGTACCACTTCCATCAGAACGATGTACTACGGTGATGGGTTGGTTTGGCAGTTGGACTCCTGGATTAGCCTGCGCGATCGCGGGATTATTCCAACTTTTGATTTGGCCCTGGAGTATACCTGTATAAACTTCTCGTGGTAGCTTCAAGCCACTTTCGACATTGGGAAGATTATAAGTTAGTACAATGCTACCCGCTGCCATTGGCAGCAAGAGAACACCCCTTTCTACCTTCTGAATCTCTTCATCCGTCATCGCAACATCGCTGGCTCCAAAGTCTACAGTGCCAGTCGTGAATTGCTCAACACCAGCACCACTTCCAACTGACTGATAGTTGATCCGTAGATTGGGATAGTCCTGATTGATTTCTTGAAACCAACGCTGATATAGCGGTGTGGGAAAGGATGCACCCGCGCCCACTAGTGATACATTTTCATTAAGAGCGAGTTTCCCTCCATCAGCATTAGGGGATGAAGCTTCCTGTTGACCGCAAGCTACTAAACCAGCTGACAGAGCAACGACAGAAATTGAGGTGAGTATACGACTTGAATTAAATAGATGGGAATACAGAAACATGGTTTGGAGCCTGAAACTTTTTTCTATGCAAATTCAAGTCCTGTTATCCTCTCGTTATTTCTATTAAAGATTTAATTTGTAAACGAGATGAGCTGCATTATTTACAGCAGCTCTATAACTTGACTTGATATCTAAATATTTAGCGGGTTTCTAATATAAATCAAGATATAGTTCTAAGTTTACAAATGATTTATTTGTAAAGTTTAGTTTTGCTAATATTTTTGTTTAGTAGATTTGCCTAGTTTCTAAATTATAAATAGAGCTTACCTAAACACTAATCTCTTAGCCAGGTTAGGGAGATAATTTGCCTAATTAATTTCTAAGAAAGCCAACTATTCATATTTTACCATCACTTAAACCTAGCTTAATCTAATATTAATAACTAATACTTTATTTTCCACTAATTATTAAAGATTTAAACTAGTAGATCACTGCGGAAATAAAGCTACCGTTCAAAACCGCTGGAACGATTTCAATATAAGTCTTTTGACTTTTGACTTTGACTTTTGACTTCCGCGAAGCGGTACTAGCGGGACTTAAACAAAAATTAAGTCCAAATAAAACCCAAACTGGCTTTATAAGCAGCAAACACGTCACGATTAAGGGTCAGCCACTCCACTTGCGCGGAAAGACATCGCTGTCCGAAATGCCTCTAAGGCATCAGTAAAGGTGTTTAAGGGTTTGTTCGCCCAACGCCTTCTTAATCCTCCAGTTAAGGTATGCCATAAAATAAATGTATAGGCACAAAACACAAGAATAAAATGTCTGAGTAGACTACGAGAATCTCTAACTTGATATTCTTTAAGCCCTAGCCATCCCTTGGCTTCTCGATAAAAAACTTCCACCCAATTCCTTTGACCATAAGTGGTTACTATCCACTCATCTGTGGCAATGGATGAGTCAACGTTGGTAATAAAATAGTCAATATCACTGGCTTCTTGGAAGGTTGAGGCATTCATGACGATAGCAATTGTTCTCGTTCCTTCAAGCTGTGATAGTTCAACTTCAACAGTTGCCACCCAAACAGTTTTCGGTTTATCTAAATTGAGTTGGACAGGGGTAAAAGCTTCACTCTGCAATGACTGGGCTAA
Source organism: Symplocastrum torsivum (assembly GCF_059505465.1). NCBI lineage: Bacteria > Bacillati > Cyanobacteriota > Cyanophyceae > Oscillatoriales > Microcoleaceae > Symplocastrum > Symplocastrum torsivum. Next base: position 18,653 of record NZ_JCACKQ010000046.1, on the reverse strand, counting down.
TTTATCTAAACGAATCTCTTGCAGTTTATTTGCTTCGGTTTCAATTATCACTTTGCGGTTTTTGGCTAATCCCCCTAGATACTTCAATTTCCTTTTTTCCAGTGACAGCAGAAACGTTGTGTTATTTCCATAGCCAGCATCAATTAGCAGGATACCGGGTCGATATCCTCTCATCAAGCTTCGGTCAATTAATTCTAAAGCTAGCTCTGGCTTTTTCTTGAACTCAATATCTGCTTTCCCCTGAGGTAAAGAATTAGAGTGTTGATATAACTCTATATCTAACGGCAGGCTTTTTTTACCATCATATAGATGTGTTGTTACCATCACTATCCCGTTATCGGTCTTCCCGATTTCTCCGATGTACTGCCGTCCCACTCCTGCCGTGAAATTGCCACTTTTTCTATGCCCTGAGTCATCCACAATTAACGTGAATCCTCTACTGATTCGGGTTTGAGAGCACTGATTCATCACAACCAGGCGGCGCTCATTAACCTCTTGGACTGACCAGGGTGCTTCTGTCAAAAAATGGTGTAATCGGTGGTAAGTCACTCCTACTGCGTTATCCGCCATTTGAGACAGGTTTTCTCGTTGACTTTCTCCTAATAATCCCCCGATATAGTGCCTAAACTCCCGTTTTTGGGCTTGATGTGTCCAAATATCATCAAAGCGTTTACACCATCTATCGATCTTGGGGGCATGGCGGCAGGAGTTGTCTCTTTCATGAGTAAATCATTAACGTAAAATGCTTGCCATGCAGGAATTATATCGTTTTTATTCTCTATTTTCGTTTAAGTACCACTAGCCAGTCTTCTCCTTCATTCAGTTCAAGCTGAGATATGTGCAAGTAGCAGAAATACTCCGAAAAAGCGAGAAGCCCTGAGAGTCAACTCTTTTGGATTGTCCTTGCACGACAGGCAGTACTATGAATCCGTCGATACCGCGACTGAACTATATAGTAGACACCATAAGAAATCAGACCAAGCGCCACAATTCCCAATAGCCAGCGACCATAGGGTTGTTGTTCCAGTAAATCTAACGCTCCTTCTAATCCTCTGACTTGGTTAGACTTAGACAGTCGTGCCGCTTGAATTAAGAAGAAGCCAATAATGCTATAAACAATCCCCCGTGCAGCTAGACCAAATCTGCCAATGCGTGTTGCCCAAGTTTTTTCGGTGTCGCTCATCTCGTTGAGATTGAACTTTCGACAGAATTTTGCAGTATAGGCTTGATAGAACTCGTAGAAACCTAGCCCAATTACGATCGCCCCTACTGTTCCAACTAACCACTGGCCCAAGGGTTGAGCTAGCAATAGCGCTGTCCAATCTATAGAGCCATAGCCATTATCAATCTCTACTTCACCGAAGATGATCTTCACGGCAGTTACCGCTAGCCCACCGTAAATCAAGCCATTTCCTGCATAACTGAGACGCACAATAATCGCCTTTGCGTCTGTGCCTTGATTCTCCGTGTCCATAATTGCCTGGACAAGCCGCCAGAGTACATATCCTGATAAGCCAATTGCAACGAAGCCGAGCAAGATTCGCCCAAATGGTTGGTTTACCAGAGAGCGGAGAGCGCCCCGCGTGCCAGTCGTTCTGCCGCCTGGACCCAATGCGGCAGAAGCTGCTAGCCATCCGACAATCGCGTAGACTACTCCCTTAGCTGCATAGCCGAATCGAAAGAGTCGTTCTGCCCAAGGGTTAGCAATTGCAAGATTCGCTATCGGTTCTAAGTAGTTCTTAGCATTCTTAATTGCTGAATTCCAGCCTTTCATGCGTTCTGTTTAAGACAGAGTATCTAACCTCCAATTAGTTAGAAATATCCTCGTTGTAGTTGTGTTGTCGATAAACTTGTGAAGTGGAGCTATCTTCACCCTTCAAAAATCACCTGAACTGTTCAGTAATATTAATAATGGTGAATGCAAAAACTATGAACTACGCATTCTGCTATTAAGGGTTGGTGAATTTTTTAGAGAATTATCTTTTTTATCTTTGTGCCAAGTGTTGAGTATATCTTTAATCAAAACTTCTTTTAGCCAAATTTTGGAGACAATCACTAACGGCACGGAAAGAAATATTCCTAAAAAGCCAAAAAAAGTGCCAAAAATTACCACAGATAACAAAGTGACGGCTGGCAGCAAAGACACATGTTGCTTCATAACGAAGGGCACTAGAAGATAAGCCTCAAACTGCTGAATCAGAATGTACAAAATCAGTACAGCCAGGGCTTTCCAGGGAGCAACAATTAGGGCAACCGCAATTGGTGGAAATACACTCAAAACGGGTCCAATATTAGGGACAAACTCCAATAATCCTGCCAAGAGCGCATTCGCTAACGGTAGTGGCACTCCCAAAATTGACAGACCAATAAAGCTCACAAAAGCAATAGCTGCCATATCAATAAGAGTGGCACTCATCCAGCCAACTAGATTAGCTTCACACTCAGAGAGAATCTCATAAACACGCCGACGATAAAAGGCAGGAAATAGTAGTACTAAGCCTCGTCGATATGGCGCGGGATTCACGAGTAGCATGAGCGTCAGAACTATAACCAATAATAAGTTGAGTAGGATTCCCAGCAAGTCGGAAAACCAGGTATAGACATTACCCAATAACTGAGTGACCAACGGTTGAAGCCTGGGAATGAAATTACCAAGGTTACGGACATTTAACAGTTGCTCTGGAATTTGGGTTTGCAAGGAGTTTAATCGGTTACGCAACTGCTCTAAAAACGTCGGTGCAAGGCTGATTAGTTGTTGCGATTGCTCAATAAAAGACGGTCCAATTAATGCGAATAGACCAACTAAAATTACCAGTAAAGTAACAACTGTTAGTGCGATCGCGATGCCTCGTTTAGCACCCGATCGCCGAAGCCGTCGCACAACTCGGTTCAAGACGACAGCAAAAACTACGGCAGCAAAGACCAGCAAAAGGACTTGCCGGATTTGCCACAAAATATAAAGAGAAATGGCAAAGGCTAGCAAGCCAATCAATTTCCCTAGACTCACAACTTTAGCTCCGTTTGAATGCGAACCTGTTGAAGTGCTTTGTTAACAAAGCTTCCAATGCCACAGGAAATCTTAAAAGTAATATTAGAATCCCCGACCTTAGCTAATAAGGTTAGCGGGGGAGGAGGTAATTTTCTCGCACTCAGTTAAGTCTAATTTTGGGTTATCCCATCGGGCATTATTGCCCCAGATAGATTTACCTGAATCAGTATTGTTCCACTTAAATCTGCTCCACGCAGGTCTGCTCCACGCAGGTTGGCTCCACTCAAGTCTGCTCCGCTTAAGTTTGCCCCGCTCAGATTTGCCCCACTTAAATCTGACCAAGCTAAGGATGTCAGCCTTAGATTTGCCCTTTTAAGGATGGTATTAGTCAAGTCTGTTGACCAAAGGATGGAGCGACTTAAATTTATCCCACTGAGATTTTCTCCAACCAAGTTTGCGTTGCTCAGTTTCGTTTCTGGAAAATCTCGCTCTCCTGCTGCATAAAGCTTCAAAAGTTCAAAAGTATCCATAGCATCTGCTCCAATTGAATAGTTTGCACATTAATGTAAGCTTGGGTACCAGGATAGTTAAACAGCCGCAAGGCAGCTAAAATTAAGTCCGTAAAAGAGGAAAGCAATTTGCTCCCCCCTTATTACCTAATCAAACAACTTAATCGTCTGCGGCTGGGAATATGGATTTAGCAACGAGTGCAGGCTTTTGGCTGTATTCTGCCTCTAGCTTTCTTTGCAGAGTCAAATCCCAGTTTAAATCGTAGTCCCTCTCAATGTCGGTGACCACAAAGGGTCGGAGTACACCCGTTACGACAACCTCCTGACCATCGTTGATGGTTTGACCAGGGGCTGTATTCAAGACCAGTAAATCTTGGGTGCTAGTTAGCTTATCCTCATCAAGGGTAAACGAACTTGGACCAATGATGTCTTCGACTTCAGCCCTCACGGCAATGGTCTTGTTGTAGAAGGCGCTGGGGTTTTTGGTGACTTCACCGGGTTCAGGTGCTAGAGCAATGGACTGGGCAACAATCACAGGTCTGTCTTTGTACTCTACCTCTAGCTCTGGCTCCAAGTCCAAACTGTATTCTCTCTCGATATCAGCAACGACAAGCTTTTGAACTTCGCCTGTTACTTGAAGCTTTATATCTTCAGGAAGGACAGTAGGCTCTCCTGAAGCATTAATAACGAGAACTTTTTCAGTGCCAAAAAGCTTGTCATCACCGATAGTGAAGGAATTGGCTCCAACTTTTTCTTCAACTTCGCTTCTTACTGTCACGCTCTTCCCAAGGAGTTCGTTCGTCTCCTCAGCAACTTCCTCTGTTTCAACGTTAGTCTGAGCGGTAGGACCACCAGCGTTTGGATCATTGGTGCTGCAAGCCGGAAGAAGCAGTGCAAAGAATGCTAAAGCGATAGCGAAGCGCTGCGGCGAAGCGCAGATCGCAGCACCCTTAGTATGCCATGACATTTGCGCGGAATCGTCCGGCTGGACACCTGCGTAGCTGGCAACCCGAACTTTACTAAATCTATCGTTCATTGAAAGAATCTCCTTAAAATTATTACTGGTCATGCCCTGGCAGTTATGCCAGAAATGAGGTCGAAGGTTTCCTTATCCAATTGTTGGTAGTTGTTTCCCTTCTACTGCAAGGCGATGTGGATGCCACTATCTCAACGTCACTAGGCATCTGTGCAAACTGTACTTGCGCTAGTTCAAAAAGACTTGACCATCTCTTTGAATTCTTAGTACGCCCTGGTTATCGTCTAAATTCATTGCTTCATCCAATAAAACCTCTAGCATTCCTGCCTCAGAGGTAGAAATTGGAACTACATCCAGTAGCCCTTCATCCTGACGAACCATGGTGACAGTTACAGGAGTTGGTAAACCTTGCAGAACTATTTCTTCTCCACCTGCTAAAAATCGACCTTCAGTATGTCCGACTGCTTCATAGGAGATGGGAGCGTTGGTGTTATTTTTCAGTTTTACGCTGACCAGACCATTCATTGGCATGATTGCGGCAATTGGTTCGCTACGCTCCTCTGGTAGAGGCGGCTGAGTAACACTTGTTGGCGGCGGCGCGGGCGTCAATGGTTCAGTGAAAACTCCCTGATCCCTCATAACTGGTCTTTCAGAAACCACACCTGTTTGAACATGCTGTGTAGCCGCATTTTGTGTACATCCCTGGGGGACTATATTTCTACTATTGAAAGGTTCTTCGTAGTAAATTCCAGGGCAGGGATTAACCTTATCAAGAGTAGAAACAGGTACTGCCGATGCCGCTAGAGGAATTGCTGGTAGACCAATCATTAAGCTACCAAAACCAAGCATTCTTCTCACTAATCCAGCGTTAAAACCTATCTGCTGGTATTTATTCATATATACCTCCTAAAAATCATTTTCTTTTCAACAATCTTTTCTTGAATCAAGCTGTGCTTGCTTAGTTTTTCTACCTGACGTACAGCAAGCATCAGGGAATTCGATGTCACACTGGCGTTGCTACAAACCTAAGGATTTGAGAACTATACCCAAGATCTCTTCTTTCTCATCCTTATAGCAGCATCACAACTGGCTACTAAGGCTATAAAGGAAGCAACTGCTACTAAACAAATTAGTTTTTTTTGCCTTTTCTATCTCCCTTAAGTTCTCTCATTTTTTAATTTAATTTGCCTCTACCGTATGACTTATTTATCTAAAAAATGTGAATGGCGCTTATGAAATCAAAATCTTCTGCTTTGGATATTATTTCAAGCAATCTAAGTCTGAAGAGAGCTACAAGTAAGTTATTTCTTCATCAGACAAACTTAGTTTAGCGAATTTATTATAGTTATCAAGATATAGTTTCCAGTTTATGGTTTTTTTGAATGTCTAAATATGCATTTGTTATAAACTCGGAAGTCAGCCTGTTTATCTACTATTTATATCTCTTGATATAAATAGTAGATAAACACTAATTCATTGCTTAAGATAGAATCTTATCTACTTCTATTGTGTATCGAGTAGTGTAAATTACAGTAGCTTGAAATGCTACGCCGATTAATGGCAATTTTAAAAACACGTTGGTCTCAGGAGCAGCACTTCCATACGCGCTGTCTCATTGCCGGGTTATTCGCAATTATTGCCACATTAGATTTCTTCACACCACCACCTTATGCCTTGGGGTTCCTGTATACCGCACCAATTTTGTTGGCTTCTTCACGCCTGAGTCGTTCGGTAACAATTCAAGTCACGGTGATGGCAATCGGCTTAACTCTTCTGAATGTATTTTTCCCTAAGCCAGAGTGGCTCAACTCAACGACAGTCATAAATCGCCTGCTTATGGCGCTTGCCCTCGTAGTCACAGGTTGGCTAAGCGATCGCATTTTACGTCATGAAGAAGCGATCACCCGACACAAGACGAAGCTACAGGCACAAAAGCAGTTAGCTAGTGCGCGAGAGGATTTCGTGTCAACGTTAACCCACGATCTGAAAACACCACTCCTCGGAGCGATTGAGACATTGAAATCGTTGCAGCAGGAAAAATATGGTGCAGTAACAGCCGCACAGCAAAAAGTTTTGGCAGCAATCACTCGGAGTCATGAGAACTCACTTGGGTTAATCGAGACGCTATTGGATGTCTATCGTAACGATACAGAGGGATTAAGGTTAAAACTCGCTCCTGTTAAGCTGGTCGATCTAGCCGAAGAGGCGATCGCTACAGTATCAGGTTTAGCCTCAAAGCGGCAGGTGAATATTAGTCTGAGTTATGCAGAACTCGACTTTGACCGCTTCCTATGCGTAACTGGAGATGCGCTACAACTCTTGCGAGTCTTTACCAACTTGTTGACGAATGCAATTAATAATTGCTCTCGTGGTGGCAACGTGGAGATTTTCTTTGAGTCTGATGCCGCCTATCAGGTTGTGAAAATTCTCGATAATGGACGGGGGATGGCACCCGATGAACTTCCTCGCTTGTTTGAGCGGTTTTACCAAGGAGATAGCGATCGCCAGTCGATGGGGTCTGGGCTGGGGCTATACTTGACGCGACAGATTATTGAAGCCCACGGTGGTACTGTCTGGGGCAACAATCGCTCACCAGGCGGTGCTTTGTTCGGATTCACATTACCTCTACACCATCAGTCAAAACAACTGTAATTACAGCTCTTAATTCGATTAGGCAACACAGAAGCTTCATGCAAATGACAATAAGCTGCCATATCTGTGTTTCAAAGTGAGAGTGTTAGCTAGATCATGCCTAATACATCGATAACAGCCGACTCCTCATCGGCTGTTGTTTTCTTGTAAGCTTTCGCTTTTCAAGGGAAGATTATTGGGGATTTTGCACTAGTTCACTTCTAGAGAGGATGGATAGGGTAGGAAACTTCTGTAACATTCGCTTTAGTACTTACTTCTGTCTGCTGATGAAAGCCACTTCTATCTGGTAAAAATGACCTCGAATGCACTACGGATTTTGCTGGTTGAAGATGACGAATTGTTTCGTCTCGGTTTATCTATGCGCTTGCAACAGGAACCGGGATTAGAAGTAGTTGCTGAGGCTGAGGATGGTGAGACGGCTATAGAATTAGCCAATCGACACCCGCTTGATATTGTTCTACTCGATGTCGGACTGCCGGGGATTGGTGGTCTTGAGACTTGTGAACAACTTAAGCAACAGCACCCAGAGCTACCGATCCTTGCTTTAACCTCTCGTTACCAAAAACCTCTGATTGCTCGCTTAATTGAAGTGGGTGTCAAAGGTTACTGCTTAAAGGGAATTAATGCAGATACTCTAATTCTGGCGCTCCGTTCTGTGGCAGTGGGTGCTTCCTGGTGGGATGAAGCCGCCACCACCGAGATTCAATCTACTTTTCATCAAAGCGCACAACCTGGTTCTACCCCCTCAGAGGCTGAAGAATCACTCCAAAATCCGCTCACAAGGCGCGAACAGGAAATCTTGGCAATGATTGCAGCCGGACGGAGCAATCAGGAGATTGCAGACCTTCTCTACATTGCTCCTGGTACCGTCAGAGTCCATGTTCATTCGATCTTGAAGAAGCTAGAGGTACGCGATCGCACTCAAGCGGCTGTCTTAGCCATCCAAAAACAACTCATTTCTCCAGATTTGTTAGCAGATTAACTGTTTTTACTCTAAGGAAGAATTTGGTCTAGTTCATCTCTAAATTCAGGTATAGATGTAAACTAAACTGGCTAGGCAAAAGTGTTTATCAGGTTACGCTTTAATATATAAATTACCTTCTAAACCTGGATTATATCTTGATTTTATTGAGAAGAATCTAATAATTAAAGTATTGATTAACCAATTTTAGGTACTTCAGTTTCTAGGCTACTAGAATCTATTGGAATTCCAATTTTAGCTAGAACTAGAAAACCGTACCCCCAGAAAAATTTTCACGAGGAAACAGATGAAGATGAGCCGTTGGCAAAAAATTGTAGCTGTGCCTACTTTACTAATGTCAGCTTTGACAGCTATTGTCCCTCCCTCTACCGCCGCTAGTACAGCCACACTTCAGGAATTTCAGACCTCTACTTTAGGAAAAACATCTTTCCAGAACGAAGGCGTATATCAACTGGCACAAGGTTCGGACAACTGCCTGGAAGTTGCAGCAAGGAATGGTCTTCATGTCCGGGAAGAACCCACAGTTTACAGCAGAGCACTTGGAATAATCCCTCAGGACGGAATGTCACCGTTGTTGAGAATAGAGGTGCAGATGTTGTTGTTGGGAATCCCGGCGTAGAGTGGATGCCGATTTCAGCCCCCCTACAAGGTTATGTATATGCGGGTTTTCTCACCTCTTGTCAGTCGTCTCCTCCCCCACAAAACTGCCGCGAAGTTTCAGCCAAAGGTGGTCTTGCTGTCCGGCGAGAGTCATCAATTAAGAGTGCTGTTGTCAGGGTTGTAACCAATGGGGAGAATGTTGCCATTGAAAATCGTGGCGTAAATGGTTGGGTACCCATTTCAGCACCCTTGCAAGGTTATGTATCTGCGTCTTATCTCACCTATTGTCCTTAATTGTCTGGGTGTGATGGCAGTAACCTCTGCTTAAAAGCGAACTGAAATGAAAAACCCACGTCCTAGGAACATTGTGATACTTGTTTTTCTATCAATTTTGGCACTCCTTGTGATCTTTGCGATCGGGGCAATCATCAATTACGTTTCTAATGCTAGGGAAAGTGATGAAGGGCTTGGAGTGCCTGAACAGGAATTGTTGAATTAAGCTGACGATTCCTCATAGCAAGTAGCCATCAGCCATCAGCGGTCAGTTTTGACTCGATAGCTTGTACCCAGATGCGCTATTTCAATGCAACTGGGTATCAGAAATAAAAAACAGGTATGAAAAAACGCACGTATAACCCCATCAAGAAAATTTGTTGGGGAATTATCGGGATTATCCTATTCTTTTCACTGTCCGGGTTTCCCTATCTGGCTCAGGGAGCGCCAACTGAAACCAGTCAGCTTCCCTTCTTATCTCCCCAACAGCCCAAACCTCCTGAATCGGAGCGGGTTGCGCCACCACGCCCGACTCGTCAGGGACCAAGCAATCCGCAGGAAGTGGAAGCCTTTTTAGACAAATTCTTTACTCAGGAAATGCAGAAAGAACACGTCCCTGGCGCGGTTGTTGCTTTGGTAAAAGATGGGGAAATCCTTTTGACCAAGGGATATGGCCATGCTGATGTGGAAAAGAAGATACCTGTTGTCCCCGATAAAACTCTCTTTCGCGTTGCTTCTATCTCTAAGTTGTTCACAGGGACGGCAGTGATGCAGCTATACGAGCGAGGATTGCTTGACCTAAACAAAGATATCAATCAGTACCTCAAGCACTTCCAAATCGAAAACCCATATCCAGAACCGATGACGCTTGCCAATTTAATGACTCAAACAGATGGCAGTAGTCAGCGACTATTCGGGATTGCGGCTCGAACGGCAGAAGAGATGGTGCCTTTGAAAGAGTTCATCCCCGCTCATATGCCTCCGATAGTATGGCAACCCGGTGAACTCTACAGCTATTCCAACATGGGAGTTACTTTGGCAGGCTATTTGGTGGAGCTTATCTCCGGTGTTCCTTTTGTTCAATATATCAACGAGAACATCCTGCAACCGCTAAAGATGCAGCGCAGCACTTTCCTCCAGCCACTGCCGCCAAACTTGGCATCTGATCTGGCTGTAGGCTATCAGTATCAAGATGACCACTTGCAGTCGCGACCATTCCTCTATCTCAACATCGCCCCGGCTGCTTCGCTCAGTGCGACTGCCACCGATATAGCTCACTTTATGATTGCCCACCTCCAGAACGGTCGCTATGAAAACTCGCGTATCTTGAACGAGGAGACTGCAAAGTTGATGCATCGGCAGCAATTCACCCACCATCCAAAGTTACTGGGCATCACCTACAGCTTTCATGAACGTTTGGAAAATGACATTAGGACAATTGGGCACCTTGGCAGCTTACGTGGGTACTCCAGTTCTCTGAGCTTACTTCCTGACCAGAACGTAGGACTTTTTGTTGCTTGCAACAGTTTCAATAGAATCCATGAAAAACTGAGTGATCAGTTTATCGATCACTATTATCCCGTTCAAGAGAAACCTGTACCCCCTAAGCCTCTACCCAACTTTGCAACGCAAGCTGATCGTTTTACTGGCGTTTACCGTGGTGTTGAGTATCCTCGTGGTACCCTTGCTAGTCTCGGTGCCCCATTAGGAGACCTCCAGGTGAAAGCCAATAGGGATGGGACCTTGACCGTTCAGACTCCAAATTTCTTCTTTCCTGAACGGTTTGTAAAAACACAGTTGATCCCCGTGGAGCCGTTGTTATTCCAACGAACTGATGATGATGCTTACACAGCTTTTGGAGAGGACACTCATGGCAATATTAACTACTTGTTTAATCCCATTGGTTCAAGAATTTGTGCTTTTCGGAAGATAGCCTGGTACGAAACCATCCCTTTTCAGTTGAGCTTAGCTGGATTTTGCGCGGTGCTTTTCCTGTCGGCGGGCATTACCTGGTTTGTCAGGTCTTTGAGCCACCGTGTCCGTAAGCGGCGTTTTCAGGACGACAGATTGACTCGACTCGCTTGGTTAGTGGCTGGTTTGGTCGGCGTTCTAAATCTGGTTTTCTTGATTGGTCTATCTTTAGTCGCTTGGCAAATTGGTGTCTGGCAGCTCTTGTATGGTGTCCCTGTTGTAATGATTGCCTTGCTTGGCATTCCGCCCGTGACTACTGGCATGGCTTTGGGATTACCTACATTTGCTGTACTGGCTTGGAAAAACAAGAATTGGTCAGCGAACGATCGCGTGAACTACTCATTGATTACGCTAGCAGCGCTGGCGTTCATCCCATTTTTAATGTACTGGAATCTCTTGGGGTTTCAGTTTTAACCAGCTTACGAGAAGGTAAAAAGAAACTATGAGACAGCGAGGATTTCTTAGTAGAAAGCTAGTTCATTGGTTGCTGCTAGCAATTCTTTCCTTTTCGCTTTCGTTGTCAGGACTGACGATGCCCAGTGTGGCTCAAAGTGGCTCGAAGCAGCTGCCCATTTTAGACAGTCAACCACAGCAAGTCACTGAACCGGAGAAGTCGGTGCCTGCATCTCCTACAGGATTAGGACTTAAGGAACCGCAGGAATTGGAAGCTTTCGTAGACAACTTCTTTAACGAGGAGATGTCGAAGACTCATGTTCCCGGTGCAGTCATCTCTGTGGTGAAAGATGGAAAGCTCTTTTTCGCCAAGGGTTACGGCTATGCCAACCTGGAGAAAAAGATACCCGTTGAGGCAGATAAAACCCTCTTTCGTGTTGCCTCTCTCTCCAAACTATTCACAGCGACAGCAGCGATGCAGTTGTACGAGCGAGGACAGCTTGACCTGGATGCCGATGTCAATAAGTACCTCGACTTTGAACTAGAGAACCCTTACTCCGAGACAGTCACAGCCGCCAGGATGATGATGCACACAGACGGTACTACTGTCCGACGCATCGGACTGGCAGCTCGCACTGAAGCTGAAATGGAGCTGTTGGGAGATTATCTGGCTGACCATATGCCACCCATTGTGTCGCGCCCCGGTGAACTCTACAGCTATTCCAGCCACAGCACTGCTTTGTTGGGCTATGTAGTGGAAAAGATTTCTGGTACACCCTTCGCAGAATATATTGATAAAAATATCCTTCAACCACTGGAGATGCGCCGCAGCACGTTTCTCCAACCACCGCCGCCTGCGTTAGCTGATAACTTGGCGGTGGGCTATCAGCATCAAAGTGGCAACTTCAAACCCGTCCCGTTCCTATATCTCAATATTGCCCCAGCAGCGGCAATGAGTACGACGGCTACCGATATGACTAATTTTATGATTGCCCACTTGCTGCGCGGTCGCTACGAAAACTCACGCATTCTGGAGGAGAATACGGTGCGGCTGATGCACAAGACGCACTTCGCCCACCATCCCAAATTGCCGGGTACTGGCTACAGTTTTCGCGAACGTTTGGAAAACAACATTCGCATGATCGGACACCTAGGAAGTTTGCGGGGGTATTCTAGCTCCCTCACCCTAATGCCTGACCAAAATATTGGCATTTTTATTGCCAGCAACAGCTTCAGTGGGATACATGGAAAACTACTGTCTCAGTTGTTAGACCATTATTTTCCCGTTCCCGATAAACCTGCACCTTTAAAACCCCTTGCCCTTACCAATGAACAACTCGATCGCTTCACTGGCACCTACCGCGATGTGGAGTATCCCCACGCCACCTTCCTCAAGCCATCGGCAGTGTTTAAGCATATCAATATTAAGAAGGGCGATAACGGAACTTTAGTAATTCAAACCCCTGGTCTGTTCTTTCTGAACAATCCTCAAAACATAAAGTTAATCCCTGTAGGACCGCAGTTATTCCAGCGAGCTAATGATGATGCCTTGACTGCCTTTGGAGGAGCTATTGAAGATGAGGGCAGTAATCTGATCAAATTCGCGTTTAATCCACTTTGGCCGAAGATAGGAGCCTACGAGCGAGTACCGTGGTATGAAACGGCTTGGGTGCAGTTAGGATTGCTTGGCTTTTGTGTACTGATTTTCCTGTCAGCTTTCTTCATCTGGCCGATACGTCCGCTGATTCGCCGTTTACGAGGCAAGCCTTTTCAAATTGAGCGGCACTACAGCCGAGCCTGGTTGTTAGCGGGACTTGTCAGTACTCTGAATTTGGTCTTCATCGTTGGTTTGCCTTTGTTGCTTTGGTTTTACGGGGCATGGAAGCTGGCATATGGAGTACCAGCATTTGCGATCGCGTTCCTCTCTCTTCCCCTAATTGCCACTGTCTTGACCTTGGGATTAGCTGTCTTTACTGTTCTGGGTTGGAAGAATAAATATTGGTCAGTTATGGCGCGGTCTTACTACTTGTTAATTACGCTGGCTGCGTTAGCTTTCATTCCCTTCCTAACCTACTGGAATCTATTGGGATTTCAGTTTTAACCGGAGAAATGTTTTAGAGAATATCAGGCGCTCAACAATAACGGAAAAGTGTAATCAAATTTTGGCTAATACAACGTTTTCAGTTCTTCTTTACTAAATAGATATCTCCGTACCCCCTGGGCGATCGCATTCCTCCTACACAGGAAAGAGTGGACTCTTTCTTAAGATCCACTCTCTGTTAAACTCTTTTAGCGCCAGCTTTAACAAGCTAAAGTTAAGTCCTTACTTTACCTCGTCCTTAATCATTCTCTTGTCATTAATGATCACTCTTTCCTTGACTTCTGCACTGCCGGAGATGTGAATATCATTATCCTGATTTTCCTCTTTGGCGGATTCGGCTGCATTTTGGGCAGATGACTTAACATCGTGCGCTGCACCTTTAGCAGATTCGGCTGCACTCTTGCCAGATGACTTCATTGATTCGGCTGCACTTTTTATCGATGGCTCAACTGCCTTCGCTGTACCTTTTACAGTCGATCTAACATCCTTAGTGGTACCCTCAATTTCCTTCGCTACAGCTTTGACGGAAGGCTTAACTTCATCGGCAGTACTCTTAATAGAGTCCGCTGCACTTCGTACAGAAGGTTTGACACCTTCGACTGTCTGCTTGACTGAATCTTTTACTTCTCTAATCGTAGGTTTGACTTCCTCTGATGCGCCCTTGACTGCATCTACTATAGAAGGCTTGGTTTCCTTAACTGTCTGATTGACAGATTCGGCTATACCTTTAATCGAAGGCTTAGTTTCCTCAACTGTCTCCTTGACTGCTTCTACTGTACCTTTGATAGATGGTTTAACTTCCTCAGCAGTTTCCTTTGCTACTGTCCCTAGCTCTTCTACAGTCTCTTTAATACCGTCTGCTACAGTGTGTGCTGCATCCCCTAAATTATCTACAGCACGGTTAACCGTATCAGCCGTACCTTTACCAATCATCGCGCCAGCAACTGAGCCTGCTACAGCACCAACAATTCCTCCAGAGCGGGCACCGAGTACGCCACCGACTGCTGCTCCAGCTATCCTTGCACCCATGCCTGAGCCTGATGATTGATCTTGCTTAGATTCTGCATTTTCGTCAGTCTGAGCCTGAGGCTGCTGCTTCTCAATATTGTCGATATTCTTTTCCTGGAAGCCAGTATTTGTGTCAGGTTGATTAAACTGTGGCTTGTTTTGAGTCATTATATATACCTTTGCCTTATTGCTACGCTTACAAGATTAACTATTACTTCTAAGAAACTCTACAAATTAGCTGTTTAAATCTAAGAACAAGCAATATATCAAGCATCTATAAACATAAGTATAGATACTTGGTAAACTTTATAAACAATAGTTTACTCAAGCTTATAACTTAAAGCTTAAAGATGGCATAAATTTTAAACTATATCTTTGTTTTGCTAGACAAAGTTCTAATATTAAATTATTGCATTAATCATTTTTGTGTAAAACCACGTATTAATTATTTCAAAAGTTGTGTCTTGTACTTAATGGAGTTAATTAGGGCAGTAGTTGCCTAAAGTTTTCTCTAAAAGTATCAGGAAGCTTATCAAAGATGAAGAAATTTAAATACACATTATTAGGTTTGTTAGGAATTTTGGGATTACTTCTCTTTTGGGGATTGCTCGAACCTTACTTCATCGACACAGAAGAAGAAGTTGCAGAAATCCCCAATCTTCCCTCCGCTTGGGAAGGGCAACGAGTCGCACTCATCGCTGATTGGCAAATAGGAATGTGGATGGACAACACCAGTACTATCCGCCGCATTGTGAAACAACTAATTGAGGAGCGTCCTGCAATCGTGCTAATTGCTGGTGACTTTATCTACGATCCAGGCAAAGACCCAAGCGAAGAGATTAACAAGGCTGTTGAAATTGTGCGATCGCTTACCCTAGCAGGCATCCCTACTTATGCTGTCTTGGGCAATCATGACTATGCAATGAAAAACAAGCACGCACCACCGGACGAGAAGTTGGCGGCTAAATTGCATAAAGCGCTTGAATCAGTGGGTGTCCAAGTCCTCCAGAACGAGGCTGTTATCCTTGCACCATCTGAGAATCGCAACCAAACGACAGCAAACACGGAAGTCAACGCACCCCTATACCTAGTAGGTATCGGCGCACATTGGTCGAATAACGATAAACCGAAAGTTGCGCTAGCGCCAGTGCCGGACGGAGCAGCAAGGTTAGTAATGATGCACAATCCAGATTCCTTTGAAGCGTTACCTCCTGGCACTGCACCGTTGGCTGTCGCCGGACACACACACGGCGGGCAAATTCGCGTACCCTTCACACCAGAATGGTCTTGGTTGACTTTCATTAGGGAGGATGAAGTACACGCTGATGGCTGGATTAAAGGATATGGACAGCCAGGGAATCGTCTTTACGTGAACCGAGGCATTGGTTTTAGCCTCGTACCGATACGGCTCAACTGCCCACCAGAGGTCACTTTATTCACTCTGCAATCCTCCCTCTGATTGAGGAAGAAAATACTCAGAGCCTTAATTTAGAGTCTGACTGATCCAAGTTTTTCAAGCGGAGGAGTAATGAATCCCAAAGACTCAGTAACAACAGCCTGGGGAAAAATTCAGGCCATGATCGACAGCCTGGTACTGATGCTGCCAAATATTGCGTTAGCGATAATCGTCTTTGCGCTCTTTTATTTGGCGGCAAGGGGTATCAGGTCACTGGTCAGACGCCTTACCCGAAGGCATCGGCAGGCGCGGAATTTAGGACTGGTACTCGGACGTTTGTCCCAAGGAATTACCATTTTAGTCGGTCTATTTGTCGCGTTATCCATTGTTATTCCGTCATTCAAGGCAGGAGATTTGGTTCAACTGTTGGGCATCAGCGGTGTGGCAATTGGTTTTGCGTTCCGCGATATCCTTCAGAACTTTCTGGCTGGGATTTTGATTCTTTTGACTGAGCCGTTCCAAATCGATGACCAAATTGTCTTCAAAGACTTCGAGGGAACGGTTGAAAACATTCAAACACGCGCCACGACAATCAGAACTTATGATGGTCGCCGCATCGTCATTCCGAACGCTGAACTGTTCACCAATTCAGTGATGGTCAACACCGCCTTCGATAACCGCCGACTGGAGTACGATGTTGGCATCGGCTATGGAGACGATATTGACCGAGCGAAGGAATTGATTTTGGAAGCGATCGCCAGCGTGGATGATGTCTTGAGGGAACCCGCCCCCGATGCCTTGGTGATGGAACTTGCTGAGAGTACCGTGAACATCCGCGCCCGGTGGTGGATCAACCCCCCGCGACGTGCAGATGCTCTCGACTCGCGAGACAGGGTTCTTTCTGCCATTAAGAACAAACTCACTGCTAACGGCATTGACCTACCCTTCCCGACGCAGCAGATTCTCTTCCACGACCAAACAGAAGAGACAGATGGCGATCGCTCACGTCAACGAGAAGGATGGCCGGCTGGGAACAAACAAGTGCCGAAGCCACGTAGCATTGGTGGTTCACTCAGGAAGCTTGCCGAAATACGGGCGCAAAGAGATGGGAATGGGAGCGATCATCCTCAAGCCGTTAACGATGGTCGATGAAAAACATCAAGTTAGGCAAACTTTGGGACTCCCTCCACTCCAGCTACTGGTTCGTGCCGACACTGATGGCGGGTATGGCGATCGCTTTGGCGTTTACAATGCTATCCCTTGATCGAGCAGGCAAGTCTGGACCAATTGAGAAGTTAGCCTGGATCTACACGGGTGGTCCCGATGGTGCGCGTACAATGCTTTCTACCATTGCTGGTTCGATGATTACCGTTGCGGGTACTGCCTTCTCGATCACCATCGTTGCTCTTACACTGGCATCCTCACAGTTCGGTCCGCGACTGATGCGTAACTTTATGCAGGACACGGGCAATCAGGTTGTGCTTGGCACGTTCATCGCCACATTTATCTACTGCTTGCTCGTACTGCGAACAGTCCGAGGGGATAACTACAATGTGTTTGTGCCGCAGATATCGGTTACGGTCGGCCTCTTGCTGGCGATCACGAGTATCGGCGTGCTAATCTACTTTATCCATCACGCCTCAACCTCGATTCAGGCAGCGCAAATCATCGGGGAGGTCGGCAGCGATTTGGACAAGGCGATTGATCGCCTCTTCCCCCAAAAGATTGGCTATAGTGGGTCGCAGAACAAACGGCGGTGGGTTGAGGAAATCCCCATGGGTTTCGACCAGGAAGCTTCTCCAATTCTGGCAACGAGTAGCGGTTATCTTCAGGCAATTGATGACGAGACGTTGATGAAAATTGCCAAGTCGAAAGACCTCCTGGTGCGTCTTAAACATCGCCCAGGCAAGTTCGTCGTGCAAGGAAGCGAACTGGTGAGGGTTTGGCCTGGGGAACGAGTGAACGAGAAGCTCACCCAGCAATTCAATGATGCTTTCATCTTGGGTAAAGAACGCACTGAGCAGCAGGATATAGAGTTTTGCATCAACGAACTCGTTGAAGTCGCGCTTCGTGCCATTTCCCCAGGCATTAACGATCCATTTACCGCTATCCGATGTATTGACCAGCTAAGTGCAGCACTGTGCCGCTTAGCCGAAAGAGATTTCCCCTCTCCCTATCGCTACGATGACGACAACAAGCTGCGCGTGATTGCCGACCCGGTGACGTTTGCAAAGCTAACCGATGATGCCTTTAATCAAATTCGACAGTACAGCAAACCGGATGTAGCGGTAAGAATCCGAATGTTGGAAGCGATCACCGTTATTGCAACCCATACTCGCAACAAGAAAGATCGGGTAGCACTTCTGCATCATGCCAATGTAATCGAGAGCAGTAGTCGTGAGGAGGTAGCTCAGGAGTGCGATCGCGCTTGTATTGAGGAGCAATATTTGGCGGCAGTCAAGGCGTTAGAGCAGCGATGAGTAAGGAAAAGCTGTGATAACTACCAACTGACGAGCGCATCAAGTGACAACCATTAGGGCTTAGTCTTAACAATGGAAAAATTTTGGTCGTTAGTGACTGGAGTTTAGACTAATGTCACAGGTAGCGCTTTTTTCGGAAAAATTGTCACCGAAATGCACTACATATAGCGTGGTTTTCGATTTAGTCTAAAGTCCAGTAGTGAGGAGTCAGAAGGAACTGTCCCATTTTTGATGTCTGACCGCTCACTGCCTAGAAGTCTGTAATGGTGAAAAATCGTTGTTCGGGATGGCGACTGTCCCATTTATGGTTCAAATTGGGACAG
>NZ_JCACKQ010000045.1:274279-403498 GCF_059505465.1 Symplocastrum torsivum | reverse complement strand
TCCCTTTTTGCTTCCTTTTTTAACTGGTCACTTATTTCCGCCTCGCTGCACTAGCTTTAGCTACAACCTCTGCTAGGAGTTTTTGAGAAACTTCAACAGATTCTCTAAGCTACGTTGCGTGTTTTGGTTTCAAGTCCTTATGACATCTACAACCAGAGACGGACGGTGTTTCCTGCCAGGTCAGCCTTTAGATCGGTGAAGTTCTTGGCTCTAATCGTTAAATTGACTTTAGATAACAATCAATCTAGCCCAGATAGGCGTTGAGCCGTCTTGGTATGTTAAGTAATTTTGGTTCAAAGGAGACATCTATGGTAAATGACAACCAGCCGACTTGGAATAAGTCTGACGAAAGTATTGACCGCCTTGTGACGAGTCAATCTAATACTCCTACAACAGGCACAAGCACAGGCAGTAGGTTAGTGACAGAAGAAAATCAGCCTACTACAACAGGCACAAGCACAGGCAATAGGTTAGTGACAGAAAATCAGCCTACTACTATGTCTCAATCCAATGCTTCTTCAGTAGGCATGGGGATTAAGGGGATGAATCCTACCTTAGCTAGACTACTGGTAGGCGGGCTTGTTGGAGCTACGTTGGGTACATTAGCTGGTGCTTTGACTGGGAAGAAAGCCACTAACGGTTTTAACCACGCTGCACAAGGTGTGGGGCAGGCGTTAAAAACCATAGGTGGAGGACTTAACCAGACTGCCAAAGGTGTAGGCGACGCAGTAAAAAGTGTAGGTGAAGGTGTTGGTCAAGCTGTAGTGGGCACTACATCAGACGTAGTAACGGGTACAACTGAAAGTCTCAAGCCAGTTGTACAAGGTACGTTGGATGCCGTCAAAGATACAGCTGATAATGTCAAGCAATCGGCAGTAAGTGCAACCGAAGCCGTCAAGGATCTAGCTGGTAATGCTATGCAATCGGCAGTAAGTGCAACCGAAGCCGTCAAGGACAATGCCAAGCAATCGGCAGTAAGTGTAGCCGATGCCGTCAAGGACACAGCCGAGAATGCCAAGCAGTCCGCAGTAGGTGCAGCCGATGCCGTCAAGGATACAGCTGAGGATGCCAAGCAGTCAGTTGGAGGTACAAGCCAGGTCACTACTGGTCAGACTAGCTATATGCAGTACGCTGAACCTCAGACAACCGACATAATAATTCCAAGGGAAAAAGAGCGACTGATTATCGATCAACCCATGGATGTAGAGCCTGATGCCGCAGACTTCACTGAAGGGCAAACTACTGACATGGAAATATCCAAAGAGACTAGTGAGTCAGGATATAACTACGGCGTGTGAAGATTTTAGTCTTCATAAAGATAAAGTTGCCGTCGAAGATAAAATCTGTCAGCACACTTAGAACTTGAAGGCTAAAGTCTTAACGTTGTCGATAAAACAGGACACTGTAACGGCGGCTCATCCTTTGAGCAACACATTGCTTAGCTTATAGCCGAGATGATGTAAATAAGGTAGTCATAAAGCTCTAAGGATAAACAACATTTCTTTTGCCTAAGGAAGCGGACGGTATCCTGACAACTTTATGACTACCTGCAAAAAGAATAATTAGCAAGTTATGCAACCTAGTTCTTTTTTATTTAGAGCCTGTCAAATTAGAGAAAATAAGGTGTAATTGCCCGTTTCTCATCGTCTGACGAGTGTTGAAGAGTTTTAGTAGCAAAGAGAAGATTATTATGAGTGAGAAAAACCAGGTTTTGGATACAGAGGACGAGATTACGGTTGAGCAGATTCCGTATCAATCTCAATCTGATGATTATTCAGAAGGGACTACTAAGGGTATTGGATTAACTAAAATAGCGATTGGAGCGCTCATTGGTGCTACTTTGGGTGCAGTAGCTGGGGCTTTAGCTACTAAGGGAACAGCCGAAAAGGTTAACCAAACCGTAAAAGGTGTAGGGAACGCCGTTAAGAGAACAGCGGAAGGTGTTAACGGCACTGTCCAAGATGTAGGGAACGCGACTCAAACTGTCGCCTACGGTGTTAACGACACGGTCAAGGATGTAGGGAACACCGTTAAGAACACAGCAGAGAGTATCAACGACACTGTCAAAGGTACAGTGGATGTTGTCAAAGGTACAGTGGATGTTGTCAAAGGTACATCCAAGGATGTCAATGACACTGTAAAAGGTACAGTGGACACGCTTAAGAATGTAGCTGAGGATGTCAAGCAATCTGCTACTCAAGATCCAAAGCTATCTGAGAAGCAAAGAACATACATTTTAGTCCCAGTGGACGACGATCAATCCGGTGAGCCAACTGTCCGTCTAAATGCTGGAACGTCGGGAAGTACTGGTGAAACAGCTTAAAAGTTTTTGAGCTACTTAATGCCTGTGAACTGGTGTTTTTCTTATTTTTAGGTAAATTGCCCTTGACATTGGGAGCCGCCGACGAGCGCGTTGGCGGTTATGTCTTATAGGCACTACTCAGGGAAACTGTGAAAAAGGCTAATGACTGTATTCTCTCCTGAGATTGATGTAACTAATCGATTATTAATTATTAATTATAGCTAAGCTCGACTCAATACTTTTTCTAATTCTTTGGGTGAACAATTATGGCTTGGTTACATAAGCTTTTCGGTATGGAAAAATCCCAAAATCCTGAACAATCTCCAAACGAGCCAAATCAACAATCTCCAAACGAGCCAAACAGCAAAAACCAGTCAAGTAAGCAGGGTTTTTCTAGTGTGCTGCAAGTCATAGTAGAAGAAGTGATCACCGCCACAGCCTATTGGCTCATCACTATGGTAAAGCAGGGCTTAGAGTCAAAGAAAACCTCTGAAGTTGCTCCTCAATCTGCTCCTGTGCAAGACCCTGTAGGGAACCGCCTGGTAGGTTTGGAAGAATTGTTGCCAAAAGTTAGTAGTTTAATCGACCAATCCTACCAGCGAAATGAAGCAATGGGTGCTCTAGAGAGCCGCCTAGGTGCTATAGAGAGATTCTTGGAAGCCGATAGAAGTTCAACTCAACCAGTGGAGCAATTCACTCAGGTAATGACGGTGTTAGAGAGTCGTATAAGTAAAGTAGAAAACTTAATGGGGAACGTTGAACCTCTGGTAGGGCAAATCAGTCAATTGAGCCAGATAGTAACGACTCTAGAAAGCCGTATTGCTCAGGTAGAAACCTTACCAGAGTCGGTTGAACCTCTAGCAGGACAAATCAGCGAATTGAGCCAGACGGTAACGACGCTAGAGAGCCATATGGCTGAGGTAAAAAGCTTACTAGGCAACGTTGAACCCCTAACAGGACAAATCAGCCAATTGAGCCAAACAGTAACGGCAGTAGAGAGTCGTATGGCTGAGGTAGAAAGCTTACTGGGGAACGTTGAACCGCTTACAGGAGAACTCAGTCAATTTAGCCAGACGATAACGACGGTGGAGAGCCGTATGGCTAGGGTGGAGAAAGTGCTAGGTAAATTTAAGATTATTCCGAAATTAGTAGAGCAACAGGGTCAGGCGATCGCATCCTTACAAAGCCGTATTCCTACTCTAGAGTCCTCACAGGGTACAGACAATAAGAACGTCCCTGCAACTACAACGCTTGCAGAAGTTAGCTAGCCAGAGCCAGTTTATTGTTGTACTGACCTGCAATCAAGTTAAACGACGATTCCATCTGTACGTTTGCTAGGTATGATATTTAATCGGCAAAAATTTCCGCCACCGTTTAAATAGTTAACTTAGCTAAAACGTACAATGACCCACTCTTACCGCATTACCCTACTCCCCGGCGATGGTATTGGTCCGGAAATCATGGCAGTAGCGGTAGATGTTCTAAAAGTCGTAGGTGAGCAGCTAGACTTACGGTTTGAGTTTCAAGAAGCCCTAATCGGGGGTGCAGCGATTGATGCAGTCGGTGAACCACTGCCTGCTGATACTCTGGAAATGTGCCGTAACAGTGATGCAGTGTTGCTAGCGGCAATTGGCGGTTATAAGTGGGACTCTCTACCTCGCCATTTACGCCCAGAAACCGGACTCTTGGGTTTAAGAGCTGGTCTTAGTTTATTTGCCAATCTTCGACCCGCGACAATATTACCCCAACTAATTGATGCCTCAAGCTTGAAACGGGAAGTGGTTGAGGGCGTTGATATTATGGTGGTGCGAGAACTCACGGGTGGTATCTACTTTGGTCGGCCTAGGGGTGTCTTTACCACGGAAACAGGTGAGAAACGAGGGGTCAATACGATGGCTTATACAGAAGCCGAGATTGACCGAATTGGACGGGTAGCATTTGAGACGGCACAGAAACGGGGAAAGAGACTTTGCTCGGTGGATAAGGCAAATGTGCTGGAGGTGTCGCAGTTGTGGCGCGATCGCATTACGCAACTAGGCTCTGAGTATCCTGATGTTGAGCTATCTCACCTGTATGTTGATAATGCGGCTATGCAGCTACTCAGGGCACCGAAACAGTTTGACACGATTGTCACTGGCAATCTGTTCGGAGACATTCTCTCCGATGCAGCAGCGATGCTTACTGGCAGCATTGGGATGTTACCCTCGGCGAGTTTAGGGGACAAAAATCCTGGTGTCTTTGAACCTGTCCACGGCTCAGCACCTGACATTGCAGGTCAAGATAAAGCTAATCCCTTGGCTCAGGTATTAAGTGCTGCAATGATGCTACGCTATGGCTTAAATCAGCCTACAGCAGCCCAACGAATTGAGCAGGCAGTGCTACAGGTGTTGGACTCAGGCGATCGCACCGGGGACATCATGTCGGAAGGAATGAACCTATTGGGCTGTCGCGCAATGGGAGATTCCTTAATTCGCGCACTAGAGCGTAGTTAATTTTTGTACGATTAAAACAATTTTTTACGCTCCGGCGCCTCTTGCTGTAATGGCGCTAGTGGATTAAAGTCGAGCATAAACAATAGGGGTAGAGGGGTAGGTGGGTGGTGTACACGTCACAGCAAGCACAAGGAAGTTACGCAGATCGGATGGATTTACCGATGCTGCTAGATCCGGCTCTCTTAAGAGCAGCTCGACAAATTTACCGTACTTATTATGAAGTTCATCCAGAACTCACACAGCGTCCTTATGGTGTAGCTATTGACCGCTATACCCATCGAGGCAAGCTTATTTTTAGAAGTAAAGTAATTCTTTTACCGCAGGAATCTTTTGTGCCTTTTGGCCAGCTTGAGGCGGAAATTTATTAGTTATTGGTTGTTCGTTGTTAGTTGTTGGTTGTTCACCAATAATTAACAGCAGACAATTAGCACCTAAAGTTAAGGATTGCTACATAACATGGAAGCTCTGGTTATTAGTCTGACTTCTTTGACTGTTTTTGCTGTAGGTGCCTCGATTGGTAGCTTCCTAAATGTTGTAGTTTATCGACTGCCAGCTAATCTATCGATTCTCTGGCCTCCATCTCGCTGTCCCCAGTGCTTACATAAGCTGGGAAAACGCGAGAATATTCCAGTATTGGGTTGGTTTTTGTTGAAAGGGCGCTGCCGTCACTGCCGAAGCCGGATTCCGTCGCGATATCCCGTGGTAGAAGGGATAACGGGTGTGCTGTATGTGTTGGTTTTCTGGATGTATGGCTTTGGGGTTGAAACGTTAGGCTATTGGGCTTTTTTGAGCTGGTTACTCGCACTCTCTCTGATTGACCTGGATACGATGACCCTACCGAACTCCTTAACTCAGTCTGGATTGGTAGCGGGTTTAGTGTTCCAAGGAACTGCTGGTTTTTTACAAGCGTCTCAACTGCCAGACGGATTCAAGCAGTTAATGGTGGGCATTATCGCTGCTGTGCTTGGGATTTGGCTATTTGACATTATTACCGTTGTTGGCTCAATGATCTTTGGACAAGCGGCCATGGGTGGGGGAGATGCAAAATTAGCGGCAATGATGGGAGCTTGGTTGGGATGGAAATATCTGCTTTTAGGGGGATTTATTGCCTGTGCTGTTGGTGCTTTCGCTGGTGGCGGTGCGATCGCTCTCGGTTGGCTAGATCGTAGACAACCAATGCCTTTTGGCCCTTTTCTCGCCTTAGGAGCAGCCTTGTCGGTTTTCTGGGGAGAGGCGATTTTATCCACCTACCTACGGCTATTTTTCCCTTTTAGCTAACGAACGATTGGGACGAGTATAGGGAACTGGTAATTAAGAATAAAACAATCAGTCTGGACAATTCTTATACCCCCTCCCCGCCCTAAGATTACCTAATATAAGTCCTCTCCCAATTCGCAACTCCCAATTCCCAATTCCCTGTATGATTTACCCAAAAACCACCGTCTTGACTTGATAAGATTAACCTGTGTCCTGGATAACGCTGAAAACAACGAATGCCCGTTGGGAAGCCGAGCTGATGCAGCAGGTGCTAGCGGCGCATGACATCCCCAGTCGGATTGTTGACGCGGGGATAGCTTCTTATTTCGGTGCGTGTAGTCCTGCTGCTTTACAAGTTCTCTCACATGACCAATGGACGGCTTTACTCCTACTGAGTTCTCCAGAGGAGGAACAAGCAGGAGCATCAGATAACAACTAAGGATAAAAAATTTTCATGTCTCTATTCGATTGGTTTGCAAATCGACGAAAGCCAGAACCGAGCAGTCAACAACGACAAGAACGTGAGATTGCTGATGGGTTGTGGACAAAGTGTCAGGCTTGCGGAGTTATGGCGTATACCAAAGACCTGCAAGCGAACCAAATGGTCTGCCTAGAGTGTGATTATCATATGCGGGTGTTTAGTGACGAACGTATCCGTCAGCTCATTGATGCCAACACCTGGGTTCCTATTGATGAGCATTTGCATCCAACTGACCCTCTGAAATTTCGCGATCGCAAACAATATAGCGATCGTTTACGAGAAACCCAAGAAAAAACACATTTAGTAGATGCCGTTCAAACAGGTACAGGTCAGCTAGATAATTTGCCAGTGGCTTTGGGGGTCATGGACTTCCGCTTTATGGGCGGTAGCATGGGTTCTGTGGTTGGAGAAAAACTCACCCGTGTGATTGAACAAGCTACACTAAGACGGCTACCTGTCATCATTGCTTGCGCTTCTGGTGGGGCAAGAATGCAGGAGGGGATGTTGAGTTTGATGCAGATGGCGAAAATCTCCGGGGCACTACAGCGTCATCGTGAAGCAAGCTTGCTTTACATCCCGATTCTCACGCATCCGACAACGGGCGGTGTCACAGCAAGCTTTGCCATGCTTGGAGACATCATTCTGGCAGAACCAAAGGCAACCATCGGTTTTGCAGGACGGCGAGTGATTGAGCAAACCCTCAGAGAAAAGCTCCCCGACGATTTTCAAACCTCTGAATATCTGCTACAGCACGGCTTTGTTGATGCGATCGTACCCCGTACTCAGTTAAAAAGAACTCTTGCCCAACTCATTCGCCTTCATCAACCTCTTCCATTGACACCCCTAGTGGCTCCGATCCCAGAAGCAATGCACTTGAGTGTTAGAGGTTCTGATTGATCCCAACCCAGTTTTTGATATAGGGAAAGGGGTCGTAAGAGTGGCATCATATTCATATTAGAGTGACTCGATCTCAATCTTAGCCAGCCAAGACTTATGGGGTTTGCAGACCTATCGATTGCGGATATTGCCGCAGAATATGATCTTCCAGTTGCACAGGTGTGCTATTTACGCGAACAGTTGGCAATTGCTTACAAAACGCAAGAAACCAATCTGATCCTGGAGGATGCCAAGGCAATTATTTCTAAAATTTTGTCCGAACGACAAGGCTCAGCCACACTATCGGAGGAAGAATTAAAGTCCCCTGATGGTAGGCAGCACCTTTGGGAATGAGCCAAAGTGCCAGTGTGTGGTCTTTCGCACGTTAATACGTCTTTATTACCCCTGCTAAGTGGTTGGCTGCGATCGCCCTCTTAATCTGAGGAGTTGCAGTGATTGAGTCGGTGCTGTGCTTTAGCATCCAAAACGAATGAGCCAAATTTTCCAAGGAGAACCAAGAATGAAGCGATTCATCTTGCTTGCTGTGGCAACTGTATTCTTTGCCTTTCAAATTGCAGTCGGGAGTGTATCAGCCGTTGAACTGAGTACCGAGATTCGCACGGTGCCTTTGAATGAAGCGGGTGACACGACTGTCCTCAGCCTTGAGCAAGTGCAGAAGGGCAAACGCCTTTTTAACGATAGCTGTGCTCAATGTCATGGTGGAGGCAGAACTAAAACTGACCCTAACGTTGGACTAGATACGAATGTGCTTGCCGGGGCAACGCCACCACGCGATAACATTGCTGCTCTAGTCGATTACATGAACAATCCCACGACTTATGATGGGGAAATTGAGATTTCTGAGTTACACCCTAGTCTCAAGAGCGCTGATATCTATCCTGAGATGAGAAACCTCACCGAGGATGACCTAGAAGCGATCGCAGGTCATATTCTGCTTCAGCCGAAAATCCTCGGCAGAATGTGGGGAGGCGGCAAGGTCTACAACTAACATCTGGATGATGTGAATTGGTTATTGGTCATTGGTCATTGGTCACATTCCCAATTCCCAGTCATTGGTCAACTAAAAGCCAAGCTAAGGACTAAGGATGAACGATGTAATGACTCATGATCAATGACTGAGGACTCATGACCAATGACTAAGGACTAAGGATTAATGCTGACCAGAGCCATCAAAATCACTCAATATTTGCATTCATTACGGCATCAACTGTTCTCCGTTCCCTGTCTACTTGCCGCTTTAATTGCCTTTTTTAGCGTCTTTATGGTCAGTACACCCGCTCACGCGGCTGTAGACACCTACGTCAGGCGCTATCTAAAGGCAACGGAGCCAGTTGCTCTCGATCTGGATGGGCAAGGTCAGACGAAGCCATTCTCGGCTGAAGACCTGTCTGCTGGTAAAGAGCTATTTGAGACTCACTGCTTGAATTGTCATGTTGGTGGGGCAACGTTGCCAGACCCAACGGTATCCCTTGCCTTAAATACTCTGGCTGGTGCTACGCCACCTCGCGATAACATCAATGGTTTAGTCGCTTTTTTAAGAGAGCCAATGACTTACGATGGTAGTGATATCAGCTTTTGGTGCCGCCAAGTTCCAGAGAGTTGGATGCCACAGGAGCAAGTAGAAAAGTTAGCTGCCTTTGTTCTTAGAGCCGCCCAAAAAGCGCCCGGATGGGGCACATCAGATTTTTGAAGAACCACTAGGGCAAGGTTCCCACAAAAGTAAGAAAGGTAAAGAGTTGCCCTAAAATGTTAATAAAGAATTCAATTACGAATTTTCGGAGAAAATGATGAAATTTAAAGCCGCAATTCCACGCAGGCTAGGTTTGCTACTGTCTGCAATCCTCCTAGTAGTCGCTAGCTTTGCATTGTCAGCAACACCCGCAGCCGCAGAAACCTATACGGTTAAGATGGGTACCGACAAGGGATTGCTTCAGTTTGAACCAGCGACTCTGACAGTTAAGCCAGGTGACACTGTCAAGTGGCAGATGAACAAAGTTCCTCCTCACAATGCTGTCTTTGATGACACGAAAGTCCCTGGTGGGGATAAAGCATTGGCGAAGAAGCTGTCTCATGAGAAGTTAACGTTCTCTCCTGGTGAGTCTTTCGAGACGACTTTTCCAGCAGATGCGACTCCTGGTGAATACCCCTACTACTGCCAACCTCACCGTGGGGCTGGTATGGCGGGTAAGATTGTTGTTGAAGGCTAGTCTCTGTAGTTTAGTTGGTTAGCATGACTTAACGAGTTGTTGATAAGCAAACCAATGATCTCGTTGCCCATGTTATAGAATAGTTTGAGCAGGGCTGGTAAATTTTTTCAATTCCATCTTTTGCCAAAGATTGACCCTTCTCTGAAGAGAGAAGGGTTTTTCATTATAACTTTCACGCTCACAAAGAACATACACAAGGCAGAGTTCATTAGGTGTCAATCTATTCTAGTGAGCAGACAAATTAGAATCAGTTAGGTTACGTTTTTCCAGTTTTGGGTAGGTAGGAACAACAGCTGTGTTTCCCATTAACGATAACAATCCAACGCGCCTTACTCCCTATGTGACCTATGGGCTGATTGCTGTAAATATTGTGGTGTTCATCCATCAAGTAATGTTGGCACCGCAACAACTGGAACAATTCTTTCAACTTTATGCAGTCATTCCTAAAGAGTTAACGGCAATCTTGGCTGGTATCCCGATCTCTGTGCCTCAATCAATACCAGAACCACTGACACTAATAACATCTCAGTTCCTCCATGGTGGTTTTTTGCACATTGCCGGGAATATGTTGTTTTTGTGGATTTTTGGTAACAATATTGAAGACAAACTGGGTCACGTCAAGTACTTTATTTTTTACATTACCTGTGGAATTCTGGCGGCTTTGGCTCAATGGTTTTTCTCCATGCAATCAGGAATTCCTTCCTTAGGTGCAAGTGGTGCGATCGCAGGGGTGATGGGTGCTTATATTCTTAGATTCCCCCATGCCCAAATCCGAACTCTAGTATTCTTGGGTCCCTTTATTGTCTTTCCTAATATCCCAGCGATTTTCTTCTTGGGACTTTGGTTTGTACAGCAAGCCTTGTACGGTATTGCCAGTCTAGGTGTACAGACTAATGTTGGTATGCAAAGTGGAGGAATTGCCTACTGGGCACATGCAGGAGGATTTGTGTTTGGGGCACTTCTCGGCCCATTGCTGGGATTGTTTTCTGACTCTCGACCTAAGTCTTTTTAGAAATGGTATCAAGTTCAGTGACGGGGCGCTCCTTAAAAGCTAAACACTGAATGCTTTGAGTGATCATCACCAGAAATCTACCCACAGTTGGCAGTCAGAGGCAAACAAATTAAGTTATGTTTCTTCCAGTTTTCTAAGTAAACAGGAAAGATACTTGTGGTTCCACTTCGTGATGAAAATCCCATAAAAATCACTCCCTATGTCACTTATGCCTTGATTGCTGCAAATATCTTGGTGTTTATCTATGAGCTAACGTTAGTTCCTCCCCAGCTAGATGGATTCTTTCACCTATTTGCTGTTGTTCCTAGAGAACTGACTGCGAGTTTTGATGGCATTGCCATCAATCAGCCAGTACCAGAACCGCTAACCTTGATAACCTCACAATTCCTCCATGCTGGATTTACTCATGTGGGTTTCAATATGTTGTTTCTGTGGATTTTTGGCAACAACATTGAGGAGGAACTCGGCAGCGTCAAGTACTTGATCTTCTACCTAACTTGCGGTGTCTTAGCCGCCCTCAGCCAGTGGTTTTTCTCGGCTAATTCTGGGGTTCCTTCGCTAGGGGCAAGTGGTGCGATCGCAGGTGTCATGGGGGCATATATCCTAAAGTTCCCTAATGTGAGGGTGGTAACGTTTATTCCTCTCTTTTTCACGGCTATTCGGGTACCAGCAGTCTTTTTCCTAGGGTTTTGGTTTTTACAGCAAGCTTTCAATGGGCTGGCAATGCTAGAAGCACCAGCTAATGTCGGAATGGAGAGCGGTGGAGTGGCATATTGGGCACACGCAGGTGGCTTTATTTTTGGAGCAATCCTGGGTCCTATGCTAGGGTTGTTTTCTCCTGACTCAAAACCCCCCTCTTACTCAAAACCAGAGGCTTTTTAACATCGGTGTCTTTCTAATTGCTTACAACAGAGGCGACTCATTACGGCGACTTGTCTGACCAAGGATAGAAAAAAGGAGTTAGATTGACTTAGATCTCGACGAATTTGCTAACCTAAAGTTTTTACAACAAATAAGAATTGTTGCAATTGTGACTTCTAAGCATTTGCCGGAAACCACTGCCTATGTTCGGATTACTCAGCACTCTTGGCAACACGGCAAGATTGAAGGGGAAGTCCAAGCAGCAGAGTATGCGTGGCAGTTTCAGTGGTGTTTCCGGCGAGGTCAATTATCCGTCAGGCCTTCTCTCGGACGTGCCCTGATTCAGGAGCCACTTGGTCGATTTTTAGAGCGGTTCGATTACCAGTTGGAGCCGGGAGGAGACTATGCCTTTACCATCCGGGCAGAACTTTGAGTAGGGACTAAACCTTCGCGGCAAAGTTTCCTGCCAGTTCCGAAAGTAGGGAGGCAGGGGAAGAATTGTTAGGGGTGGATTATTTCTACCAAGCTGGTTTAGGGGTTAGGAACAGAGAAATGTCGCTCGAAAATTTCCCCAATCCCTAATCTCTGCTTCCTAATTTTTTCAAGTAGCGCTCAATAAGTAGGATGGCGACAATATCATCGACAGGTCGAGGGGGTTGCCGTAATCCCTTAGGGATGAGGAGTTCAATCCCTTTGGGGGGGTACATTTGCCAGTAGCGATCGCGTGCTTCTAAACTGCTGTAGCGCTCATCTACTAACATAATCGGTATAGATGTCCCCAACTCGCCAACAATTTTTTGTTTCCAGCTTTTAGCCGTAGTTTGATCACCCATCACAATCGTTTCAATTACGAACTCTTGACATAATTGCTGAATCGTTGCGATCGCATCTTGTGATAGCACAACCTGATGGTAGAGTAACTGTTGCTCCCTCCCCATCACTGCCAAACCACACTTATCACGTCCTGGGTCAAAGCCTAAAATCATTTGAAGTAGTAGTTAGTTATTGGTTTTTAGCTTCAGAAGTTTTTGGCTGACTCTGATCACTGTTGAGATTTTCTGTGTTCTCGGATTCTGTGGTAGGAATTTCTTCTTCATCTAGCTGCTCTCCAGATTGGTTGACAGGAGAATGTTTAACGTCGAGTAATGGTTGTGACTCTGGAGATTGAGAGTTTGCTTCTTCTTCAAGGGGTTTTCCCCGAAGAATCTCAATTTCTCTTTCTATTTGTTCCCATCCCTGCTCAAAAAAGTCTTGTGAACGGTTTTGAATTTGAGCAGTTCCTGGAACCGCAAAACCGATTGTGGTAAAAAGAGTGATGAGTATAACGACTTTATAATTCATTGGGTTAACCTCTCACTTGTTTAATTGAAAATTCAAATCTAGAATTCTTGGTCAAGCATCAGCTTACTTTCACTTGTATTGTTATCAGCTTTTATCAAGGGAAGGGACACAGTAAATGTAGCCCCCAAATCTGCTCCAGGGCTTTCTGCCTGAACCGTTCCACCGTGCAATTCGACCAACCGATGAACAATAGCTAACCCTAAACCCAACCCGCCAAAAACTCTCGTTGTACTGCTATCAGCTTGACGAAAGTAATCAAAGACAAATGGCAAAAAATCCTCACTAATTCCAGAACCAGTATCACTAACTCGAATTTGAGCCTGTGTGCCGAGGGAGAAGAGTTGAACGTCTACCCGACCTCCAGGTGGAGTAAACTTAACGGCATTCGAGAGTAAATTCCAAACGACTTGCTGTAGACGGGTGCGATCGCCCGCAACTTGACCCACGTTTGGCTGCAATACAGTCTGAATCTGTATTGACTTCGCCTCAGCCGCTAGATGCACCGTTTCAATCGCTGCTTCAATAATAGGTACTAGGTCAACAGGAGAGACATTCAGGCTTAGCTGACCTTGAAGAATACCGGAAACATCCAGCAAGTCTTCAATCAATTGCATCAGCAACTTAGCATTACGTTCAATCGTTTCTAGTGCTTTATTGAGCGTTGCTTCATCACACTTACGGCTTTGCAGTAGCCTTGACCAACCCAAGACAGGATTGAGAGGAGTTCTGAGTTCATGAGAGAGAACAACAAGAAAGTCATCTTTCATCCGATTAGCGGTTTCTGCTACCTTTCGTGCTGCCTCACTATCTGCACGGGCAATCTGTTCTCGCCTTAGCAAGTCTTCCTTATCTCGATTCGATTGTTCCAATCGGCTGTTAGCTTCAGTCAGTTCATTGTTGAGTTGAATGAGTTGCTCACTAAGCTGAATACGGGCTTGATGTTCTTTTGATCGCACCCGTTCCACTGCTAATACCACCATTGTTGCTGCCCGTTCTGTAATTGCACATCCCACTAATAAACTGACAGCGCACTGCACCAAGAGGCTCAGCTTGTGGACGTGCAAGACTTCTGCTGGTACAGGAAAGTTGGGGAATGAGATGGCGTTGGGGTAGGCAAGGAGGTAGGCGAGGAGCGTTACCAACACGCAGAAGCTTGAGGTTAGCATCCCACCTTTCACACCAAAACGGGTAGCTGCCCAGAGGATGGGTATAAAGCTCAAAAAGGAAAGCTGTTGAAAGGCAAAGTTTGCCTGATTAGTCTTGGAGACAATGAGCGTTGCCGTAGCGACAACGAAGAGTAGAATCGTAACCACTTCTGCCCAAAAGGTGGGTACAAGGTGGAGGCAAAATTCTTCTCTACTTTTTACACCCTGTTCCCTAGAGGATAACCAGCCCCAGTTTTGTAAACATGGGGTCACTACTAAAAGGGCTGTGGGTGCGATCGCTAATGTTCCAATGGCATTACCTAGCCACCAGTGGGGGATGCTTGTTGCTAAGTCTGATGCAGGCATCTTACCCACAGCCACTAGGGTAAAACTCCCAACAATGGCAGAGGTAGCACAGGCAGCGACTGGCGCACTCAAGATAAAAGCAACGGCATCCCTGAGGCAAGACAGGGAAAGCGAACCGGAAAAGCAATACCGATAGAGCAACCAGGCAACTAAGGGTTCTGTAGCGTCAGTTAATCCAGCCAACTGCGTCCAGCCATCATTTCCCCATAAAGGTGCGATCAAGATTGAGGTGATACCCGTTAGGACGACACCAACTGTGCCGAACCAGAGCGTCAATGCGATCGCTACACCGGAAGGAGGAAACCACAAAGAGACAGCAGGTTGAATCCGGTAGATCAGCGCCATACCGTGAGCCAGAAGCAAAGCCACTAGTGAGAGTGGCACTATCAGCCACCAGCGTCTATGTCCCATGGAAGAAGAATCTGACCTTAAACTCATGAAATCGTATCAGTTTAGAGTGCTATCAGGAGTACCGTGTAGGCACCTGCGCCTAAGGCAAAAGCCCAGAAGCGACTTTCACGTTCTTCCGGTAATTCTTCTTTGAGAACATTGAGAATGATACCACCTGCTAAAAAGGCAAAAAGGAGAGCGATCACCGCTTCAGGAATTTTGGTTCCACTACCAATCACCCACCCCACAATAATTGCCGCTGCTAATATCCAACGCCCTCGCTTATCGTAACTATCTTTGTGGTCTTGCCGAAGTCCAAAATCATTCACAAGGAAGTGCAAAGCCATTGCCACAAAAAATAGAAACAAACTTTGAGTATTTGGTTCTTCTCGATGGAGCAACAAGTAACCAATCAGGGCGTTGTAAATGGCAAAAGAGCTAATGTGTAACCAAAAAACATCACCACTAGGAGCATCACTTTCACCTGCCTGACGACGGCGTTGACGAGATGCCTTAACAACTCGCTCCAATCCATAAAAGACTGCCAAACCCAAAAGCGCCATTAAGTATACATGATGTTCCAGAAACGCCATGGTTGACCCTTCTAACTCCTGAATCACCTCTTGGTGTTCATTTAAATCAGGTAGCAAGTGAACAAACACATAGGCAACTGAAACACCACCTGCCAGAGAAAGCCAACGGCTACGAGGAGCCGCATCAAGGAATCTCAATTTGCCAGCATAGAGATGCACAATCGCTAGACTAACAGCAAACAGTGCTGAGAGGAATAGTGTCTGAGGGTTTGATACAGCTAGCGCTAAAACAGCAAACACTATAGCGAATGACAAATTATTATTTAATGTTTTTTATAGTTTCATGCCATCGAACGCATAACTACTATCTATAGACAGATAAATTATCCATTTTGGGTATTGGACAATTTCGGCATAACGATTTGTTAAAGTAATTTTCTTAATTAAACACACTAATTTATATTGCTGATTTGTGATTAAATACGCTCTAAAAAGAAGTTGGAATCTGGTTAAATTTAAGCTGATTGCTAAGTAGGCGTAAATGGTGGTGCATCAGTTTCGAGTTGTAACAGCTACGAAAAACCCGCCTAGGCGGGTTAAAAAACTTTAATTTCCTAATAGACAATTGTTACCAGATAGTAAGCCGTTGTTGCTACAGAAAAACCTTACTTAGTCACTGAAGCGCTTTCTTTTTCGGACTCTTGGTAAGACGATTTCAAAGACTCAACTTGCTGTTCCCGTCGGCTGGCAAGAGAGTTTAAGACACGGCTTGTTGCTACAGAATTTAGTTGGTTAGCCAACACCGCATCAATAGAATACTGTCCTGCGCCATTAACTAAAAAGAACAAGAAGCAGGCAGCATATAGCATTGACAGTTCCAGATAAGGAATGCTGAATCCAGCAACCAGAACGTGATGGTACATCGCTACTAGCATCGTCGAGAACAAACCAGCCGCAGCCGGACGAGTCAAAAGCCCTAAAGCCAGAAACGGTGCGCCAATTAACTCAGTGTAAGCAGCACAGTAGCTGAAGAAAATCGGAAAGGGTAGACCAATTACGGAAACATAAGCATCCGCAAAGCTCTGGATGTTCGATAGCTTATCCAAGCCGTTGTGAATCATTACCAATCCAGCAACAACTCGCAGTACAGTCCAGGCAGCTTGAGACAAAACGTTGTCAAACAGACTCGGCTTTAAGACAGCAGCAAGATAAGCCGTAAGGCGCTCACTAGCATTCATAGGTATAGTTCCAAAAAAAATTATGAAGCGAATGTTACTTATCTTAACAAATAGATTAAATTTTGTAATCAGAGAATTCATTATTTCTCAGCTAAACACCAGTTGGTTGAACCAAAATAGCTATCTGATAAGAATTCCAGACATGTGGCTAAGATGAGAGCCTCTTCTAGGAAGTTGAGCATTTGCTCATGAATTGCTAAAAATTGTTAAGTATCGCAATAAAAGAAGTCACCTTAAGACAAAAACTGTCTTGATGCAGATATGGCGGTTTCCTGGAGAGATGAGGTAAAGCTCAGTCGCGTGAAAACTAGACATAGCAAGGAAAACAAAAAAGTGATGGCTGATAGCTAACGGCTTTCTGCTATATCTGTAAAGTAGGAGCAGTAGGAGCAGTAGGAGCGATCGCAAATGAAACTTCTGAGCGACTGGGGTTTCACCCGTAAAGGCTGGCGTAGCGGTGAGCGCGGAGAATACTTAGTACTACTCCAGGGGGCATTGCTCATTGGCTTCGTATTGGTGCCAGTTTACCGCCTAAGTGAATGGGATATTGGCTCACCAGCGTTGCTCTATCTGCGTTGGGGCATCACGGCAGTACTTGGATTGGCAGCCTCCATCCTCATCATCAAAGGACTGCTGGACTTGGGGCGCAACCTAACCCCTTTACCTTATCCCAGAGAAGACGGACAGTTAGTGCGATCGGGTATTTACGGCATTGTCCGGCATCCCTTGTACAGTGGATTGATTCTTGCCGCTTTTAGCTGGGTAGTCTTTCAAGTCAGTCTGTCTCACCTAGTTGCAGCCATTATCCTGTTTATCTTTTTCGACCTTAAAGCCAATAGGGAAGAAGCGTGGTTGAGTGAGAAGTACTCGGAATACTCAGACTACCAACAGCAAGTCAAAAAGTTGATTCCTTGGCTTTATTAAGTGGTGAGGCAATTCATTCTTCCAAGAAACAGAAGGCAGAAGGCAGTATTTCCTTCATCTATAACGAATGCGAAAAGTGTTCTTGGGTTGCTGCTAAGAGGAATGGTGCTGACTTAAGCCCTGAACGAAAGTACCCTACCCTTCGGGAACCCCTACGGGGAACGGGAACGCTACTCTTCGAGAACGCTTCGCGAACGCGAACGGGCTAAAAGCTAAAACCCGTTAAAACGGGTTGAAAGGCTGATGAAGTAAGCTTAAGCTTACTTCAGCTTTGAGCCGGAAATTTATTTCCAGGCTCTTAAGTCAGTGCCATTCATCCTAAAAGCGATCGCATCTAGCTGCACAAGATTTGTGTAACCACAAGCGACCCGACAATCTAATGGCACATCTTGTGCTATGTCCTGATCCTGAGGGTCAAGACACTCTAGCAGTGGGGTACTCCTATAATTTTGGAAGCGTGCAATAATAATCCGACTGTCACTTGACGATCGCTTCCCATGGTTCAAGTCCCCAATTCTACCACCGACCTTGCTGCTGTCCTTGAGCAACCCGTTGATCTAAATTTCCAACTGCCTGACCCAGAAGATGAGGAGATTCTGGAGTACGACTTTCAATCGCAGGTTGATAACGCTTGGTTAGTATGCGATCGCTTTGACCTGCAAACCGAAATCTGGCGGGGACGAATTCTTCGGATTGTGCGAGACAGAGAGAAAAAAGGGGGCGACGGACGGGGGACAGGTTTTTTAAACTGGCTCAAAAGCCGAGAAATTAGTAAAAGTCAGGCATACTCTTTAATCGAATTGGCAAACAGTGCCGATACTCTCCTTGCTGAAGGAAAACTGAACCCTGAGGCGATCAGAAACTTCAGTAAACGTGCCTTTGTCGAAACGGCAAAATCTGCTCCAGAAGTGCAACAACTGGTAAGCGATGCCGCCCAAAAAGGCGATCGCATTACCCGCCGTGAAGTCAAGCAACTCTCCGATGAATGGACGGCAATGTCCTCAGAATTACTACCCGATGAAGTAAAGGAAAAAGCCGCAGCAGGTACCATGCCTGCGCGTTATCTCGCACCACTGGTAAAAGAAATGGAGAAGTTGCCAGAATCCCATCTCACAGCGCTACGTGAGGAAGTTGCCGCCAGTCCCGATGTTGATACCATCAAACAAGTAACATCAGATGCCCGTTACTTAGCCAAGTATCTTGATGCTGCCGCCCAAGTCCAAGCGATTAACAACTCATCCTTGGATATGGAAATGGCACTCGAAGAAGCCCTACGTCTCGACTGTTTAAATACCGCAGCAGAGTTAGTGAAACAAGCCTCAGTACTAGAGCAGACGATTGGCAAACTCTACACCACCTGGAAGCGCCTTGGCAATTTGTCAGATCGCCTATATGTAGATACAGGTGCAAGTACTCCCAATTTGCGATCGCTTCTCAACTGCATTGAGCGCCTTGCCGGAGAAGTCATCGAAGTACCACTAGATGATACAGGTGAGCAGATCATCCGTCTAAAAGTTATGACAGAGTCCAACTCTTGAGGTGACCTAGTTCCTTGGGGCTAAGCTCGAAGTATAGATTAGAGCGTTAGACGAATAGCTGTATCTACTCGCTCAGAGAAATCTTCGATAGTCCCAAGGAACTTTCTCACCCAATTTTTATCAGTGTGAGTAATTTTTTAAAACTCACCTTACTTTTTAAGGATATCTCTATCTAAAGAATCTGGAATTTCCTGAATAAAAGTTGTTTAATGAAGATTAAACGATTGTTTTTTTTACTTTTTGCTCAAATCAATCAAACTAAAGGACTTTCACATTAATAACTAAAAAATAACAGTCATTTTACTAAACCATTTTACTGTTTATAGCGTTTCCTTGACTGATGAGGTACAACCAATCCTTGCCTAGTAATAGTTTCAGCTCTAAAAATGCACCTCACTTGACGGAGAACCGCTATAGACATACGAAGTACTACAAGTACTCAGTAAATTACAAGAAATTTATAGTTTCTAAAC
Source organism: Symplocastrum torsivum (assembly GCF_059505465.1). Lineage (NCBI taxonomy): Bacteria > Bacillati > Cyanobacteriota > Cyanophyceae > Oscillatoriales > Microcoleaceae > Symplocastrum > Symplocastrum torsivum. The sequence goes on along the minus strand of NZ_JCACKQ010000045.1, from coordinate 384,041 downwards.
TTATGTATCAGGAGATATCTGAAATGCATACAATTAAAACCTTTGTTCAATCTCTCAACACCTTTCACTGGAAAACTGATTACAAGCAGTTCTGTGAAGTATTAAACCTCGATAAGGGACAGTACAGCTTGCAGAAATACCAGCACTTTGAAAATTTGTGCAAAGCCCTGAACGAGTTTGATAGCGATTCACTAGCCAAACTTGTTGAGGCTGGAGCTACCGCCGAGCAAAAATAAGTCTTGGAGCGGTTTCCTTAACTTAAACTTAGCTAACAATTTTAAACCTGGGTGAACAATAATTTCAGGATAGCCGTCTTGTCTTGACGCTAAGATTTAGTTTTTGATATTATTGAACGTTTTGTTTTTGTGCTACTCTCAAGGAACACGACAACAGTTGAGTAGCTAAGAGCTAGAAATCTACTCTTCCTATCTGACAAGCTTTGGGTGATAAAGGCGGTAGCGAATCACGACACCTCCAGGAGAATAAACGGCAAAATAGGTTGGTCGTCCCGCCAAGCCGTGTCTGCCTGGATAGGATTGGTTGAGCCAATTCCTTAACCATGAGCATTGAGTATTTATTCGTGGAAAGCGTTATACCCTGCCCCGCTTTCCTCCCCACCCATAAAGGGATGGAGTTTCCAGGCGGGAAGACTTTTATGAACATTCAAGCGCTAGATATTAAGGTCGGCGATTGCATCATTGCTTACTGTAAGCAGAAGATGCAACCCTGCACGGTGCAACGGTTACTTTCCTCGACGCAGAACAACATTACGCTGAAAGTATCCACATCTGCCATTTATCGGGAATCAGCCTCTTTCGTGGTGCAGTTTCACCGAGAGGCATTGATTGAAATGGCTGGCTTAACAAGAACTAAGAGCATAAGTCCAAGGTGAGCGTGTCGAAGTAAAAAATCAAACCGCCTTCGGAAGGAGGGTGGCTGCTAGGGTAACGAAAAATCGTTACGGGAGGCGAGAGGGACTCACCCTCTGGTGTCCTCCAGGGGTACTAAGACTTCCACGCTCACTCGGTTCAGACTCTTGATGAGTAACCGACAAGAAGCATCCCCGTTGAAACTAGAAGCGGCTTGACGCGATCGCGACTATGCAGTACTTCACAATCCCACTTCCAGATCCGACAGCAATTACTCTCTCCACAAGGACATATCGATGTTTGAACGCTTGACAGATACGGCGATTAAGGTGATTAGGCTAGCCCATGAGGAAGCACGTCGCCTTGGTCACAACTTTGTGGGTACAGAGCAGATCCTTTTAGGTCTGATTGGAGAAGGAAATGGTGTCGCGGCAAAAGTGTTGAGTTCCTTAGGCATCACTCTCGAAGATGCAAGGGAAGAAGTTGAAAACATTATTGGTCGGGGTTCTGGCTTTGTCGCCGTTGAAATTCCCTTCACCCCAAGGAGCAAGCGTGTTCTCGATATGGCGTTGGAAGAATCTCGCTCCCTTAAGCAGGACTATGTTGGCACCGAACACTTACTTCTGGGTCTGATTCGGGATGGAGAGGGGGTGGCAGCAAAAGTACTCTTCAACCTGAGGGTTAACTCCACAGAAGTCCGGACTAAAGTGATTCAGAGGCTTTCCGAGACGACACCTGACCTGAGTAATGATGATAGCCGCACCAGTAAAAAGACACCAACCTTAGACGAATGTGGCACCAACTTGACTCAACTAGCCGCCGAGGGCAAACTCGATCCCGTTGTGGGTCGCCAAAAGGAAGTTGAACGCATAATTCAAATTCTGAGTCGCCGTACTAAAAACAACCCTATATTAATTGGGGAGCCAGGAGTCGGTAAAACAGCACTGGCAGAGGGGCTAGCTCAACGCATTGTCAATAACGATGCTCCTGATAGCCTTCAAGGTAAGCAAGTTTTCACTCTAAATATAGCCTCATTGCTCGCAGGCACTAAGTACCGAGGCGAGTTCGAGGAACGTCTCAAAAACATCATAGAAGAACTCCGCGCTTGCAAGAATGTGATTCTGGTAATTGACGAGGTTCATACTTTAGTTGGGGCTGGAGCTGTGGAAGGCGGACTTGATGCCGCCAATATGCTTAAGCCTGCCCTAGCGCGTGGGGAACTACAGTGTATTGGTGCGACCACTCTGGACGAATACCGCAAGTACATTGAGCGAGATGCAGCATTAGAACGTCGTTTCCAACAGGTAATGGTCAATGAACCCAATGTTGAGGAAACCATTGAAATTTTGTATGGGTTACGCGATCGCTACGAACAGCACCATAAGCTCAAAATCTCAGACCTGGCTCTAGAAGCTGCTGCTAAACTCTCAGATCGTTATATCTCAGACCGCTTTCTGCCCGACAAAGCCATTGACCTGATTGATGAAGCAGGAAGCCGCGTCCGCATACTCAACTCTAAAGTGCGATCGCCGGCGAAGAACCTCAACAAGGAGCTAAGCCAAGTTCTAATTGCTAAACAAGATGCTATTGCGTTGCAAGAGTTTAGCAAGGCAGGAGAAATGCGTACTCGCGAACTAGAAATTCAGACAGAGATTCGGGCACTCGTTCAAGACAATAACTCCAACCCTACTGATGCTGAGTGTACTCCCCTGGTAGACGAAGAGGACATCGCTCACATTGTCGCCTCATGGACAGGAGTACCTGTGAGTAAACTGACCGAGTCTGAGTCCGAAAAGCTACTCCAGATGGAAGATACTCTACATACTCGGCTCATCGGTCAAGAAGAAGCCGTCAAGGCAGTTTCCCGTGCAGTTCGTCGCGCCCGCGTTGGCATCAGTAATCCCAATCGTCCAATCGCCAGTTTTATTTTCTCTGGCCCGACAGGGGTGGGTAAAACAGAACTCGCCAAGTCACTGGCGGCTTACTTCTTCGGGTCTGAGTCAGCGATGATTCGGTTGGATATGTCCGAATACATGGAGCGTCACACCGTATCCAAGCTCATCGGTTCCCCTCCCGGCTTTGTGGGTTACAACGAAGGGGGACAACTGACAGAAGCCGTCCGCCGTCGTCCTTATACAGTCGTGCTGTTTGACGAAATCGAAAAAGCACATCCTGATGTGTTCAACCTACTGTTGCAAGTCCTAGAAGATGGTCGTTTGACTGATACTAAGGGTCGCACTGTGGACTTTAGGAACACGTTGTTGATTATGACTTCCAACATCGGTTCCAAGGTGATTGAAAAAGGTGGTGGTGGTCTTGGGTTTGAATTTTCTCAAAATCAAGCTGATGCTCAATACAGATGCATTCGCTCCCTGGTCAATGAAGAACTCAAAGCTTACTTCCGTCCAGAATTTCTCAACCGTCTTGATGAAATCATTGTCTTCCGGCAACTAACCAAGGATGAAGTTAAACAAATTTCCTCCATCCTTATCGGTGAAGTAGGCAACCGTTTAACTGAGCAAGGAATTACTCTGGAAGTCACTGAACGCTTTAAAGACCGCTTGGTGGAACAAGGCTATGACCCCAGTTACGGAGCGCGTCCTCTGCGTCGGGCGATCACACGCCTGTTGGAAGACTGCCTTACCGAGGAAATCCTCAATGGTCGCCTTAAAAATGGAGACACAATTGTTGTTGATGTAGACGATGATGGGCAAATTAAAGCCTTACAAGGCGATAAGCGAGAATTACTGCCACCAGCAGTCTTGTAAAAACCTATAAATATTTGTTTTGTTAGCTTGTCCTATGGCAAGTGAGATACAAGCCTCACTTGCTATAAGCCCTAATCCCCAATCGACTAGCGGTTGGGGTGAAATCTAGTACCTGTACGACCTGTAATCATCCATAGTAGTGTGCGACCGACATCACGTAAGATGCGAATCCAGGATTCAACAGGTTGGCGTGAGGGAATGGAAACTGGCGTAAACGCAATACCCCAGCTACCCAGAACGAGAGTAGCGATCGCTTTTGCCCTCGGCATATGAAAGTCTGAGGTGATTAAGTAAAGGTGTTGAATCTTCCGACGCTTGAAGTCAGCGACGAGGGAAGTAAAGTTAGTCACTGTATCGAGCGCACGATTGTCAAAATTGACTCGTGCGTCTGGGATACCCGCAGCACGGAAGATAGGAAGCGCCTTTTTGGGAGGGTACCCGGAAGAAACCCAGATGTCTAGTGAGGGATGAGCTTTGGCAAATTGAGCGGTAAATTGTTCTCGTTCCATACCACCACCAAGGGTAAAGATGACTTGGGGGTAGGGTACTTGATAATATGCGATCGCCAATCGCATCGGAATAACGCCTAAAAGCAGCACAATCAGGGTACAGCTAACCAAGCTATAAAATTTATATCCGTTGCGCTTGCCACGGAAAATTCTCATTGAACGAAAGTTTTTACCGTTATATTAGCGGAACTTTTGTCCAATTCGATCCAGTTAATCGCTTTGTTTATAGGCTAGGTAAGTTGTCAGTAGCCAGTAGTTCAGTTGCAACGAACAACGCTCAAAAAGGGACTACTTAAAAATGAAGTATCTCACCGCACTGGATATCAGGTTTCTTTGCGAATTGGAAAAGATTCACGCTTGACTTGTCCAACATTTCCAGAACAAGAGGGGTCAAGGTCGTTTACAACAGCGTCACGTAAAAGATCGGAATACTGCTTAGCAATTAAGTCAGGAGTGAAGTTGTCCTGGAGATAGCGACGTCCCGCCAAACCCATTTGCTGTACTAGTTGCGTATCTGCTGCCAAACGTAGAATAAAAGCTGCAAGCCCTGCTGCATCACCATTGCAGAAACCGTCACCGCACTGGGCTTCAGCTACAATCGCACGAAGGTAGGAGTGTTGTTCACAGATGACAGCAACAGGACGCGCTGCTGCCAAAGCGGCATAAAGCTTACTAGGGGCAACCAGTCCTTCCATACCAGGACTAACGCTAACTAAAGACAAATCACATGCGGTCAATGAATAGGGTAAGTTCTGTTTGTTTTGGTAAGGCAAGAATTGACAATTTCGTAAGCCCAGTTGCTGAACTTGCGCCTGGAACAATTGATTTTTCGCACCATTCCCAATAAAGACAAACTGAACTGGTTCTTGTTGTAAGAGTTTGACCGCTTCCAGAATTGTCTCTACATCATGGCAATGACCCATGTTGCCTGAATACAGGACAGTAAAGCTGTCAACCAGATTGAAGGCTTTTGCAAACCAGTTTTGGTGTTTAGCTATGGGTACGATCCAATTCGGGTCAGCCCAGTTATGAATGACGGTAATTTTATCGGTAATTTCCGGACATTTGGCGACCACCCGGTCTTTCATGGAAGGGCTAAGAACGATGACTTGTTGCGCCTGCTGCCAAATACGGCAGTTTAGAGCATCCCAAAGTCGAACTAACCAATGGTGACGAGAAATGACGTTTAGCTCAACAGCGACATCAGGATACAAATCGTAGAGAAGGCAAACGTAGGGAAGTCCAAAAACCTTATTGACCAAGTAGCCTAGGACTGGAAGGAAAGGGGGAGCGCTTGTGACTAGTAAAACGTCTCCACGACTGCCAGTTTTTAGTAAATAAAGTCCCGATCGCACACAAAACAACAGCCCGTTTAGAGCTTTGCCACGAATTCGCTTCGACCAAATTCGAGTCGCACGCGATCGCTTAACCACAACCTGACCTGAATGCTCAATCGCTGGCGCTGACTTTTTTTGGAAAGCATAACTGGGCTGTCCTGTAAAGACTTGAACTGGAAGACCAAGCTGTCCCAATTGAATAGCTAGTTCTTCAATTAACTGCCCTGTCGCAGCATAGTCAGGAGGATAAAACTGCGTAATAATCGACAGTTTAAAAGGTCTGTTATGCTGTGCTGGGGTCTTTCCATTGCTCATGTCGCCTCGCTACTAAGTCGGGTAAGGTTGTAAATTATCTTTCCCTGATGCTGTTACTTTGCTATCAAGCCTTAAAGCACAGTAGAAAGTAAAAGTTAATCTAAGGGACTAAGTTTTCTAATCCATAATCGTGCATTCTTGTCAACCTATATGACATTCTGAGTTAGGGTTCAGAATTCGTTGTTGACCAAAATTCAGTAAAAACAACTGTGGGGTAATTCGTCACTTGTCCAATGGAGGCAGCCCTCTGTGAAAGGGATGCAATCTGGAATTGGGATTGTCTGGATGTTTTCTGAATGAGTAACAAATGATTCCCTATATCAACATAAAGTCGGGAACCCTGCTAAATCGTTCCTGATGTCTACTAAACTTTATCCTGTCTTTAAAATAGGTCAGAGGTGAGTAAGAGGGATAAAGATTTTTATCCTACATTGAGTAAGGCATAGCGATCGCTTGTGGTCAAAATTAATTCTTAATTCCCGTTGCTGCAATTCCTTGAACAAACTGCCGCTGACCGAAAAGAAACACTACCACCACAGGCACTGTCGCTATCACCACAGCAGCCATCAGTAAAGACCAATTGTTTGTAAACTGCTCCTGAAATTCTGCCAAAGCCAGTTGTACTGTCCTCAACTCCGGTTTTGTCGTAAAAACCAGTGGTTTAAATAAATCATTCCACTCGGCAATAAATGTAAATAGGAACAGCGTTACCAAAGCAGGCCGAGACAACGGCAGCATTACACGCAAGAGGATTTGCAAGCGGTTTGCCCCATCCAGTGCCGCCGCCTCTTCCAACTCCACTGGTACCGTAAGGAAATACTGTCGTAGCAGAAAAATGCCAAAACCATTTGCTGCCGTTGGCAAAATCAAAGCACCATAGGTATTGACTAAGTGTCCCCACTTCAGTATCAGAAAAATCGGCACGACTAAGATCTGAAAGGGAATCACTAAAGTTGTGAGAACAATCAGCAACAATGCTTGACGCCCTCGAAATTTGAGTCTGGCGAGTGCATAACCTGCCAATGCCGAGGTGATAATCTGACATCCTGTGACTACCAGTGCTACCAAGGTTGAGTTAGCGAACGCCAAAAGAAATTTGCCCCGTTGCCAAGCCTCCTGATAGTTCTCCCACGTTATAGTCTTGGGTAAAACGGTTCCACCTGTTGCTGTGGCAGGGGCCAAGGAGGTAAGGAACACTATAACTAAGGGCAGTAGTACCACCACTGCACCCGTTACGAGTAAAACCATAATCAGCAACGTCCAAAGAGGCAATCCCTGTTTTTTTTTAGTTGATTTAGGCATTTATACGGATTTGACTTTATGCTTTTAATATACAGATGAAATATTTTCAGGCACCATTGAATAATGACCAGCAACGTATAACATGGCTGGTTATGTCCAAATTAACGTTTTTGACCCCTGCTCCCAAGCTACCGGGTCAAGCAATTTTTTCGCAGCCTAACTCATGCAAACAGGAAACAATCAACTTATGCAGCAGCTTGAAGTCAGTTCTGAGCTTGATTTCCAAAGTGAAATTTATAAAGTCGCCTACAGCCGCATCAACGCGATTGTAATTGAGGGTGAACAAGAGGCTCACGACAACTACATTCAACTAGCTGAACTTCTAGCAGACCAAAAAGAGGAACTCATTCGCCTCTCAAAAATGGAAAACCGCCACATGAAGGGCTTTCAAGCCTGTGGGCGGAACCTGGGCGTAACGCCAGATATGGAATTTGCTCACAAGTACTTTGGTGATTTGCACGGAAACTTCCAGAAGGCAGCCGCAACTGGCAATGTGGTTACTTGCTTGCTGATTCAATCACTCATTATTGAGTGTTTTGCGATCGCAGCCTACAATATCTATATCCCCGTCGCTGACGCCTTCGCTAAGAAAATCACGGAAGGCGTCGTTAAAGACGAGTATATGCACCTCAACTTTGGTGAAGTTTGGCTCAAAGACCATTTTGAAGAGTCCAAAGCCGAACTTGAAGCTGCCAATCGCGAGAACCTGCCGATTGTTTGGCGGATGCTCAACCAAGTTGAAGACGATGCTCGTATCCTGGCAATGGAAAAAGAAGCACTCGTTGAAGACTTCATGATTGCCTACGGCGAAGCCCTGAGCAACATTGGCTTTACTACCCGTGACATCATGCGGATGTCTGCCTATGGTTTAACCGCCGCCTAGCATAAAGCCATGCGCTTGTCACTCCCCTAGAAGGGGGTAGTGATATCTCGGAGCCTAAGTCTTCTTTGACTCATAATTTATCTAAAATTGACAAGAGATTACCTATACTCTTTTTCGGCTTGCCGCTCTTGTCAGCGGCAATTTTTTGTAATATTTTGTAGAGTCCCTGGCTATTTCTTCCCCTTAACCCCATTTCCGCCTGATTACAGGTCTAAAAAGCGAGCAATTCATGTTTGGTCTCATCGGTCACCTTACCAGTTTGGAACACGCCCAAGCCGTCGCTAAAGAGCTAGGCTACCCAGAGTATGCCGATCAAGGTCTGGACTTTTGGTGCAGTGCGCCGCCCCAAATCGTTGACACAATTAAGGTCACAAGCCTTACCGGTCAGAAAATTGAAGGTCGGTATGTCGAATCTTGCTTTCTTCCAGAGATGCTCGCTAATCGCCGAATCAAAGCGGCAATGCGTAAAATCCTGAATGCGATGGCTCATGCTCAAAAGAATGGTATCAACATTACAGCATTAGGAGGCTTCTCCTCAATTATTTTTGAAGAATTCAACTTGCAGGAGAGCAAGCAGGTTCGCAACATCAAGCTACAGTTTGAGCAATTTACTACGGGCAACACCCACACGGCTTACATTCTTTGCCGCCAGGTAGAACAAGCCTCCCAAAAACTGGGGATTGAACTCTCTAAGGCAACCGTCGCCGTATGTGGCGCGACTGGCGATATCGGTAGTGCCGTGTGCCGCTGGCTGGATGCCCGAACGGATGTCGCGGAACTCCTGCTAATTGCTCGGAACCAAGAGCGATTACAAGCCTTGCAAGATGAACTGGGGCGCGGCAAAATTATGGGTTTGGAAGAAGCACTGCCACAGGCAGATATTGTCGTCTGGGTTGCCAGTATGCCCAAAGGAGTTGAAATCGACTTCTCGACGTTGAAGCAACCCTGTCTGTTGATCGATGGTGGCTACCCCAAAAACATGGCGGCGAAAATTCAGCATCCAGGGATTTACGTCCTCAACGGTGGCATTGTGGAGCATTCCCTGGATATTGACTGGCGAATCATGCAAATTGTCAATATGGATGTACCAGGGCGTCAGCTATTTGCCTGTTTTGCTGAATCGATGCTGCTGGAGTTTGAAAAGTGGTACACCAACTTTTCTTGGGGACGGAACCAGATTACGGTAGAAAAGATGGATCTAATCGGACAGGTGTCAGTCAAACATGGGTTTAGACCGCTACTAAGCTACTAGGGTTTTGTCGGTTGTCCTTTGTCTAGGGTTAACGACAACTGACAACTGACAACTGACAATTAACAACTGGCAACTGACAAATGACCACAGAACACAGAACCTTTCTGCTCGACTTTGAAAAGCCGCTTTCTGAATTAGAGACACGAATTAACCAGATTCGTGAACTTGCTGAGGAAAATAACGTCGATGTCTCTGACAAAATCCGCCAACTGGAGGAGCGTGCGGTGCAATTGCGTCAGGAGATTTTCAGCGGTTTATCACCAGGGCAACGGCTACAGCTAGCACGTCACCCCAAGCGTCCGAGTACGCTGGATTATATTCAGGCGATTAGTGATGAATGGATGGAGCTGCATGGCGATCGCGGTGGGAGTGATGACCCGGCATTAGTTGGTGGTGTTGGGCGTGTGGGGGGGCGTCCTGTGGTCATCTTAGGTCACCAAAAAGGACGGGATACCAAGGACAATATTGCTCGGAACTTTGGACAAGCTGCTCCCGGTGGGTACCGTAAGGCGATGCGGCTGATGGAACATGCCAACCGCTTTGGTATGCCGATTTTGACGTTTATTGACACGCCGGGAGCTTGGGCGGGTGTCAAAGCAGAAGAATTGGGTCAGGGAGAAGCGATCGCTTACAATCTCCGAGAGATGTTTCGGCTGGATGTGCCGATTATCTGTACAGTAATTGGTGAAGGCGGTTCCGGTGGGGCTTTGGGGATTGGGGTTGGCGATCGGTTATTAATGTTTGAACACTCCGTTTACACCGTGGCGACACCGGAAGCTTGTGCGGCAATCCTTTGGAGAGATGCCGCTAAAGCGCCACAGGCAGCAGCGGCATTAAAAATTACGGCTGAAGACCTCAAAGACTTGGGAATTCTTGACCAACTGTTGCCAGAACCTGTAGGAGGTGCCCACTCTGACCCTCTAGGAACAGCATCTATCCTGAAAGAGGCACTGTTGCAAAATCTGGAAAGCCTAACTCAACTAACAGCTCAACAGCGTCGGGAGCTACGTTATCAAAAGTTTCGCAGAATTGGCGTGTTCCTCGAACCTTCTACTTAAAGTGACAAGCAGATGTTAGTAACATCCTGCGTATTTTATAGCTGAAGCTTAAAGTCACAGTAGCCATAGGTTTTCCTATAACCTTGCTGTCACTCAGTGGCTTTTCAACTGTCAACTCTCCAAAGTGATATAATTTCATAGGTAACAAATTTTTACATCTTCCCATTTGAGGGAGATAGTCAATTTGTCACCTAATTTCAGCTAAATCAAAGCCTTGTGGTGCATTTGGCGCTTGACCTACCAGATTAAGGAAGATCTCATGTTTCAAGCACCTACAAAGCCTGGAGAAATTTTATTGTGTTCAATTTTGTCCACAGATTGCTGCCTACTTGTTCAAAGGACAGACTAAAAGGGTCTTAGTAGGCAAATGTGAGCAGCTCCTCAAGGAGCGCTAAGTAATTATACAGAGTTCTATGAAAGCATCTAGTTAGAGAGTACTGAAAAATTTCATGACTTCTCCAATTGAACGACGTGCTCTGATTACTGGGGCTAGTAGTGGTATTGGCAAAGCGACAGCATTGGCATTTGCTAAGGCAGGGATTGATGTTGCTTTAGTCAGTCGTTCCCAAGACAAGTTAGAGGCAGTGGCTACAGAGGCACGGGAAGCTGGGGTGAAAGCTAAGGCTTATGCCTTGGATCTTGCGAAAGTTGAGCAGGTTCAATCAGGAATTAGTGCGATCGCAACAGATTTCGCTCCGATTGATATTCTGGTCAACAATGCTGGTATTGGTTATACCAACGCCCTAGACCAGACACCTCTATCGGACTGGCAGCACGTAATGAACCTCAACCTCACGAGTGTCTTTCAGTGCATTTTGGGTGTTTTACCAATGATGCGTGAGCAACAGCGAGGAATGATCATCAACGTTGCCTCAATCGCTGGTCTGCAACCCTTTCCAGCCTGGGGCGCCTACAATGTCAGCAAAGCTGGGTTGATTGCTTTATCCAAAACCTTAGCAGCAGAAGAACGCGATCGCGGTATTCGTGTTGTTACCATCTCCCCTGGTGCCGTTAATACTTCACTATGGGATACAGACACGGTTCAAGTTGACTTAAATCGCTCAGCGATGTTGACCCCAGAAATTGTTGCTCAATCAATTCTTCACACCGCTCTGTTGCCAGAGCAAGCCGTCATCGAGTCACTGACTTTGATGCCAAGTGCTGGGAGTCTCTAAAGAGAGTAATTCTCTGGCTAGTTCGTTGTGAACAACCAACAACGAACAACAAAATTCACACTCATCCTTGTAACAAACTTTAATCACGCTAATTATGAGTATTGCTTCTTCTAACGGCTCTAACAGTTCTGACTCTACTTCCACGCCCGATAGTACAAGTGCAACCACTCGCGTCGAGACACGACCCGATCGCAACACCCAGAATGGTCGGGAACCCAACATACAACCTCCCTCAGAAGAACTGCACGAGGAAATGATGGGCGCAGTGCGGACACTACTTTTGGGCGTAGGTGAAGATCCAGAACGGGAGGGACTTCTCAAGACTCCCAAGCGAGTGGCAGAGGCAATGCGATTCCTGACAAGTGGCTACAATCAGTCCCTGGAAGACTTGGTGAATGGGGCGATCTTTGATGAAGGTCATAATGAAATGGTTCTTGTCCGGGATATCAATTTCTTTAGCCTGTGTGAACACCACATGCTACCCTTCATGGGCAAGGCTCACGTCGCCTATATCCCTAACGAAAAAGTTGTAGGACTAAGTAAGCTTGCTCGTGTTGTCGAAATGTATGCACGACGGCTGCAAGTACAGGAACGCTTAACCCGCCAGATTGCCGAATCCATTCAAACGATCTTGGAACCCAAAGGCGTTGCTGTCGTGATGGAAGGTATTCACATGTGCATGGCAATGCGGGGTGTGCAAAAACCCGGTTCCTGGACAGTAACCAGTGCGATGGTTGGTGTTTTTCAGGACGACCAAAAAACTCGTGAGGAATACCTCAACCTAATCCGCCATCAACCAAGCTTCTTCTAAAATTGCTGTTTAGCAACAAAGGCACTCCCTAGAGAGTGCCTTTTCGTAAAAATTCTTAACGGCATTTCTCATCAAATCAGTTTAACCTAACATTTTGGGCAGTATTTCGCCCTTTTGTAAGCAACAATACACTAGCCATCAACTTTAAGGGATAGGAAACTTCATACATGAGTAGCAATTTAGCCACCAAGTTGCGTGAGGGCACCAAAAAAGCTCACACGATGGCAGAGAATGTTGGGTTTATCAAATGCTTTTTAAAAGGTGTTGTTGAGAAAACCTCATACCGGAAGCTGGTATCGAACCTCTACTTCGTCTACTCGGCAATGGAAGAAGAGATGGAACGCCACCATTCACATCCTATTGTCTCAAAAATCTACTTCCAAGAGTTAAACCGGAAAAAGTCCCTGGAGCAGGACTTGTACTACTACTACGGTTCTAACTGGCGTGAGCAACTGACTCCTTCGGCAGCGACTAAATCTTACGTGCAGCGCATTCGAGAAATATCGGCTTCAAAACCAGAACTGTTGATTGCCCATTCCTACACACGCTACATCGGTGATTTATCAGGTGGACAAATTCTTAAAAAGATTGCCCAACAAGGGATGAATTTATCAGAAGGGCAGGGAACTGCTTTCTATGAATTCAACGACATTCCTGACGAGAAGGCGTTCAAGCGCAACTACCGCGAAGTCTTGGATGGGCTACCGATTGATGAAGTAACAGCGGATCAGATTGTAGACGAAGCGAATGCGACGTTCGGCATGAATATGAAGCTATTTCAGGAACTAGAAGGCAACCTGATCAAAGCGATCGGTCAGATGCTCTTCAACACTGTGACACGTCGTCGCAGTCGCGGCAGTACGGAACTCGCAACAGCTGATTAATCGTTGCCTCATTAGGGAACGATTAGGTACAATCTCAACTTTGACTAGACATCTCCAAAAATTGAGCGGAAGTCCTTTTCCCACTTGGGCTTAGTTTAATTTCTGGAGATGTTTGTTGTATGAGGGCACCCTATATGGGTGCTTTTTTACTGGTTATACCAAATCTGATTCTATAGCCCTTTTTGGGTTCTAGTCGTAGAGACGTACCCTAACCTTCGGCAACCCCTACTCCTTTGGAGAAGGCTGCGCCAACGGGGAACGGGTACGGCTAGGCTAGCGCCTCGCTAGTGCTGACGCACCGCTACGCTAACGCGAACGCCGACCTGCCGGAACGTCTCTACATAGTTTTATAGGTTGCCGAAAAAGGGAGTAGCTAACTCAGATTCGATATTACATTACAAAATGCTTCGGGTATAGCGCAATAAATCTTAAGAAAAAACAACAACTGATTGCAATACTATACCTAGTATGTAATACACGTCATACGCTGTATGACGGCATGAGGTTTACCCCATAAAAGCAGTGGGCTGGTGATAGCAGTTCTCTTGCTCCTGCCCATATTCTGCCTTAATCGGCTTGTAACCCAAAAGTTTCCGTCACCAATTTGCGTTGGGTTCTTAGGGACTACTCATTTTGGAGATGAACCACTAACTAGGCAGGATGTGGACTGAAAGTAAAAAAACATAAATCAGTTTTCTGTCATTTTATTTCTGCTTTTTTATTAGCAATTATTTAAAAGTGAGAGAAAGCTATTAACCTGAAATATTTACTATTTCAGGTAGTTTGTATTTTAAATAATTCAAATATTACTCAAGGTTATCTTTACTAGAAGTTCATATAAAATCATTTAAATTTTAATACTAAATCGGCTTTAAAGCCTTAGGGATAAGGACTTCAGAGAATTAAGTACAGAGTAATACGATAATTAAATATTTTTTTTTAGTAAAGGCACGTTTAGGGACTAGATATATTTCTAAAGGGGTGTAATTATTAGTTAAGTGAAAATTTTGTAGGATTGCGAAATTAATTAAAACTTTTGGCTGCATCTCTTAAGACTATGGCAAGAAACCGCAAATTTTCTTAACAAATTAATTTCGCATTGCACACTATCCCGTCAGGATTATCGCCCCTGAAGTTCACTACCATTGTCAACCTTTCGTTTTTGGAGCGAATAGCTTATGTCTCAGATCATCCCGAATACATCAACCGCCACCATCGAACTTGAGATTCCTACCACTACCCAAGCTCACGCCTCAACCTTCGTTGGCAATGGTGGTGATATTCCCGATGGCAGCGGTAGCTTTCAGGATGACATTATTGTTACGGAAAACTTCGAGATTACAGACGTGACTGTCACGCTGAAAAACCTTGTCCACACCTGGGTGGGTGATGTCGTTGTGCGCTTACGTCATGTTGAATCGGAGACTGTCGTTGAGTTGTTCCGACGCCCTGGTCAACCCCACTTCTCTTCCAGTGGTTATAGCAGCGATTTAAATGGCAACTATAGCTTCAACGACCACTTTATCAACAACTTTGAGACAGCAGCATCGGAGAATGTTGTCATCCCCAGTGGCAAGTATGCTTCCCTCCAGTCTTTCTCAGCCTTTCGTGGTCTGCCCGCAACAGGTACCTGGCGGCTCCTAATCAACGATTACTCTGCTGGTGATTCTGGTGCTTTAGGGTCTTGGAGTTTAGACCTGGGATGGGGTTAAAGTCAGTCCTGTTTCCGAGTTGGCTTCCTGAGTCGGTTCAGTAGGTGATGTTTTAGGTTAGGCGGCGTTAGTAATGCGTAAGACAGAGAACTGACTTAGGCTTACAAGCCCCATAAGCTACATCGGTTGACAGCGCCTTTGTTGGCTATGGGAGAGATAGCAATTTATTAAAGCATGAAAAGCGTCTGGTAAATTATCAGCCACTAATCTATCTGTATTCGGTTGCTTACTCGCAGTCACTTGAGAGCATCAGAATTGTTTCTTTCAAATCTGTTGAATCAGTCACTAGTGCAAGAGGGCAGAAGGAAGAAAACTTGTAAAGTAAGGTTTTCAACCTTTTTTAACTGCATAGTTATTTCCGCCATGCTGCACTAGATAGCAAGAACTTCAGGAGAGGTATGTTTGACTCGTATTCTCTCCTGAATCTTAGTTTGCCTGAATGTACAAAGTCATATCAGCCATTAGGTCTTGGCTTAACATTAGTGAGGAATAGATTTTCTAAGGCTTCTAAGCGTAGGATTGGATATCCTCACCACACTGATCAACTAAATAACAAAGAGCACGAAAACGCAGACCAACAAACTGATCGTAAAGAGGATTAAGCTTACATAGCGGTGGAATGTGTACCACTAAGTAGCCAAATAATTTAATATCACGCTCAAATGGACATTGAGCTGGAATCACTTTTGAGAGAAATCGAGCTAGCTGTCTATCGTTGACTTCTATTGCATCAAGCCATTGACGCACAGGTTGTAGTAAATCAGGATGATTCTTGGGTAGTAGATGCTTCTTTGCTGAGCTAGGATTTTGATGAGCTACGGCTGAACTGGGAAGCATAGGACTTTGAGTGTTGGTTTTGAGCATTGTCTACACCTCTACACCAAGGAATTAGTTTGTTGAAGTAGCAGCGCTTAGGTATCACGTTGCTGCTGAGTTGTCTTGAGTCGTTTCTACTTACAACGATAGGAAGGTTAACAAGCAATTTGGTAAAGCTACAAACAAGAAACCTGAAAGTACGGATGAAGCTTTGATGAAATTCTCCGAGACACCTAACAATTGAGATTTCTTAGTTGCTGAGTCGAATATTAGAAGAATTAAGAGCAGTAAGGCTGAATATCCTCGCCACATTGATCAGCAAGGAAACAAATAGCACGAAACCGTAAGGCGACAAGTTGCTCATAAAACGGGTTCAGCTTGCATAGAGGGGGAATATGCCCTAGCTTACGACCCAGGAATATAATGTCGCGCTCAAATGGACACTGGGATGGTATTAGATTAGAGAGAAATCGAGCAAATTCAGGGTCATGAACCTCGATTTTGTCAAGCCATTGACGTAGCGATCGCACTAAATTCAATGAGAACTTGGGTAATGCATTGCGTTGAAGGGACTGTAAGCTCACTCCAGAAGCTGTGGCTACGTTAGGAAAAGCGTTAGACTGATTGTTTTTCCAAATCATACTCATCAATTCATCCTCTTTTTGGATCAAGTAGTTGCTCAATAAGATAGTTTCTGGCAGGGTTTCGCTGGCAAAAAATGGTGTGTCTTTGCTAGAGTTACTAGTTAAAGAATATGCCAAATCTGCCCTTGACCATCACAAAGACATTCCTAGTAAATACTGATTGAATGAAAAGAAATAACTTTTGCTTCCTTATCTTAAATAAGAAAAAGCTAAGTAGGGGCTAAGCAGCTCTATAAATTTCTAATGCTTTTTATATGGAGCTGCTATATCTAATACTCTGTACTATTACCTGTAAAACCTATCAGTACCCGGAGGGGTAATTTCTTATGGAACCAAGAATTTTGGCTAATACTTAAGGTTGAGAGTCGCAAAATCCAAGCACTGAACCCTGTCAATCTTTTGGCTGACTAAATTACTAAATTTACTCGTCTAGTTACCTTTATCCGTGGCTACTGGCTGCTAATCAGTGACCACTAGCCCCTGACGACTGACAAAAAGTGAAAACTTATATACAAAGCGATCGCGCCCCACTTGAGAGGAGACATTTTTCGCTTGATTGAAAACTTTATACGGGCTGTGGCACACTCTGAGATTAAATTGTATCTCGTTATACCAGAGCAACTACAGTAGTAAAGGAACCGAGAGAATTGGCTCTCTGCCCCTAACTTCATTAGTAGCATGTGTGAATGTCACTTAATAGGACTTGTTGTGTTCGCTGCCTCAGGACTAATCGCTGACGATTAAAATGGTTAAGCTATATGGCAACTTAGATATGCATAACTTAGTAACAATAAATGAGGCAATTAAATTTACTTTATTACTTTCGTGCTTAATTAATATATTATTTTTAGGAATGGGAAGTCTTTTTGTTGCGAGAAGAGGCGGACTTTCCTATATATTGCACAAACTTTCTTTCCTAACGAGTGAGAGGGCTAGACTAACTGCTATGTATGACAATCCTTTTTATCAAGACAAGACAAGCCACTTTCGGGCTTTGCCTAAATCAGAATCAGGAATAATATTTTTAGGAGATAGTCTCACAGATTTATGTGAGTGGGCAGAGTTGCTGAAAAATGATCTAATTAAAAATAGAGGGATTTGTGGAGATACAACAGAGGGAGTTTTAAACCGGATCGACAACATTATTGAACATCAACCAAAAAAGCTTTTTATTCTTATTGGAATTAATGATTTAAATCAAGGTATACAAGTATTAGACATTGTAGAAAACTACCATCTTATTTTAAGAAAGGTGAAGGAGAGCCTACCCAATACACAAGTATTTATTCAAAGTGTTTTGCCAGTCAATTATCAAAAATTCCAAAGAAATGATGTTAATGATAAGGTTGTCGAATTGAATGTCAGACTGAGAGAGCTAACCAAAGAATTCTCATATCAATATATTGATTTATTTTCTGCATTTCTAGATATAAATAAGGAACTCAATTCTCAATACACAATAGATGGTGTACATTTGAATGGACAAGGTTATTTGCTTTGGAAAAAAATTATTGAGAAAGATGTAAGCGGTGAAATTTGAGGCTCATCGTTGATTAAATTTTTCTCTGACAACAATGGTAGGAATAGAGCTTTCCCTAAAAGTTGACGGAGTACTTAACCTCCTTCATGAGGTAGTAGATGGTAGGGTTACTTCCTAAGACCTAATCGCTTTTTGGCGAATGACTTCGTGATCGTGCAATCATAGGATTGCAACTACCTTTACTTGTGCCACCTATGCTTGCCCACGATACGAAACGGAATTGGCAACCAGTCATCAAGCAATTTGAAGCTGTGGTTGGAAAAAATGGTGTGGTTCGCCGCCGTGAAGAATTGCTGACTTATGAATGTGATGGTCTAGCCAGTTATCGTCAGCGTCCTGCGTTGGTGGTGCTACCCCGAACAACGGAACAAGTGGCAGCAGTAGTGAAGATATGCGACCAGAACCAAATTCCTTGGGTCGCTAGAGGTGCTGGGACAGGATTATCAGGTGGGGCGCTGCCAGTAGAAGATTGCGTGTTGATTGTTACCGCTTTGATGAAGCGAATTCTCGATATTGACTTAGAAAACCAGCGAATCGTTGTGCAACCCGGTATCATCAACAACTGGGTCACACAAGCTGTCAGTGGTGCTGGTTTTTACTATGCGCCAGACCCTTCTAGCCAAATTATTTGCTCAATTGGTGGCAACGTTGCTGAGAATTCTGGTGGTGTTCATTGCCTGAAATACGGTGTTACTACTAACCATGTTATGGGATTAAAACTGGTACTTCCTGACGGCTCAATTGTTGATGTTGGGGGGTCAGTACCAGAACAACCAGGCTACGACCTGACGGGGGTATTTGTCGGTTCCGAAGGGACTTTAGGAATTGCTACAGAAATTACTCTAAGAATTCTCAAGACTCCTGAATCAATTTGTGTTCTTCTGGCAGACTTCAACACTATTGAAGAAGCGGGTGCTGCTGTTGCCGATATCATCAGTGCCGGGATTATTCCAGCAGGGATGGAGATGATGGATAATCTCAGCATCAATGCTGTGGAAGATGTGGTTGCTACAGGTTGTTATCCCAGAGATGCGGGTTCCATCCTGTTAGTTGAACTCGATGGGTTAGAAGTGGAAGTGGCAACCGCTAAATACCGTGTTGCTGAACTCTGCAAAAAGAATGGGGCACGTAATATCACAACGGCTAGTGACCCAGAAACACGACTGAAATTATGGAAAGGTCGCAAAGCTGCCTTTGCCGCAGCAGGACATATGAGTCCTGATTATTTCGTGCAAGATGGTGTCATTCCTCGCACTCAGCTAGTCGGTGTTCTCAAAGAAATTGAGGAGTTAAGCGAGAAATATGGCTATGCGATCGCTAATGTGTTTCATGCTGGTGATGGCAACCTGCACCCACTGATTCTTTACGATAATTCCGTGCCTGGTGCCTTAGAAGAGGTGGAGGAATTAGGGGGAGAAATTCTCAAACTCTGCGTGAAAGTAGGCGGTAGCATCTCCGGGGAACATGGTATTGGTTCGGATAAAAAATGCTTCATGCCAGATATGTTTACAGAGGCAGATTTAGAGACGATGCAATGGGTGCGCCAAGTCTTTAATCCCAAAGGTTTAGCCAATCCGGGGAAGATTTTCCCCACCCCTCGCACTTGTGGCGAAGCGGCAAATGCTCAGAAGCTAGAGCAATTTAAGGACGTAGAACGCTTTTAAGGGCTACTGGCTTAACTTACTGCTATCAAATTAGCGAAAGGCTGGTGCGATCTCGCCTCCTGTCTCCTGCCTTCTTGCACTAGTCATAAGGGTTCATGACTCAGGGTTGATAGTTCATGGTCATTGGAAACTGAAATCATACTTAAGTAGAGTGAAAGTGTCATCCTGGCTACCGATGATTAGAGTGCCTCAAAGATGATGAAATGAGAAAGGATGTTACTGATGCAGGTGCAATGGCAGACCAGCAGGTTTTAATTCTTGGAGGACGAGGGCGAATCGGTAGCAGTGTGGCGCAAGACCTAGTTGCCCATACAGAAGCGAAGATTACGGTTACTGGACGTCCAACTTCGCCTGAAGTGACGGCGAGGCAGAAGGGACAGCCACAAGTGCAGTTTCTCGCTTTGGATTTGGCAGATCAGGAGGGGTTAACAAAGGCGATCGCATCTCACGACTTGGTGATTCACTGTGCAGGCCCTTTTGTCTACCGAGATGCTAGTGTTCTCAAAACTTGCATTGAGCAAGGCGTTAGCTACCTGGATGTCAGTGATAACCGTGCCTTTACCCGTAAAGCCATAGCTTGCCGTGAGGCAGCAGCCCAAAAAGGCGTGACAGCAATTGTCAATTCTGGAATTTTTCCCGGTGTCTCCAACAGCATGGTGCGCCACGATGTCGAACAGCTAGATGAAGCAGAACGAATTCATTTGAGCTATCTAGTGGCAGGTTCCGGCGGTGCTGGTATTACTGTGATGCGGACGACGTTCTTGGGTTTACAAGAGCCATTTGAGGCTTGGATTGATGGTCAGTGGCAGGAGGTAAAGCCGTATAGCCAGCGCGAAAAAATTGAATTCCCCGCTCCTTATGGCAAGGCGGGTGTTTACTGGTTTGATATGCCAGAAGCCTTTACCTTGGTTGACTCGTTCCCTGTGAAAACGGTTATTACCAAGTTCGGGTCTGTTCCGGATTTTTATAATCACCTTACCTGGATTGCGGCTCATGTCTTTCCACCATCTTGGCTAAAAAATCCAGGTGGTATTGAATTTTTATCTCATGTTAGCCACCGGATGACAGATGTAAGCGATCGCATCAGCGGTATTGGTGTTGCCATTCGCTCAGAAGTTAAGGGTTACAAAGAGGGTAAGCCTGCCTGTGTTTGCTCAACCTTGGTGCATGAAAATACAGCCGTAGCTGCTGGCGCAGGAACGGGTAGTCTTGCAGAACTCATGCTCAACGGAAAGCTTAGTAAACCAGGTGTCTGGCCAGTCGAGCAAGTCCTTTCTACAGCATTATTTGAAGCAACAATGCAAAGCAGAGGGCTAAATATTGACTATGAAACTACAGCAGAAGCCGTTGTTTTATAAGCCGCTATATGGCTAATTTTCTCTAAAAAGAGAAAGCGAATATCACAGCTTTTGATTAAAAAGAAGAGAGTGTTCAGCTTCACAAATTCTTCACACTTACCTAATATACTTTCGCTACATAAAAAAGTCTAGTTTTGCTCTTCTATTACTTGGAGAGCAATTTTTTTATCTACCCTAACAGAAAAAATATTGCTCTCTACAAAAAGCGCAGTCGATTAGTCATGTATTCCGTTGTTCCCTCTTTAAGACTTCTTTTAACAAACATATATAATACAAAAATACAAGCTTACTACCTTTTCCTAAACGACCTAATTCATTTATATAAACAACGAATTGGTTGTTTGTGGTTACAAAACTATAACTAAAAGAACAAACTGTTATCAATGCTGAACAAGCTATGAAATTACAGGAATAACTAAATAGAGAAACTATCCTGATTCGAGTAGTAAAACCGAGAAAGGCTTAGAGGGTAAAGCCTCTGTGAGCTAAAATCACTTCTCTAGCCTGGTAAACAAGTTTTTTAGGTTAATAACAACATAAATAACACAGATGTTTTAAAAGTGCTGAGCTGAAATAAATTTTTTAGCCAAAGTTTATAAAGAATACAGACTGATTTAAGTATATAAACTCACTTTATCTACAGACATAGCTATTAAAGCTTGCTAGAAATAAAAAGGAAAGATTCAACCTGTATTCTTCATAAAAAGGAAATAATTATGGCTTTAGATGCTACAGCCTTTATGACCAAGATTGAACAGCGTGTTGGTTTTACAGAGGCTGATAAAACAATGCTGAAATCCCAAGCCAAATGGAGTCAAGAAATTGCCTCAGAAATGGCTGATCATTTTTATACCTACTTGGGACGTGATGCAGAAATGGCTACTATTTTAAAAGCGAAAGAAGGACGGATGCATCATCTCCATCAAACCTTTATCCAATGGTTCCAGGAAATGTTTACGGGAATGGATGACTGGAGGACTGCTTATGCAGAACGCCGTTGGCGCATTGGTCTAGTGCATGTGCAGATTGGCATCGGACCTCAACATGTTGTCCCAGCAATGGCGGCAGTGGTTCAGGAAGTTGGCAAACGAGTAATAGCTGATGGAAAACCTGAAGAATTAAGGGAGGCGCTGAGTCGAATTTGTATGATTGATTTAGCATTTATTGAGCAAGCCTACGTTGAAGTATCTGCGGCAGCCGTACTCAAAGAAACGGGTTGGACAGAAGGGTTATTCAAGCGTCTGGTTACTAGGGGCGTGGGTACTTTGTAGAGTACATACAAGTTTAGGACTGAAATCCTGAAGATAGGATGCGACACAACTTCTATCTCAGGGCGAATAAGTGAACCGAACTGCTGCTATGTTCTTTCTGCCTCTTCAGTCATCACCATTAGTGTGATGAATTATTAAGAACCTATCCGAAAAGCGCGTTTTCAAGATTTGAAACTCTAGATATAGATGCGATAACGGCTTCCAATTCCCTAGAGAGGGTACACCGATGTTCACCCAGTGTGCATAGGCTTTTCGGATAGGTTCTTATCTGCCGTGTATTTTAGCTCCCTTAATCAACAAGAGTGTTTACTAATCTTGTTAGTGAGAAGGATAATGTCAGAAACACTTCTCATCTGTTGAAGCAAACCTATAAAGCTTGAACTATTTTACTTTTTATTAAGCTACTGAATCTAGTTCCAAAAACAATCTAAGTGTTGTTTTAGTTATAAATCCAATAAAAGTAAGTTGCCCTCAAAACTTATTATAGTCTCGAAAAAGTAAAGTCAAATAATCTTGATGTAAATAGCAAATTAGCCAAGAAAACTATCCGGATTTAGCCAACAACATCTGAATGAGTTAGTAACAAGGCTTATAGTGAGCATCTGTAACTGCTACGCCTAATAAAACGGATAGAAGGTGAAAAAACAGGCTTTTATTGAATGGAATTTGTAGCTATTTTTTAAGTACAAAATTCACGTAAAGCAAAAGATAAAATTCATCAAAGCTACACGCAAATTAGGTAATTAAGCTTACAAATAAGTACAGACAACTCTCTGTAAACTTGCTAAAACTGAAGAAGAAAAGCAAAGTCAAACTAAAAGTAACCGGAGCAAGACATGACATTAGAACCCCATACATTTATGACCACGATGGAAAAGCGTGTTTCCTTTACAGAAGCCGATAAAGCGCTTCTGATGTCTCACCAAAGTTGGGGTCAAGAAATTGCTTCAGAAATGGCTGATCATTTCTATGCCTACTTAGGTCGTGATGCAGAAATGGATGCCATTATGAGTGCGAAAGAAGGACGTATACATCGTTTACGTGAAACCTTTATTCAATGGTTTCACGAAATGTTTACCGGGATGGATAACTGGGGCAATGGTTATGCCGATCGCCGTTGGCGTATTGGTCTAGTGCATGTGCAAATTGGCATTGGTCCTCAACATGTTGTCCCAGCAATGGCAACAGTAGTTAATGAAGTTGGCAAACGCACAAAAAAAGATGGGAAACCTGAAGAATTGCGGGATGCCCTCGGTCGGATTTGCATGATCGATTTAGCGTTTATTGAGCAAGCCTACGTTGAAGTTTCTTCTGCAGCTGTACTCAAAGAAACAGGCTGGACTGAAGGTTTGTTCCGGCGCTTGATCGCAACAGGTGCAGGCTCAATGTAAATCGGACGCTTCTTCTACTGAACCAATAAAACTCTTGGAAGCTTAGCTGTTCATTCAGAACCTAAACACAACTCAAAAAGGTTAATCCTATGTCAGTTACGTTGAATCCTTTACGTCAAGAACTTGGAGATTTTAGCAGCATTGTCTGCTTCAAAGCTGTCGTTGTTGGTGTAGAAGAAGCTCTCGGTGAAAAAGCAGCGGCAATTGCCTTGATTTCTGCTGGTCGTCAACGGGGCAAAAAGTTAGCTGAAGAACTCGGTTTGGTTAACAGTGCAGAAACAATCTCTCTGGAAGATGTCACGGGTAAGGTTAGTGATGTCTTAGGCACTGGAGGCACCCGCTTATGTATTATTGACAAGATCGAACAGGACGGAGATGTCTATAAAGTCTATACCCGTGAAACGGTTTGCTCTGCGGGGGAATCAGTGGGTTCCAATCGCAAGTGTACCTTTACCTTAGGCGCAATCCAGGGCTTTTTGGAAGCGTTTTTAGGGAAGCGCTTGCGGGGTACACACACCAAGTCTGTCTTGCGTGGTGATACTCATGATGTATTAGAGTACATCACCCTCACCTAACAAAAACTGAGAACAAGCTTCCCAAGAAGCTAGGCACAACTGACATCGTTTGTGTGTCAATCTCACGCTGCCAGTTCCACCAAGTATTAATCGCGTGAATCGTACTATCTAAAAATTAGAGCAGGAATACAACAATGGCAATCAATTCGGACAAACTGGGATACGTTCTGAGAAACTTTGTCTCAACCACCTCGGATGTTCAGGGTGCAGCGATGGTAACACCCGATGGTTTACCTCTGGCATCAAGCTTACCTGGTGGGATGGATGATGAGCGGGTTTCAGCGATGTCAGCCGCCATGCTTTCTTTAGGCGATCGCATTGGCAGAGAACTTGCCCGTGGTGAGATTGACCGCATCTATGTTGAAGGACAGGAAGGCTTCAGCATTTTGACCAGTTGTGGTGAAGATGCCGTGTTTCTCGTGCTAGCGGGAAAGGCAGCCAAGCAAGGAGTGTTGATGTTGGAAATTAAGCGGACTCTGGGTGAGTTGAAAGCCCTTTTGAGGTAGAACGTGTCTTTGCTAAGAAAGCAAATCCAACACTTCATCGCTTAGCCATCCCTTAAAACAGGATAAGTAGGTGGGTGAACATAAACCGATAGAGTTACTGAAGCTTTAGGAATTATCTGAACAGCAATAAGCAGATTGAAAATCACCAATTTAGATGTCAACCGCTTGCTGTTCGTATCAACTAGTTTTTACAGACTCATCCTTGGTTTTATACCTATCTACTTCCACCAATACGTTGACGAGACACAAGAGAGATAGTCTCTCACAATAATTTTCACAACTGGCACAGGTTTGAGTACAATTAAACGCTGCCAGTTTCTCTCAAGAGATAAATAAACAATCAGTAATACAAGTAGGAATTCAATGGCAATCAACTCGGAAAAACTCGGACATATCCTCGGAAACTTTGTCTCAACCACTTCGGATGTTCAGGGTGCAGCGATGGTAACACCGGATGGCTTACCTCTAGCATCAAGCTTACCTGGTGGTATGGATGATGAGCGGGTTTCAGCGATGTCAGCCGCCATGCTTTCTTTAGGCGATCGCATTGGCAGAGAACTTGCCCGTGGTGAGATTGACCGCATCTATGTTGAAGGACAGGAAGGCTTCAGCATTTTGACCAGTTGTGGTGAAGATGCCGTGTTTCTTGTGCTAGCGGGAAAGGCAGCCAAGCAAGGGGTGTTGATGTTGGAAATTAAGCGGACGCTGGGTGATTTGAAATCGGCTTTGATGTAATTTGTGCCGAAAGATTATCTATAGAATTAATCCTCAGAGCAAGGCTAATTCAAAAAGCATACTCCTTATGACAGTTGTTGCTAAACACAACACAGAAAATCATAGATGTATTGAGCCTTGCCTAACTCCTTTAAAGGGTTAGGTTGAATGTAAATAAAAGCTGCGTTAGTTTACCAGGGAGCCGTTAATCGGTCATCATTGAGTCATAAGAGTGAAATCATGGGTCGAATTTAACCTAGCACTACCAGGGCTTACGCAAAGTCTGATGAGTCAAGCGCGATTCATTAAGTAATCATCAGTCTGCGAATAAGACGTTTGAGGCTCTGTGTCACTTCAATTCTGGTGCATGATCTTTCATCCAATACTCGATCAAGTTCGGTAAGTTTTTGCGGAGCAAAATCAAATGAAAACGATGCGTTTAGTAGTTGCTGGGACTCCAGGATCTGGTAAGTCTACTTTTGTACGGACGATTAGTGAAATTGAAACGATAGACACTGATCGTGCTGCTACGGATGATGTATCTCTCATGAAGCAAAAAACCACGGTTGCCTTCGATTTTGGGAGATTGGCATTTGGTTCGGTGATGGATCTGCAAATCTACGGTACTCCTGGTCAATCTCGCTTTAATTTCATGTGGGATTTTTTAATTCAAAGGGCACACACCTATATTTTGCTAGTAGCAGCGCATCGACCTGCTGATTTTCACTATGCTCGTCAGATTCTCTCGTTCATGGACCAGCGAGTACAAATTCCGATGCTTGTTGGTCTAACTCATACAGATTGTCCAGGAACTTGGGCAACAGAGGAGATCATGATGAGACTGGGTTTCCTGAATGACCGAAATCGGCCCCCGGTTTTGAAAATTAATCCAAATGATCGAGCTTCGGTTATTGAAGCACTGATGACTTCAATGGCTCTGATGGTTGCAAACTGTGGTATTGACCAACCTGTCAACAGTTCTGCTAAGAGTAAAGACGCGAGTCAACTGCTTCAGAAGTCTAGCAGTCACAGAAGTAGCTTTAGTCTACCCCGACCGCAGTTCTCACGCGATCGCTAAACAAGGCAACTGCAAGGGAAGCAGAGGGCAGAGCGCAGAAGGCTTTTATGTTCCGTTCTGAGGGGATTCTGACCCAACCTGAACGGGAGCCAGTGAGCCTTGCTCTTTTTCGATCGCCAGAAAGCAGGAGGGTCGGGCATCAAAATAAACATAAAAGCCCTCTGCCTCCTGCCTTTCTTGTTAAGTCAGTAACATTCAGCTTAAGACTTCCCAAACGCTCCTGATGAAGGTGCCATATTCGCTTGTTTAGTTAGGGTTTACCTAAGCCCTCGTCAGTGAACAGGAGCCAATGGTATAGCAAAAGGCTCTTATGGAGAGGGCAGAAGGCAGAACTAAGACTACATAATTTATAAGTTAAAACGCTTGACCTACAAGGTTCTCAATTACTTGAGAGCTTATAAAAAGTAGTTGGTTTAGTTGGATTTAAAAATTTATAATGTATGCCATTTAATTGAGAAATGCCATATCATTGGCTGAATATGTTTTCCATACTTTTTAATAATATATTTCTTAATATTGCACTACTTAATTTATCAAAAACAAGCCATTATATCCTTTGCAAACGCTACATATTAGTTTCATTAAATCTCTAACAAAAACGCACTAATTACAAAAAATATTTTGCTAAAACTGAATTAAGCACCAAGAATTTGATTTATGAATATCTTCTAGGTAAGTGCTATTAAGAAAATGCATTTAATCTGTCTTGTCTAGCAATATTCATAATGTCTGTGACTACGAAATATCGATTAACTAAAAGGCAATGAAAGCCTGCTGAAGATTTTTAGGAGCTGGCGCAAGTTCTAATTCAAGCAGATTCTAACCAACTAGTTTCTCGCAAGAGACAAATACACAATTAGTAATACAAGTAAGTAGGAATTCAATGGCAATCAACTCGGAAAAACTCGGATATATCCTCGGAAACTTTGTCTCAACCACCTCGGATGTTCAGGGTGCAGCGATGGTAACACCGGATGGTTTACCTCTAGCTTCAAGCTTACCTGGTGGCATGGATGATGAGCGGGTTTCAGCGATGTCAGCCGCCATGCTTTCTTTAGGCGATCGCATCGGCAGAGAACTCGCACGCGGTGATATTGACCGCATCTATGTAGAAGGCGTGGAAGGCTTCAGCATTTTGACCAGTTGCGGTGAAGATGCGGTGTTTCTTGTGCTGGCGGGAAAGGCAGCCAAGCAAGGGGTGTTGATGTTGGAAATTAAGCGGACATTGGGCGAATTGAAATCGGCTTTGATGTAAGCCGGAATTAACCTTCATGCTCCAATTTGAGGCATGAATAAACACCGCAACGTTGGTGGAATAGATAACTTCACTTAAAAGTACGGGTGCCTCTCTAGCAAAATTCTCTTCTGCACTCTAAATACTATTAAATTTTCACGGAGTAAATCGCAATGAAGACAATGCGTTCAGTAATTGCAGGCGCTGTGGGGGCGGGAAAGTCTACTTTTGTTCGGACAATCAGTGAAAGAAACGTTATTGAGACAGACTGTAATGCCACTGATATAACAACTTTACTTAAAAAAGAAACAACTGTGGCATTAGACTTTGGCAGAGTCAGGCTGAACTCAGGCATGGATTTGCATATCTACGGGACTCCAGGTCAATCTCGCTTTGATTTTATGTGGGATATTTTGATTAAACATTCTCACAGTTACGTTCTCTTAGTAGCAGCCCATCGACCTGAGAATTTCTCTTACACCCGCGAGATTATTTCGTTTATCAACCAACGAGTACAAATTCCCATGATTGTGGGGTTAACTCATAGAGATTGCCCAGGTGCCCTCGCTCCAGAAGAAATTATCTCAGCTCTGGGCTACAACATGAATGATAAAAATCGACCTCCAGTTTTGAATGTTAATCCAACTGATCGAAGCTCTGTTCTGGAAGCTTTGGTTCTTTTAATGGGTCTTGTAACTTCACAGAGCGATGTGAAATTATCCCAAACTCCTTAAAAAAGAGGTCTTTATCTAAGGTGCATTTCGCATTTGAAGAAGGCAAAAGGCAGGAGGCAGAGGGCTTTTATGTAGTCTTCAGATGGAAACCCTAGTGCAAGAAGGCAGAAGATGGGAGGCAGAAGGCAGAAGGAATATTGCTTGCACAGTAAGCTTTTTAACCTTTTTGACTGGATAGTTATTGCCGCCGTCCTGCACTAGACCCTTGCTCTTGAGCAGTCGCTCCTATGGCTCATACTATCGACATTGGGATAAATCCTATCTGCCCTCTGCCTTTTCTTGTTCATCCATACACTCGCTGGAATTAGCAACAATCTACCGGAGCAATTAATGGCTGGGGATAGACCAAGGTACGAACTGCACTTTCATGGATTAGTGCAAGCGGCTGTCGTTGGTGACGACAACGCAGTTAGGAAAACGTTTCAGGATAGCTTGGTTCGACCTCTTGCTCTGCCTGTGCATCAGCTTCCCCCGGCGCTTGCCGATTTTACAGGTCGTCAAGAAGCAATAGAGAGCCTGACAACTCAGTTGCGACAAACTGGAGAGACGGCAAAAGGATTTGCTATTGTGACTGGCATGGCAGGTGTCGGCAAATCAACCCTTGCCATTCAGGTTGCTCATCAATTAAAGCAAGATTTCCCGGCTGCTCAACTCTATGTCAACCTGCGGGGTACTGAGAGCAAACCTCTAGAACCATTCGAGGTAGTGACGAGTTTTCTACGAGGCTTGGGTGTAGATGACCAAGCGATGCCTGAAGACCTCAAGGATAGATCTGCTCTTTACCGTTCACATCTATCTAGCAAACGAGTTTTCATACTGCTGGACAACGCCCGTGACGAAGCTCAGATACGTCCTTTGCTGCCGGATAGCCCTAGCTGTGCTGTTTTGGTCACGACACGCGGACACCTTACCAACCTAGAGGGAGCTACTGTCCTTGACCTAGCGGTGATGACAGACACAGAGGCTCTAGAACTATTGGGGAAACTCGTAGGAGAGCGTACTCAGACTGAACTGGAAGCAACTAAAACAATCATCAACCTTTGTAATCGTCTGCCCCTAGCACTGCGTATTACTGGAGGCACGCTGAAGACTAAACCACTATGGCGACTGAATGATTACGCAAGTCTACTCGCTTCTGAGCGGCAACGACTTGTACAACGACATCTGAGCGATTTGGATGTACGAGCGACGCTTGCCTTAAGTTATCAATCGTTGGATGCACCGTCTGCCCGTCTTTTTCGCTTACTGGGATTACTCACTGGACTCAACTTTGCCTCAGCCCTAACAACTGCCCTACTCAAGTCTGAGCCAGCAATTGCGGAGGAATCTCTAGGGTGTTTGGTAGATAAGCAACTGCTAGAGCCAGCCAACGCCGGACGCTACCGTCTGCACGAGTTGGTACGCTTGTTTGCACGGGGGCAGTTAGCTCAGGAGGAACTCGCTGAGGCACGACAAGCGGCTCGTTTAAGAGTGAGTCGGTGGTATCTTGAAACCTCCCAAGTGATTGGTCTGGCGCTGAACTCAGAAACTCGTCGCCAGATAGCCAGAGTCTTGCTAGGAGGCAAGAATCAATCCTTAGAAGCTACAGAACAGAGTTTGCTTGTAGTCGCCTTGAACTGGTTTGAGCTTGAACGGACAAACCTGCTTGCCTCTATAGATTGGGCGTATCAAGCGAAGGCGTGGGAAATCGTGGTACCACTGGCAAGAAACTTAGTTAACTTTTTTAATACCTATGCCTACTGGCTTGACTGGGAACAAACTCATCTCGTAGCGTTGGAGGCAATCCGCAGTTTAGGTAATTCATTTGACGATAATCACTTGGATTCTCGCTTACAGGAAGCTCAAACCCTGATTAATTTGGGTAATGTTCACTCTCTTCAGAGTAACTGGGGTAAAGCGAGTGAGTGCTATAAGCAGAGCTTGAATATTTTTCAGGAGCTAGAAGACCGCCCTGGAGTAGCAAGGACATTAGGTAATCTGGGTAATGTGTATTCTCGGCAGGATTATTGGGGTAAAGCGAGTGAGTGCTACCAGCAAAGCCTAGAAATTTTTCGGGAGCTAAAAGACCGTTATGGAGAAGCTCAGACGCTAGCGAATATGGGAATTCTCTCGATGCAGCAAAGCGATCGCAACAACGCGATCCTTCTCTGGCAGGAAGCTTTAGCCAAATTACCTTTAGACTTGCCAAAGGCGAAACGAGTGGCAGAGTGGCTACACTCAGTTAAGGGTCTGGAAGCGCCCCAACCCAGTAGTACAGAAAGATTGCAGAATCCAGACAATCCCCCTGCTCAGCCTTTTATCTTTGTTGTTTTGGGAGGTTTGAGCCTAGTAATTGCGATCGCATTATTCTTTGTGTTTTTGATGTAGTGATCGAACAGAGGAAGCAGGGGGAGTAAAGCAGACGGATTTCACATCTCTCTGACTCTTGAAGATAAAAATGTACCTGTAACGGTTGCAGAAATCCAACCGACTGAAGAAAACACTATTGGGATTGATTTAGGTGTGGAGAATTATGTAGCACTCTCAACAGGTGAAATGATTGAGCATCCTAGATTTTTTGGAATAGTGTGGATGGACATCGCCTCACTTAAAAGCGCTCTTGGACTAAACTCTAAGAGAAGCCAGTGCTTTACCCGTTTAGGGTGAGCGTCTGGAGTATGTCACGAAATCGATATTATTTCATTGCTAAGCGGGAAGCCGGTAAGTTGAAGAGAGATTGAAAGTTAGATTGCCGCTCCGTAATGGGTTCTGGTGAATTCTCCCAAAGGCTTTCATAGTAGAAGAACGATACACCCAATCCGCGATCGCGTGCTGTCAGAACCTTGCTCTGAATCAGTGGCATCGGAACAGGCTTATTCCTTAAGCCTGTTAGCACACCGACTCCGGTTGGAATCTTTTGTTGCACCTCTTGAATTTCAGGGCGGGTAATCTGGTTGAGAAAACTTTGCAAATCAGGACGATAAACTTGCACAATTAGCTCATCTACAATATCCTGCCGCACCCAAGCCAGCCAGTCTTGTAGGTAAGTGTTGTAAGCAGTGACATAGGGATTGGGGGAAACAGAGAATATTGCATTGGGCTTTCTCTGTTTTACAGCTTGGTTGAGTTGGCTCATGAACGCCGTAATTTTATCAGCCCGCCAGCGCACCCATTCTGGATCTTGAGGATTGGCAGGTGCATCTTTCTTGGTTTCCTGTGTATACAAAGCCAGCGTGTAGCGATCATAGCCAAATACATTGGGTAAGCTGGTGTGATCGTCAAACTGAATGCCATCAACATCATATTTGGTAACGGCTTCTAGCACGAGATCGGTGATGAACTTCTGCACCTCTGGCAGGAAGGGATTGAGCCACACCACCTCACCCGCCGCACTAATCCAAGTTTGGTTACCATCCCGCTGTTGCGTCAGCCACTCCGGATGATTTAATGCTAGTTCCGATGTCGGAGGTGCCATGAAGCCGAACTCAAACCAGGGAATTACGAGTAGCCTTTGGCGATGGGCTTGAGTAATCAGATCAGCGAGGATATCTTGCCCTTGTAAGCCTTTGCGGACAAACGGTTGAATCTCTGCCCGTTGGGCTACAGCACTCGGATACAGCACGTAGCCAGAATTCCATACGACTGGATAGATCGTATTGAGGTTCAACCGTGCAAGTTGACTCACAGCCTCTTGCATTTTGGAGCGATCTCTGAGGATGTCATGGTCATTTTCAGTCATCCAAACCCCGCGAATTTCTTGAAGAGGTTGCCGTGTTGTTGCTTCTGGCACTGTGCTTTGTGCGATCGCAGAGGTAGGGGTGCTAGCGAACAATACTGTTATAAATAATCCCAGCAAGAGTAAGGAAAGATACTTAAGGAATCGCCACCAACCTCTGGGCATAAAACGCAATTTCATAGGCTTGAATGATCAAGGAGTTATCCTACCACGCGATTGCCGTTGGCATAGCCCAAGAGGCGATCGCTTATCTGGATGATGAAATGAATTATTCATCCAGGTATTTATATTTACTAAAGATTGAGTTAATTGCAGGACTTATTCCATGAGTAATATTGATGGTTGTCATAGAGAAACTTGAGCATAAAAAAGCCCCTACCATTGGCAGGGGCTTTTTTAACGTGAGAACAGCTCACTTAAGCTTGGTCAAGTCACAGTTTTGTGCCGCAGTCAGGACAGAACTTGTTACTCGCAATATTTTTTGCTCCACAGCTACTGCAATAGACTAGCTCTGTGACTTCAATTTTGTTACGTTCTGGAAGTCCTATCATCTGAGCATTGCTCTTGCCGGGAGCCACCATTGGGTAACAGTTCTCGTTTCTGTTGACTCGGATATCTGCTAGTACTGGGCCATCATGAGCGAGGATTTCGGCAATCGCATCCTTGAGTTCATCCCGGTTCTCAATCAACATCCCCTTAATGCCATACGCCTCTGCTAGTTTCACAAAGTCTGGCATCCCAACTTCCATATTTGAGGAAGAATAACGCTCTCCGTGGAATGCCTCCTGCCACTGGCGCACCATTCCCTGCCAAGCGTTGTTGATAATTACCGTCTTCACGTTGATACCGAACTGTGCAAGCGTACCCAATTCCTGGATATTCATCTGGATACTGGAATCACCAGCAATACAGATCACTTGTTCATCTGGTAGCGCTACCTTGACTCCCATAGCGGCTGGTAAACCAAAGCCCATCGTTCCCAAACCAGCACTGGAAATCCAACGGCGTGGACCATTCTTGAGGAACTGTGCTGACCACATCTGATGCTGACCCACATCGGTTGTGTAGTAAGCATCCGGTGCCTGACAAGCCAACTCGACAATCACCTCTTGGGGCGACAAGCGATCGGGATATTGAGGCACTTGTAGAGGATAATCCTCACGCCAACGGTTGATTCGTTGCAACCACTCCCTCGTTTGGTTTGGTTCTGCGGGAATATCCACTTCCTCGTACCGACGCAACAGGTCAAGCAATACCTGCCGCACATCACCTACAATTGGCACTTCGGGTGCGCGGTTTTTGCCTACTTCAGCGGGGTCAATGTCGATGTGAATCACCTTCGCACGGGAGGCAAATTCATCTAATTTACCTGTTACTCGGTCATCAAAACGTGCGCCGACAGCAATCAGTAAGTCACACTCACTCACGGCAAAGTTGGCGTAAGCCGTACCATGCATTCCCAACATCCCGACAGCTAGGGGATGAGACTCCTCAAAAGAACCCTTTCCCATTAAGGTTGTCGTCACCGGAATTTGGAAAATCTCTGCCAGTTGACGCAATTCGCTGTACGCATTCGCTGCGATCGCACCACCGCCTACATAAAGTAGTGGCCGTCGTGCTTGACGAATTAAATTCAATGCTTGGTTAATTTGGCGAGGATTTCCCTTCACCGTTGGACGATAGCCTGTTAATCTAACCGTATCTGGTTCGACTGGCTCGTAGTCAAATTCTTCTAAACCGACATCCTTGGGAACATCAACCAAAACTGGCCCCGGACGTCCTGAGCTAGCGATGTGGAAGGCTTCCGCTACAATTCGCGCCATATCCCTTGGGTCACGCACGACATAAGAGTGCTTCACAATAGGCAGCGTGATGCCATAGATATCCGTTTCCTGAAAGCCGTCACTACCAATCACAGTACGAGGCACCTGACCCGTCACAATCACCATAGGAATCGAGTCCATGTGAGCGGTAGCAATACCCGTAACCAGATTAGTCGCTCCGGGACCCGATGTCCCAAAACAAACACCGACCTTACCTGTCGCACGAGCATAAGCATCAGCCGCATGGGCACCTCCCTGCTCATGCCTCACTAGAATATGTTGGATTTCACCAGCGGCTTCCCACTGGTAAAGTTCGTCGTAAATTGGCAGAATTGCCCCACCGGGATAGCCAAAAATATGCTCTACACCATGGCGTATGAGACTGTCGATTAAGGCAAATGCTCCTGTCCGGCGACTGATGGTTTTTGGTTGAACTTCTCGTTTGGTGATGCTTTGGGAACGCACGATTCAGGTAACCTCGCAAATAACTAAGGGTTTATTTTAAGTTTTGTATCTAAGAATGCATCATTGAATTTTCGGTTAATGCTACAGTCTACTGAATTGTGGGCTAGTGTTTCAGTGTAGTAGTGATACTAATCACGAGAAAATATACTTAGAAACTGAAAGCTTTATTCTTGTCTAATTTATCAGATTTAGCTGAATCAGCAGAAGCCTCACGTCTCAACCCTCTCTTGGTGAGCGTGGGATGAAATGCGTGGTTTCTAGTAGGAACGGAGATGTCCAAGCGGACAGAACCCGTGAACTAGGTGGGTTGCGATCGCTCTTTTTTAGTCTGAAGTTAGCAAGTCACAACAAACCTCGGCAACGGTCGTCTTTCAGGTAAGATAGAGGGCTGTAGACTCCAGAAGAGTTTAGGGGAAGAACGTAAGTGCTGACACTTGGTGTCAATATTGACCACATCGCCACAATTCGGCAAGCAAGGCGTACAGTGGAACCCGATCCAGTTGCGGCGGCTGTGTTGGCAGAACTAGCTGGTGCCGATGGTATTACCGTACATCTGCGGGAAGATCGGCGCCACATCCAAGACCGGGATGTTCGCCTATTGCGACAGACGGTGCGAACTCACTTGAATTTGGAGATGGCACCGACTGATGAAATGGTAGCGATCGCGCTTGATATTAAACCCGACTACGTTACCCTTGTTCCTGAAAAACGGGAGGAGGTAACAACGGAAGGAGGACTAGATGTTGCGAGTCAAAGCCACCGACTAAGTGAGATGGTTACTAAATTGCAAGAAGCCGATATTCCCGTTAGCTTGTTTATTGATGCTGACCTAGCACAAATTGATGCAGCCGCTCAAATGAAAGCCAAATTCATTGAACTGCATACAGGTTCCTATGCTGAGGCAACAGATGAGGGAAGTCGCAAGAAGGAACTAGCAATACTCGCAAAAGGATGTGAACACGCGATCGCATCAGACATACGAGTCAATGCGGGTCACGGTCTTACTTACTGGAACGTCTATCCTGTAGCTTGCCTCGAAGGCATGGAAGAACTCAACATTGGTCATAGCATTATTTCTAGATCCGTACTTGTTGGTCTAGAACGGGCTGTCCGAGAAATGAAACAAGCGATGTGGGGAAAGTTATAGCAGAAAGCTTTCAGCTATCAGCCATCAGCTTTTTTGCTTTCCTGACTCCAACGCTGTTTCACAACTTTTAGATGTACCTGAATGACAACCAACAACCAACAACCAACAACTTTTGCCAATGCAAACCTACTACTACGTTTTAGCAAGTCAACACTTCCTGATGGAAGAAGAACCCATTGATGAAGTGCTTAAAGAACGCACAAGGCACTACCACGAACAGGAAAAAGAAATTGACTTTTGGCTAGTCAAACAACCTGCTTTCCTGGAGGCACCCCAGATGACACAAGCCAAGCAAGAATGCCCCCAACCCGCAGCCGCGATAATTTCTACCAATCCTCAGTTCATCACCTGGTTAAAGCTGCGCTTAGAATTTGTCAAAACTGGCGAATTTCAAGCCCCATCTGATACGATACCTGACCCCCTTGGTTCTTTGGCAGCCGTATCTTGAGAGGACATAACGAGTTAAGCGTCGTGAAAGAGATAGCTGTCGTCATAAAGGTTAGGACAGATTTAACGGTTCAAACGACCACGTACTAGTAATAAACCTTCTGCCTTCTGCCTTTTGCCTTTTGCTATATAGCCTTATTCTTATTCAGTTAGGTCTTGCTAAGTAGGTGGACATAATTAAGCACAACAAAAAACCTAACCCTCCAGCCCCCTTCCCTAGCAGCGTAGGAGAACTTCGGTTCCCCTCTCCTTGCAGGAGAGGGGTTAGGGGAGAGGTCAGCATCTTACGCTTAATTGTGTCTACCTACTTAGCACTTAGCAGTTTAATGAGTGGTGCACACTTGGCAATGGCGCAACAACCCGTTTCTTCTTGCCAGCCGCCCCAGTCAGATGAGTATCTTTTATTAGTACTTAGCCAGACATCAGAGAGGCATCAAGTCATTCAACAAACCTTGCCGCCGAACACTCAGTCTACCTTTTGTCAATATTTAGACGATACGGTGACACGCATTG
Organism: Symplocastrum torsivum; assembly: GCF_059505465.1. Taxonomy (NCBI): domain Bacteria; kingdom Bacillati; phylum Cyanobacteriota; class Cyanophyceae; order Oscillatoriales; family Microcoleaceae; genus Symplocastrum; species Symplocastrum torsivum. The sequence goes on along the minus strand of NZ_JCACKQ010000045.1, from coordinate 347,531 downwards.
GAGGGTTCCGGCAGCTTGAGGATGCAAACACTTGGGCACGCTATGTTAATGAGGTCGTCGGATTATCCGCGTATGTAGTTCGACCGACTGCCGCAATGCCAACGACGAGTTCCCGTGCTTACAATCCTCAGCCTCTAGGTGAGGGATATGCTGTGTTGGTTGATTACTTCAATCAGCCGGAAGTTGCCTCGCAGGTACGGCAGCTAATTGGCAGTGATGTAGGCTTGGTTTCCTATGGTCAACGCCCTTACTTATTAGCTGTGTATACCAAGAGTCAGAGAGAGGCAAACTCGACCTTACGGGAACTAAGCGATCGCGGTTTCTGGAGTATGGTTGTTGATAGTCGCCGAGTCACCTTACTTAGCCCAGTTGTCAATTTTTAAAACTGGCAAAAATACCGGAAGACTCAACTCCAGTAGTTGCATTGTGTAGACAGTTTAGCGGATAAATGCTAAGTCTTTCAAACTTTTTGAAATATTCACATTAGATGTGCCTTTACTCACAGCCAGCTTAATATTTTTTTTATAAACTGGGGATAGCTGAACAATCTAGGAAAACCAAGATGCTCACTGCTTCCAACAATATTATGCAAGAAGAATGGGTCAAACGCTGGCTCGATAGGCTTACTCCCAAGCAAAAAACATTGGTCATAGAGATTTTAGAAGACTCTAGCAAGCATCGGACACCAACACCTGCGGCGATTTCCCTAGCTGATGCCGTAGTGACTGATGGTGACTCACGCAAGACTTTCTTCAACTCGAATCCAGTCTGCCCAGGATAAGCTGCAACTTGAATGCCCATTAGCTTAGTACGTTCAGCAAGTTGAGTCGTGGCATTTAAGCTCTCAGAGGCTTGAAATTGCAAAATGAGTTTATCGTTCTAGCTCACAGGACAAAGGGAAAGGTTAAGGGCGATTACCTTTCACCCTTCCCCTTTCTCCCTTAACCGTTCGCCCTACCCCTCCACTCGTTAATCCCAATTGGGAAGTTTTCAAAACTGATAAGCCGGAGAGGCTAAACAGGAAATGGTAATGCCCAGTGCCAAGCCGACAATGACTTGAAAGGGTGTATGTCCTAGTAATTCCTTCAAACGGTCTTCGTTAAATTGTTTGCCTTCGGTGAACAGTTCATCAATGATTTGGTTAAGGATGCGAGCTTGTTTACCCGCTGCCTGACGAACACCAGCGGCATCATACATAACAATTACGGCAAAAAGTACCGCGATCGCAAATTCAGGACTAGCCCATCCTAAAGTTTGCCCCACCCCAGTCGCTAATGCAGCAACTAGTGCCGAGTGGGCGCTGGGCATTCCACCCGTGGTTACAAGGACACGGAGATTAAATTTGCGGTTTTTGGTGAGTTCGACAAGAAGCTTGGAGAGTTGAGCAACCAGACAAGCAATGATTGCAACCAGCAGCACCTGATTATCTAGGATGTCGCCAAAGTCCTGCATAGGATTTTACTTGAAATTGAAACGATAAGTGTTAATTAAAGCAGGTGAGAATTAGGGATTGGGGATTAGCGATTAGGGAGACAACGGACAAGGGGCATAGTATAGTAAAGAATCCTCCTTGTCCCAATTCCCAATTCCCAATTCCCAATCTCCTAATGAGTTCGTGTTGTAATAAAATCAGCGATCGCATTAAGGGGTTGTGCCTTCTCTTTAAAGGGTTCCAACTCGGCTTTTGCTGCCTCTACCAACTCATTGGCTTTGGCTTTTGAGGCTTCTAGTCCCCAGAGGCTTGGATAGGTTGCCTTTTGCGCCACAAGGTCTTTACCTGCGGTTTTCCCCAGTTCTTCCTGGGTGGCAGTAATATCCAGGATGTCATCAACAATTTGAAACGCTAACCCAATATTTTGGGCATAGCGAGAGAGTCGTTCAACCTCTGACTCTGTTGCTCCCCCTAAAATTCCCCCACAAACTACACAGGCTTCTAACAACGCGCCAGTTTTGTGAGTATGAATATAAGTAAGGGTTTCTTCCTGAATATCTGGCTTTCCTTCCGATTCCAGGTCAACCACTTGACCTCCCACTAATCCTGAAGCGCTCACCGCCCTACCTAGCCGAGCAATTACCTGTAATACTCGCCCTGCTGTGACATCCTGGGTTTGAGTAGCAATATACTCAAAGGCATAAGCTAACAAGCCATCTCCTGCCAGAATCGCAATGTCTTCACCATAAACCTTGTGATTGGTGAGTTTCCCCCGACGATAATCGTCATTATCCATTGCCGGGAGGTCATCATGAATTAATGACATGGTATGGATCATTTCCAACGCACAGGCAGTAGGCATCGCCATTTCAACGGTGCCACCCACTAACTCACACGTCGCAAGGCAAAGAATCGGGCGCAACCGCTTACCCCCAGCGAGTAGGGAATAGCGCATTGCCTCGTAAATCTTTTCAGGGTAGGTGAGCGGGAGCGAAAGGTCGAGAGCTGCCTCGACTTGGATACACCGCTCTTTTAGGTAAGTTGATAAGTCAAAAGCAGGGGATTCCCCTTTGGGGGCAGGTCGCCCATCCGTCGCTACCATGCCTTAGTTCCTTGATGTTTTGTCACTGTCCTAACAATTCTACGGGGCTTGGGGTCTTTATGCGTGCGATTAACTCTCGCACTAGTGTACAAAGTGCGATCGCGTATAGCTAAGCACAGTATTTTGTAACAGCATGGCAACGGTCATCGCTCCGACACCACCAGGCACAGGGGTAATAAATTGGGCGACTTCCCGAACTGCGTCAAAGTCAACATCCCCAACCAGGCGTGATTTCCCATCTTCATCGGTAACGCGATTGATCCCAACATCAATCACTACCGCTTTCGGCTTAACCATATCAACCGTAATTAATTGAGGGCGTCCGACAGCAGCAATTAGGATGTCAGCATTCCGGGTAATCTCAGGGAGATTTTGCGATCGCGAGTGGGCGATTGTCACCGTCGCATCGGCTTCCAAAAGCATCAGCGCCAATGGCTTTCCGACCAAGATGCTGCGTCCGACAACAACTACCTGTTTGCCTTTTAAGTCAATTTGGTACTCTCGCAACAGGCGCATTACACCAGCAGGCGTACAGCTGCGTAATCCAGTTTCCCCTCGGACTAAGCGCCCTAGATTAACGGGATGCAGTCCATCAGCATCTTTATCTGGATGAATTTGGTGCAGTAGGGAAACAGAATCTAAATGGTCAGGTAACGGGAGTTGAACAAGAATCCCATCCACGCGCTCATCTTGATTGAGAGCTTGAATCGTTTGCTCTAGTTCTACCTGGGACGTATTAGCCGGAAAATGGCGACCAAAAGAGGCGATCCCAACCTTGGCGCAGGCACGTTCTTTCCCTCGCACATAGGCGAGGCTGCCAGGGTTATCACCCACCATCAGCACGGCTAATCCAGGAGGGCGACCAGTTGCCGAGAGCAGGGGTTTTATCTGTTCTTGCAGTTGTGTCTGAATTCGTTGAGCAAGGGCTTTACCATCGAGTAAGTAGGAGTGTGATGAGTCCATTGCAGTTGAAGGAGCGTTTTCTGAGGTACTTGGTGTTGTTCACGTTCAGCAGCTAGACATTAAACCATAACAGTTTCTCAGATTTCGCTCATTGGTCAAAAATGATTAACAAACGAGTCATTCGTCAGAAACTGGCAGCGTTGGGTATTCAAATTCTCAAAGCTCACGCTATAACCGTGTAAGCTGTTTAGCGTTGGGAGTAGTCACAGCGATGCAACATAGAGAGGCAAAAAATAACCCCTCCCACTCTTTCTTGTCAACGGGGGGAATGTCAAAATCAATAGTGTTTTATCTTCTGCCGTTGTGCTTTGTTTTCTTTGGCGGAGGGCTAATTAGCTGTGGGAACTCAGCTCCCCTGAGTATGGGTGGGATTAGTCTCGGCGGTTTTAGAGGGAACATCACAAAGATTGGAGAAATCCCGAAAGATCAGAATGCTGTTGCTACAGTTTACCTCCAAGGTCAAGTCAGCAATCGCGCCCCATTTGTGGAAAACGGTGCTTATAAACTTGAGGATGATACTGGCACCATCTGGGTACTCACTAGTCAAGCTCCTCCCAACATTGGTGATCAAGTTTTGATCCAAGGTCAGGTGCAATTTCAAAGCATTCCTGTCGGTGGACAAGATTTAGGCGAAGTCTTTGTCCAAGAGCAGCAACAACTAGAACGAAGAGCCGGACAACTGAAGCCATCACCACTCCCAGAGGAGCGTAATGAACAGCAAACCCCTTGAAGTAGCGATCGCAATCATTCACACCCCAGACCGCTTTTTGATGCAGCTACGAGATAATATTCCTGGCATCATCTATCCCGGTTGTTGGGGCTTTTTTGGTGGTCATATCGACCCCGGTGAGACACCCGAAGAAGCCGTCAAGCGAGAATTATTAGAAGAAATTAGCTATAGCCCTCCTTGGATTTCAAAGTTTCATTGTTATCTGGATTCAGACGTGACTCGTCATGTTTTCCACGCTCCCCTAACAGTAGAGCTAAATCAACTGGTGCTAGGAGAAGGCTGGGATATGGGTTTGCTAACGCCTGATGAGATTAGGGCAGGAAGTTGTTATTCAGAAAAAGCCGGTCAGGTGCGACCTTTAGGGCATCCTCACCAACGTATTCTGCTGGACTTTCTTGAAAAGGTAGAAAAAACGGATGGCAAGTCGATGCTTGTTGAGGGTTGACGGTTATTGGTTAACAGTATCTAACCAAGGCAAGGCTTCATGCCGAGCAAGCTTAGTATTTTTGCGTAAATAGAGAAAAAAGGAGTGATAAGACTAAAGCTACCTCGCTTTAATTGACTTTTGCAAAAAGTCTAGTAGTCATCAGGTCAGATTTAGCACATTGCATCTGCATATCCCTTGAAGGCTTGAGAGGTATAACCATTTAGAGTACAGAATCTCTGAAGTCTGTAGAGGGAGAACTCGCACCATGCAAACTTATCTGAATCCTAAAGCTGAATTAGAGCGGCTGCATGAGCAGGGAGAAGAAGGTAGCACGGTACCGCCTTGTGGCTGTTGTTGTACTAGGCGGCATCAAGGCAAAGTCAGCCACGAAAGCCAGCTACAGTCTGCGTTGAAGGAACTGCATCGAACTCTGGCAAATGCTCAAGCGAACAACGACCGTGAGAGCCAAATCAATAGTCTCAGGGGTATAGGCTTAGTTCATTGCAATCTTGGAGAGTATGCTTGGGGTGTTAAGTGCCTTGAGCAAGCGTTGCAGATTGCCCAAGCGAACAAAAATCGCTCTAGCACGGCTGTCATTCTCAATTGTCTGGGGGCGGCTTATCGTCAGACTAGCCAAGAACGCAAAGCGCTGAAGGCTTATTTACAAGCCTTAGTGATTTTCAAAGAAACCCGTGATGAGCATAGTGTTGCGAGAACCTTTAATCAGCTTGGGTCAGTTTATAGCTGTTTAGGTCAATTAGAGCAAGCACTCTTTTGCTCTCGTCAAGCGCTGAGCAGGTTTCAAAGCTTAGGTAATTCACAAACCGACGAAAGCGCTACTCTTTACACGATTGGGGAAATTTATTTACAACTCAATCGCCCTCGTCAGGCACTGGCTTTCTTCGAGCAAGGCTTAGCAATTTGCCAAAAAGTCAGCAACTACAAGGGTGAGGCAATCACGCTTGAGAGTATGGGCACAGCCTATGTCAGGCTGAACCAAGAACGGCAAGCTTTGAAGTTGTATCAGCAAGCCTTGGCAATTCGCAAGGTAGTTGGCACGTCAGCGAACGCTAAAGCAAGATGCCTGGATTACATGGGCGCAGTTCACTATAAGCTAGGCTACTTACCTCAAGCATTGGGGTATCACTTCCAAGCTTTAGGAATTTTGCAAGCCCACCACTACACAACCAGCAGTACGATGCTTCTGGATGACATTGCTGAGAGTGAAAGATTTCTCCAGCATCTAGTAACCGCTTATGACCGTCTCAATCTACAGGCTCAAGGAGAGCGGTGTTATCAACAAGCCTTAGAGATTGTTAGAACCTTTGGCGACAACCCTAGTGAAGAAGCACTCCAGCATTTCTTTGAGCAGAGATAACAATCGGATAAACTGCTCCAACTTGCTGCGCTGATGTCGGAGTTCCCAACAACAGCTAACAACTCATTACTTTTAACGCTTCTTCTCGTCAACTTGCCATCTGGCTATTGACTCATCAGCCTTAGAAACAATCAAGGTTTCAATCATAGCTATTTTGTCTGATCTTCTAGCTAAAGGAAGGGGTTAACGTTAAGCAAATTGATACCCTAGGTACAAGACTTTCCAGGAATTGCCTTCACAAAAAAGGATGAAAAATTTTCTCCCCTACCACCTACCACCTACCACCTACTTTCAAAAGAGTGATTGGGTAATAGGAGGGCGCTGGAAAATCATTAGTGTTTTTAATTACAAACTGCCTTAACACTAGATCTATGCTTTCGGTAGAAGTTGGGTAAAGCTGTAAAAATTATTCTCTTTAATAAGAGCGGGAAAATCCTGCAAAGAAAAAAACAGCTAAATCCTACATTTACATGCAGGCTAAAAAATGAAAAGGAATGATTTAGAATACTATGAGTTAAATGCTGAGAGCTGGTGGAAGGAAGGTGAAGCTTTAAATCTATCTGACCACTTTAACAAAACAAGGTTTGAATTCTTTAAGAATTATATTCCGAATTGGAGAGGAATCAAGGCTTTAGACATTGGTTGCGGAGGTGGATTAGCCTGTGAGGTACTAGCTAAATTAGGGGCTAAAGTGTCGGGGATTGATTTATCTTTAAATTCAATTAAAGCTGCACAAGAACATGCTAGGAATAGTGGTTTAAGAATTGATTATCAGTGTGGAGCGGCTGAAGACCTTCCTTACTACAATAATACTTTTGACGTTGTTTTATGCTTTGATGTTTTAGAGCATGTTGCGGATTTGGAAAAAGTTCTTTCAGAAGCTTATAGAGTTTTAAATAAAAATGGGATTTTTTTATTTGATACAATCAATAGAACTTTTAAATCCAAGGTAATAATGATTTGGCTTCTAGAATACATTCTAAAGCAACTACCACAAGGTCTTCATGACTGGAATAAGTTTATTAAGCCCGATGAATTGATTGAACTAATGGAAAGCAGTGGCTTTTCAGATGTCGTCATCAAAGGGTTTGATGTTACGGATGGTACTAACTTTGAAACTCTTAAAAAGATTGTTGCGAGGGGTTTAAGCAATCAAAGACAGGGTGAGAAACCTGAACCCTTTAAAATCCAAATTAATGAAGACACTTCAGTTTGCTATATTGGCAAGACTGTTAAACGATAACGTAAAAGCTGTGCAGGGTATTCAAGATTGGAGCGTTTACAATCCTCCGCAAGCTTAATATTTCTCCTACCATACTGAATCAGTAGGGAAGAGAAGCTTATTCAGGCAGGGTCTACCTTAGGGTTCTATCCAGTTTTTGATAATTTTTCTAGCCTGAAGATAGGGTTTATTTAAGCATAAGGAAAAGATTTGTATGACAACCGACGTTTCTACCGAGGTTAAGTCTAGTGACATCAAGAAGGGGATTAATGGGTCGCTCCTGATTGGCGCTCTTTTAATGATTTTGGGGATTGTTGCGATCGCATCTCCTGCTTTCTCTACAATCGTTGCTGAGACTTGGATTGCTTTTATCCTTGTCTCTGCGGGAGCTAGCAAGCTGGTCTATGCGTTTCAAACTCGTAATAATGATCAAGGCTTCATCTGGAAGCTGTTGTTGAGTGTTCTGTACATTGCAACGGGTGTGATGCTGTTTGTTTACCCCTTAACGGGTGTCCTGACGCTGACTTTGTTGCTCGGTAGCTTTTTGCTAACTGAAGGTGTGTTTGAGTTGATTCTTGCCTTCCGGTTACGTCCACAACAAAACTGGACATGGGCACTGGGTAATGGCATCATTACCCTGCTATTGGGTGGAATGATTGGGTTTCAGTGGCCGTTTAATGCACCTTGGCTGATTGGCACTTTGGTTGGTGTCAGCGTTCTCTTCACTGGCGTTTCACGGGTGATGCTGTCGTTGAATGCGCGTTCAGCCCTAAATCATGCTGACACAGCTACTTCAGCTTAAAATGCTGTGGTTTCAGGCATGATGTGAGCATCCCAAGGCAAGCATATTGGTATGGTGGGGCGTACAGCAGTGCGCCCCTGCTGATTTTGAGATGAATAGTAAGCTGCCTTTGCTTCTTTGGGCGAGTCACTCAGTTAACGCCCAGTCGTTAGCCACCTTGACACTTCTGCGTGCATGAGCGCAATGTCTGGATCGCGTTGAATAGCTTGATAGTAACGCTGCTCTCGATTCGTCCCTTCTTCTGCGGGAGAAACCAAGGAGCGCACTGCGTCTAACAACTCGTTGGCTCTGTCCAATGTTATGGGTTCCTTTGCACTTAGGGCTTCATCAATCTCAACGATGAATTGAGAGAATGGGCGCAGCCAGCTAAACCATTCATCTTCGAGAACAAGCTGAAAAAACTCTCCGTTTGACCGAATACGTCCATGAAACTGCTCGTACACATCTCGTTCTGAGTCGAGGAGTGCCTTATGAAGACGGAGCAGTGCAGCACGTACCTCGCGAAGGCGTTGGAATGAAAGATCGAGAGGAGAATAGCCTGAAGACATTGATAAGGATTGCGATCGCTACTCTCTTCATCATAATCGTGGTGTTCCTCCCTACTTAACTTGAATCAATCCTATTGTTCAACAGCCAATAGGAGTTCTCGATAGGTCTGTTTGAGAGCATCAAGTTGATAGTGGGCATTCAACCCACTGGGGTTGGGCAGTACCCAAATGGTTGCACCAGGCAGCGAATCGCCCTGTCGTCCCATCACTGCCTTCGGTTGATTGAATGCTGTGCGATATGCCCCAATCCCCAGCACAGCAAGAAACCGGGGTCGATAGTGCTGCACTTTGGCTGCCAACTGTTGTTGACCTGTAAGGAGTTCTTCCGGGTTTAATTCATCAGCCCTTGCTGTTGCCCGTTCCACAATATTTGTAAGACCATATCCCCGTTGCAGGAGGTTGCGATCTTCAAATGGTGTCAGCAATCGCTCACTGAAGCCTGCCCCATGTAAGGTTGGCCAGAAGCGATTCCCTGGACGTGCAAAGTGATGTCCCACGGCTGCACTATACAGGCTGGGATTGATGCCGCAAAACAAGATGTGCAAGTCAGGCGCAATGATGTCTGGAATAGTCCTACCAACTGCAGCACGAATCTCGTCTTTTGTTGGTTTACGAACAGAGGTCATTTCTTTTTTTAAGGGGCGTTAGTGCGGCGTGTTGTAGCAATCATTCTCTTCAATTAAAAGGCGATCGCACTTTCTGTTCAATTCATCTGGACGTTCGCAACTAGGCAAACACTTGCTCAACCGTCAGATTCAAGGGGATATTCTGCGGGACAGGTAAGCGATCGCTGTTTCGTAGCAAAGTAATACGACTATCAGGCGATAGCACCATAATCACCCGTTCCTCAAGTCGTGGAGTTGAGATTTCCCCTAAAACCTACCACCTACGACCTAACACCTGAAAGTCTATAGATTGAGTTCAACAATCCTCCCAGAACGTCCATCTAACAGGAATATGGTATTAAGCGGTAACCATTTCTTGTTGCTCAATTTTGGTTCCCAAAAGCTTCAAGAATTCCGCTAACCAGTTAGGATGTGCAAGCCATGCGGGTGCGGTTACCAGGTTGCCATCAACCATCGCCTCATCCGGTGGAATATGAACATAGAGTCCACCCGCACGGGTGACATCGGGGCCACAAGCGGGGTAAGCGGTGCAACTCTTGCCTTCGAGTACACCCGCTGCCGCTAAAACCTGCAATCCGTGGCAAATGGATGCAATGGGCTTCTTTGTCTCGGCAAAGTGACGGGTAATTTCGAGTACCTTGTCATTGAGGCGAATATATTCCGGGGCACGACCTCCAGGAATTACCAAGGCATCGTAGGAATCAGCGGTTACTTCATCAAATGTCGCGTTTAATTTGAAGTTGTGACCTGGTTTTTCGCTGTAGGTTTGGTCACCTTCAAAGTTGTGAACGGCTGTTCTTACTGTTTCTCCCGCTTTTTTATCAGGGCAAACAGCATGAACGGTATGTCCTACCATTTGTAATGCTTGGAAAGGTACCATCACCTCATAGTCTTCAACAAAGTCACCTACAAGCATTAAAATCTTCTTTCCAGTCATCTTTTTCTCACTTCTGGATATTCCAATAAAAAGCAAGCTACAGAAGCAACTTAAGCTCCTCATGACTATGCTATCTTAGACCGACATTTGTAATACATGAAACCCGCGATCGCTTTTCAACAATCACGGGTTTCAACCAACTCTAATTAGAAAACCTTGAAAGATGGCTTTTCTCAACGACTACTGTCAGAACCTTAGCCCAAAGAGAGTAGATCTGGGTAAAGGATATTTATTGCGATTAACAGCACAGCATGACCTGAGAGTAGAAGGATAAGCTGGACTGGTGCCAGGGAAAGCCAGGTAAGAAAATCATTTTGTTTTGCTGCCATGAACTATTCTCCCAAAATTCAGTAAGTAAGTTAAACAAGATTAACGAGGTGAAACTGGAATTTCCTCTTCCTTAGCGGTTAGTTCACCAGAAAGAAATTCTTTGATCGCTGCTAAGGGCCAAGTAAAGCCAGTTAACATGAATTTGAGGGCACGGGGCACATCAATGATGATTTCTTTCATTTCTGGATTAGGTTCTTTTCTGACCGATATCAGGTAAGAACGACCAACCCAACCAATCCAACCAGCGATGTAAAGAAATAGTAAGCCAGGGATGATAAATTCATCAGCATGACTCAGGCTACCATCCGCGATGATGCGAGGTAAACCATCGGGGCCGCAAAGGAAGTTTTTGCTGTAATAGTCAAATCGGTTTTCTCCTGAACGGGGATCGCCAATGGTATCTTTAGCATCCTTAGCCCGTTGCTGAAAAGCTGGGGATTCACTGCATGGCACAAGTCCCGCTTTCGGTTCCGATGTGTTTGCTGAGGCTGCGGTTGTATAGGTAAACCACAGACTAACGGCAAAAATCAAAGCTAACAATCGACGCATGAAATATTTCCTTTTGTTACAAAACAAAAAGTTCTATGTACAAGAGAAGATGGAACTCTCTGTACATCCAAGCAATATTACTCCGATGGGTTAGCCTAGTAAAGTTTAATTAAATAAAAGTAGCCTTTTTATCAAGGTCATTCGCAAATGACTTGCGTGTTAGCGATAGAAACTAGTTGTGATGAAACAGCAGTAGCGATTGTTAAAAATCGTATCTGTTGTAGTAGTGTCGTTGCTTCTCAAATTCCGGTTCATCAACAGTATGGTGGAGTCGTACCGGAAGTGGCTTCGCGCAGTCACGTCGAGACGATTAATCAGGCGATCGCACAAGCGTTCGTTGAAGCTGAACTCGACTGGGATGCGATTGATGGAATTGCCGCTACTTGCGCCCCTGGATTAGTCGGTGCCTTGCTAGTCGGTTTAACAGCCGCTAAAACCCTTGCCGTTGTCCACCAAAAGCCATTTCTCGGCGTTCATCATCTAGAAGGTCACATCTACGCGACCTATCTCACTGAACCAGAGTTAGAGCCACCCTTCTTGTGTCTACTGGTTTCTGGCGGTCACACCAGCTTAATTTATGTCAAAGACTGTGGTCATTACGAAACGCTAGGAGAAACCCGTGATGATGCAGCAGGTGAAGCGTTTGATAAGGTAGCGCGATTGTTGAAGCTAGGGTATCCCGGCGGCCCAGTGATTGACCGCTTAGCAAAAGTTGGTAATCCGGCAGCGTTTCCCCTACCAGACGGCAAGATTTCCCGTCCTGATGGCGGCTATCACCGCTATGACTCCAGTTTTAGCGGCTTGAAGACAGCGGTACTGCGCTTGGTACAGAAACTAGAACAGGATACATTTGAGTTACCTGTCAATGACATTGCCGCTAGCTTCCAGGAAACCGTAGCGCGATCGCTTACCAAACGCGCGATCGCCTGTGCTTTGGATTATGGTCTAAATACGATTGCCGTTGGCGGTGGTGTTGCTGCTAACAGCGGATTGAGAAAGCACCTACAAGCGGCGGCTGCCAGTCACAACTTGCGGGTACTTTTCCCTCCCCTCAAATACTGCACCGACAACGCGGCGATGATTGGCTGTGCGGCGGCTGATCATCTCAGTCGAGGACATACTTCTGGACTCACATTAGGAGTGCAGTCGCGTCTCCCCCTCACTAGCGTTATGCAGCTTTATTCCTAACTCGAAGCAGGTTAAGCGTAGGAACAACTAGGGCACCAGTTATCTAGTGCCCGATATAAAGCAGATTAACCGTTACCGTTACCATTGCTGTGGCTCATGGTTGCCAGTACGTTTTCCGCCAACTTACCTGGAACTTCCTGAAGATGGTCGTATTGCCAGTGAAAGAAGCCCACCCCTAGCGTGAGCGATCGCAATTCCACAATAAAGTCGTGCATCTCTGCCTGCGGGAGATAGCCAGATACACAGTCCCAACCGGGCCAATCAGAACGACCTTCATAGCCGAGAATTTGCCCACGGCGCCCAGTAACGAGTTGCAGGACTTTCGAGGTATATTCCTTAGGCGCACATACCTGAATCGACATAATCGGTTCCAGAAGGGTTGGCTCACAATTGAGCATTCCTTCCGTCATCGCTAGCCGTGCTGCCTGCTTAAACGCCTGTTCAGAGCTATCGACGCTATGGTAAGAGCCATTCGTCAACGTCACCGCAACATCAACGACTGGGAAGCCTAGAGGGCCATGCACCAAATACTCCCGAACTCCTATCTCGACACCAGGGATGTACTGCTTCGGAACAACACCACCCACAATCGATTGCGAGAAGTTAAAGCCCTCTCCACGGGACAATGGTTTGATGTCGAGGTGAACATCACCAAACTGTCCATGACCGCCACTTTGGTGCTTGTAGCGTCCGTGAGAAGAGGTGGCTTTGCGGATTGTTTCTTTGTAGGGTACTCGTGGTAGGTGAGTACTCATCGGCAAGTTATATTTGCGCCGCAGTCGGTCTAGTGCAACCTGGAGATGAATTTCACCCTGTCCCCAGAGGATAATTTCGTGGGTGTCGCCATGTTGTTCCCAGGCAAGAGAGGGGTCTTCTTCCTGAAGCTTAGTTAATGCCCCACTGAGCTTCACTTCATCTTTGCGTTTCTCTGGTGCGATCGCTAATGCATAGACATGTACAAGTGATTCAGCTTTGGGTAATGTAATCGCATTTCCATTCGTGGTTAGGGTTGTACTGGTTGGAATATCTTCCAAGCGTCCAAGTGCAACAATTTCACCCGCAGAGGCTTCCGAGATTGACTGTTGTTGCTGACCGAGCATACGGTACAAGCCACCAACACGAACACCATTGAGGATAATGCCATCTGTTAGCTGACCTTGCCAGACACGCACCAGTGAGAGTTTGCCACCTTGGGGCGTGTAATAGGTTTTTAGCACCTGGGCAACAGCGGTGTTGGTGTCTCCAGCCAATCCTCGTCGCTCAGCCGTTGTCTCTGGCGTTGGCGCTTCCCGTAACAGCGCCTCAATCAGGGGTCTGACTCCATAATCTTGCTCAGCCGCACCAATAAATACAGGCACAATTAAGTCTGCCCCCAATTCCATCTTCAGGTCTTGGAGTATCTCTTCTGTTGGTGGTTCAATTTCCTCTAATAGTTCTTCTAGCAGGTGGTCGTCAAAATTGGCTAACTCTTCTAACATTTCGGCTCGTGCCGCCTTTTCCTGCTCTTGCAAGGATTCTGGCAGTGGCACAGGGTCAGCGGCAGCTCCAGGATGGTAATGATAGGCTTGCTCACTGACTAAATCAATAAAGCCTATTAGGTGTTCCCCTTTACCAATGGGGTACTGGTGCGGTATCAGGGGGCGTGTTGAGACAGATTTTAGTGCCTCCAGAACTTCTCGGTAAGGGCTACCACAGGCATCACCATCACAAGTGAGCCGATCCATTTTGTTGATAAATACGAGGTGCGGGATTTCCCAATCGTCGAGGAATTTGAATAAAGGGGCAAGTGTGAGGACGCGATCGCTTACAGGTTCACAAACGACTACAGCCGCATCGACACCAATCAAAGCGTTGTAGGTTTCTTGAGTAAACTCTACAGAACCGGGACAATCTAAAAAGTTGAAGCGGATACCTTCGTACTCGGTACTCGCCGCTGATACTTCTACACTCATCGAGCGATCGCGTGCCTCCGCTGCACCATCGCCTACTGTGTTACCGTCCTTAATGCTGCCTTTGCGAGAAATCGCACCTGTGACGGACAGCAAACTTTCTAAAAGGGTTGTTTTACCACTTAAATACGGACCAACAATTGCTACATTACGTGTGGCAGAACTGACATTTTCGTTCATGATTCGCCCCCAGAATAATCTAATGTTGAGTGGCTTGGCATAAGCTTACGCCATAGCGACTAAATGCCCGACTACGAGTTGCCGATGCCAATATTTATATGGGATCAAAACTATCTGCCTGTGAGATTAGCGCGTTCTCACCTCAATACAACAATTCTTGCAATGTCTTGTAAGGGAAACTTCTTCAAAAATTAAGTTAGATTACTTGGAATGAATGACTTCTAACTTTTATGAATTTAAGCAACAACTGGAAACGAATTTGTTTCAAAATAAAGCAAGATTTTCTCCAAACAAGCTTAACATTTTTCAACAGAAAGCGACTCAATCTCCGCTTGTCCCATCCCGCCATCTCCCCATCCCGCCATCTCCCCATCTTCACCATTGGGTTGAGTTTACTGTTGTTTAATGGAGCGACCTTTAGTGCTGTTGCTATCGAACCCTTGGCACAGTCACTCCCGGCATTAAAACCGACACAACCTGCTGCGCTTGAGCAGCTTAATCAAGGACTGGCGCTAATTGAACAGGGTAAGTTGCCAGATGCGATCGCAGCTTTTCAACGGGCGGCTGAACTGAACCCACAACTCGCCCCAGCCCATTACAACCTTGGCTTAGCCCTACGGCAAGCAGGGCAATTGCAAGCCTCAGCCGATGCCTTTTACCGCGCCACCCAGATAGATTCCAGCTTCGCGATGGCGTATGCCAATTTGGGGGCAGCGCTTTTGGAAGGGAATAACTTACCGCAGGCACGAGAGTACCTATCACGGGCACTGGAACTGGAACCTAACCTTGGTGTTGCTCATTACAACTATGGTTTAGTGCTTTCGCAATTGGGAGAACAAGAAAAAGCGATCGCAGCTTTCAAAAGTGCGATGCAGTTCAGCACAAATGCACCAGAACCGGCATATCATTTAGGGTTGATTTATCTGCAACGAAGCAAAGTAGATGAAGCAAAAAAGTCATTTGAACAAGCCATTAAAATTAACTCTAAATATCCAGAAGCTCACTACAATATTGGCTCAATTTTATTCAATGAGGGAAACTTTGATGCAGCACTTGAATCCTTCCGCAAAGCGGCGCAAAGTAACTCTAATTATGCCAATGCTTACTACGGTGCTGGGTTGGTATTTCTACGCCAGAATCGTTGGAGTGATGCCCAAGAAGTTTTGCAATATGCCAAAGAACTCTACAGTAGTCAGGGCAATGCTCAGTGGGCACGTCAAGCCGAAGAACTACTCAATCAATTACCTAGCTCATAATCTGCATAGAGCAAGGGTTTTTACTTAAGAATAATACCAAGCAATGAGAGACGCGATTACTGGAACACGTAGAAACCCGTAAGCTGTTAGCTACCAATTAAACCATTAGCATTAGTTTAGATAGGACGCTAGCAGAAAACATTAATACTCATCTATCTTTCTTGCTGTCGAATGCAAGAGAGAAACTGTGTCATCGCCTCAAGCTGTGAGGGCATTAATACACAGCTTACTAGCAAGTCCAAATCTAAATCTGGCAGAAACTCACTACGGGAAATAGGTTCGTAATCTTCTCCGCGAAAATAGTGGATAGAAAGTTTGTTATTTTCCCAAAACCAAACTTCAGCAATCTTCAATCGCTTATATTTTTCTAGTTTCTTAGTATTGCCACTAGTAAAAGCTACTTCGATAGCAAGATCGGGATGTTCTTTTCTTTCTCCGATGTAATACGACTGATCTGGCTCAAATGAAGTCCCTTTAACTTCTGACTCACGAGTTGCACTGCCTACAGGAATAAACTCAATTCGCCTTTCTAGAAAGTAGAGTCCTAGCAACAAACCAATAATAGTTTTAATAATTTCATGGTCTTCACCAATCGTCATCAGTTCCACACACCCATCAAGACAAGATACTCGTACACCTGGCACCTCTGCCATCAAGGCTTGAATCGCCTTGAATTGCTGCCAACTGTGACGACCCGGTAAGACAAAACGTTGTGCGTTAACAAAGATAATTTCTTCTATAGATTGTGCCGTCATAGGTGTAGCGCTCCTACTTTCTGATGACTAGCCCCCACCCAGCCGAAACTAGGCAGGGGCATCACCTCCAGCTTAATGTACTAAATTGATCGCACGTTTCGCCAAAGCCTCAGGTGACAAGCCATTAAACTCCATAATTTGAGTAGGAGTAGCAGTCGTTTCGCCTCGTTTCCAAGCGAAGACATCACGTTTCGCAGTACTCCGCAGCATCAACGGTTCCAGCATCCCAGCCGCACCACCTGTTACACCAATGAGGGCATCACCGCCAAACATCGTTTCAAACCCAGCATCATCCAGGAAATCACCATCCGATTCGGAAGCCGCTTCCCACAAGACATCAGAGGGACGATACAGGCGACGAGGACTGATTACAGAGACAATCCGAACACCAATGCCTTGAGAGGCAAGCTGTTTAGCCGCTTCAAACACTGGGAGGAGACTCATATCTCCCACTACGGCAAAGACAACCGTTTTCTCACCTGCTGCCTCATGCAAGACAATGCCACCATCCTGAAGTCCCTGACGGACTTGCTCAAAGGTGGTATGGATGGGTAAAGGAGATTTGCTGGCAGTGATGATGATGCCTTTGTTCTTGGTACCTAATGCCCACTCATACGCTACTTGGATGCTATTGGCATCAGGGGGAAAGATGGGGAAGATATTGCCGTTACGCATCATCGCGGCAAGATAGGCTTCAATTTCCGGACGTTGGTGCGTCCAACCGTTACGTCCCTGTTCCAAAGCACCTGCGGTGAACAAACAAATATTAGATGGCGTTGAGCGACGCAATTCTGCCATTGCTTGAGTAACAGTCTGCCAAATGGGTAAGCCGTTAATTGCAAAGGCTTCGTAGGAACACCAGAGACTGCGCCCTCCCATCAGGGCAATCCCAGAGGCTAAACCCGCACAGGCATCTTCACTTAGCGGTTCATATACTCGTCCTGCTGGACTTTGGAAGTAGCGATCGTCTGTGGTGGGGTGGAGAATTTGCAGCGCTTTGTTGATGTTGGAAATCCCAGAAGCTTCGTTCCCATCAGCGTTGGTGACAATAAACGAGGTGTCATGCAGTCCCACTGCCCCAACGATCGCACCCATTGCTGTAGTTGCGACTTTTTTCTCACCTCCGACTGTGAATTCTTCCAGAGGAAGTTTACCGAGTTCTGGAAGCGATCGCACTTTTTCCGTAACCGCAACCCGACTAGCGGAACCACCACCAGCACGTTCAAAGTTAGTCCGTACCAGTTCCCACGCCTCAGGAGTCAGCGCACGGGCTTTTAGCGCCCCAACGATATCTTCACTCTCCAGCGTATGGTGAGCATAGAGGTTGTGAGATTTTGCCCCCCGATCATGGACACCTGCACCTTTGAGTTGTTTGATAATCATCACAGTCAAGGTGCCACCTAGGGCAGACTTCGCCGCTTCATCAGCCGCATTGAGAACCGCTTTGGTGAAGGCAAGCCGCTGTTCAAAGGAGAAAGCCGTGCTATCAACGTAATCACCTGGCTGATTGGCATCATCATAGTCCTTAGCATTAACTAAGATGACATTTTCAAACCCGTTACCCCGCCAGTACTCGATCATCCGTTCATTGGACTGGGTGGAAACCATGCTGTGATGTTCTTGGCTAAAGCCGTTCCACACCAGCACGGGTAAGAAGTTCGTCACACTGGGAAACGCTGTGTGGAAGTGAGCCATGCTACTCATCACATAGGGTTCGCCAATCCCACCATCACCAATAGTGAAGGGGAAGAGGGTGCCGTTGTTGAGTAAAGCCGCCGACATCGCGAAGTGCTGTCCTTGTCCTAAGGGACCAGCAGGGGAGAGAAGTCCAGGGATTTGACCGGAAAGATGACCCAAAAGCCCATCTTGTTCCCGGAAGCGATCGCACAATTGCTGTACTGTTGAAATTCCCATATCCTCTAAGGAACGGTCGAGGAACATGGCACTATAGAAGCCAGGAGCATGATGTCCGACTTCTGTCAAGATATTTTTGTAACCCAGCATTACTAGAGCTGCGTAAGCTTCCGCCTGACTAGCAAAGCCTCCCGGATGTCCTGATGACTTACTAGCGGTAACGTGCAATATCAAGTAGCGTAGGGCATCAGCCGCTAGCAGGGTTTGGAATACAGCACTTTCGTCATTAGGGTTTGCGATCGCGTTTTGTCCTTGTGCGATCGCACTTTCCTTGCCAAACGTCTCAAATCCCGGCAATGCTTCACCAAAATACTGAATTCCCTCACAAAAGCTAGGGGCTTGGGTAACAGTGGTCATAATCTCAGATACCTCTTCAAATAACGGCGTCCCTGCAAGGGTTAGCTTCAATTAGGTAGATCCTACAGGAAGAGCAAGGCGAGAAAGGGCACTTCCAAGAGCATTAGTAGAGATTATTAGCAATGAAATATCTTATTCATTAGATTGATTTAATTGAACAACCTTTGTTGCTGCAACTCCTATGACTAATGTCAAACTGCCAGATGGTCCAAAGACTCCACAATTTCTGCAACTGCTTCAATGGATTGCTCGCCCTCTACAATACATGGAGAATTCTGCCCAAAGCTATGACGATATCTTCGATTGTTGGCTGTATCTATCTCACCCACCACCGCGAAGATATCTACCCGGAACCCAAGTGTTTCAAGCCAGAGCGCTTTTTAGAACGGCAATTTTCTTCGTTTGAGTTTTTACCCTTTGGGGGCAGCAACCGTCGCTGTATTGGTGCCGCTTTTGCCATGTTTGAAATGAAACTGGTACTCGTAACAATTTTGTCTCATTGGGGACTAGCAATGGCTGACACTCGTCCTGTTCGACCTGTCCGCCGTGGCGTTACCTTGGGACCACCATCAGGAATGCAGATGGTTTTGACCGCTCAATATAAAAAGCGATCGCCCCAAGGCATAACTAGTTCTGTTTAAAGCGTGTATGAAGATGAGTGCGCTTCGAGAGGGAGATCGCTATGCTGAGAAGAGCATTCTGCTACTCTTGCAAACGTTTTATTAGGCCCTCATGAGACTGCCCGACGGCCCTCAGACACCGTCTTTGCTACAGACGATTCAATTAATTGCTCAACCCACTGAGTTTCTAGACGCTTGTTACGAGCGCTATGGAGACCCCTTTACCTTGCGGGTACTCGGTTTAAATTCGCCACCAGTAGTTTTTTTCAGTCAACCTCAGGCGATTCAAGAGATTTTTGCTGTTCCTTCATCAAAGTTAGACTTTCGTAAGGCGACTCATGTCTTTGAGCCACTAATGGGAGAACAGTCAATCATTTTGCAGGAAGGACGAAGCCATCAGCGTCAGCGTCAGTTGATGATGCCGTCCTTTCATGGCGATCGCATGAGAAGTTATGGTCAGCTAATTTGTGAGATTACTAAGCAGGCAACAGCACCCTGGACAATAGGTTCCTCTTTTTCTATGCATAAGGTGATGCCAGAGATTACCCTCCAGATTATTCTGCGGGTTGTCTTTGGTATCAATCCAGGTCCGCGCTATCAGCAGTTAGAAAAACTCCTGAGTTCACTTCTGGAAGACGTTACCAGTCCTTTATATTCCAGTCTGTTTTTCTTTCCGCCTCTACAACGAGATTTAGGCGCATGGAGTCCTTGGGGGCAGTTCCTACGGCGTCGTCAAGAAATTGATGCTCTGATTTATGCTGAAATTAGCGATCGCCGATCAACCTACGATGAGTCTCGTACAGATATCCTCTCACTGCTCATGTCAGCCCATGACGAGAACGGTCAGCAGATGAGTGATGTTGAGTTACGCGATCAGTTAGTCTCCCTGCTACTACTCGGTTACGAAACTACAGCCGCTGTCCTGGCGTGGGCGTTTTACTGGATTCACTCCTCACCGTCTGTACTCAAGACGCTGCAAGAAGAACTGAATTCTCTAGGAAATCCCTTAAATCCAGACGCTTTAGCGCAACTGCCTTACCTCACTGCTGTTTGTGCCGAAACCTTGCGTATCAACCCAATTGCTTTAATTTGTACACCTCGGAGGACTTTGGAACCTTTGCCGTTGGCAGGTTACCATTTTGATGCAGGTGTAATTCTGATTCCTTGTATTTATCTTGCTCACCAACGTTCAGAGACGTTTCCTAATCCCAAAGAGTTTAAGCCAGAGCGCTTCCTCAATGAAAAATTTTCGCCCTATGAGTATTTCCCCTTTGGTGGTGGTTATCGAGGCTGCATTGGAGCCGCATTTTCAATGTTTGAGATGAAACTAGTAATAGGCACAATATTGTCCCGTTGTCAACTTGCCTTGACAACGCAACATCCCGTGCGACCAGTACGTCGAGGGATTACGATTGTTCCTTCTGGAGGTGTCTCAGTTGTTATGACTGGCGAGCATCCAGCCAAAACTGTTCAGCCTGTGCGAGGTAAGGAGTGAGAAGCAATAATTAAAAATTAAAACACCTACCATAAAGATTTGAAGTTTTAACGCCCTTTTCCCATCAAATCTCCTGATAGCGCTTCACAATCAACAGACAATTGCGGTTGTTATTTGTACGGGTATAACTGATCTTGTCGGCGATTTTCTGCAAAATGGCGATACCGCGACCGCCTCCCGCCTGCTCATCGACAAGTCGATCCAATTTCTGAAGATGCTGTTCTAAATCAAAGGGTTGTCCTTGATCCCAGATGCATATCTCTAAATGTTCAGGAAATAGAGTGACTTCGAGATCGATGGGAACATCAGGTGAGAGGTTTTTATGGGCATGGCGAACCGCGTTGGTAAAACCTTCCGCCAAGGCGAGTTGGCACTGTAACCAAACCTTTTTGGGAATAGACGGTTGTTCGAGTTGGTTAAACCAGGATAAAACCTCGTCTAACGCTGTAAGGTCTGTGAGAACTTGCTTTCTCGATTTCTTCAGGTCCTTCAACTGTTCAAAGCCTTTTACATCAACAACACTAAAACCTAGTCATAAATGCACCCATACACTGTAGAGCATCTCAGTCTAGCCTGAATTTCACCCCTGTTCTAGGATTGATACCTTAACCTAGAGACTTGTACCACTTCCTATTCATTAAACTACACGCAACTGAATCCAGTTACCGCCCTCGTTGTAACCAGAGTGCATCTGCAATCTCCAAGAGTGACTTGTAGTACCTCATCGACCATGAACCAAATTCTGATTATTGATGACGACCCAGCTATTCAGATGTTGTTAAAACGAACACTTCATAACCAGGGTTATGAGGTTGCCGTTGCCAGCGACGGTGAAGAAGGTCTAGAACAGGCACGACAGTTACGTCCAGGGCTAGTGATTTGCGATTGGATTATGCCACGCATGAACGGACTGGAGGTCTGTCGCCAAGTTAAAGCAACGCCTGAACTTTCAACGACGATATTTATTTTACTGACCTCTCTGGGTTCAGTTGAAGATCGGGTGAAGGGGTTGGATGCTGGCGCAGACGACTTTCTGTGCAAGCCTATTGAAATGCCTGAGTTGAAGGCACGAGTGCGTGCAAACTTGCGGTTGCATGAAGCTAGCCACGAGTTGCAAGCCCAGAAACAGTTGTTGGAGGCGGAACTCGCTGAAGCGGCTGAATATGTGCGTTCAATTCTGCCCGACGAAATGACCGAACCGCCAGTGACGATTGATGCGCGCTTCATTCCGTCACGGCAGCTAGGAGGTGATGGTTTTGATTATTATTGGCTTGATCCAGAGCATTTAGCAATTTATCTCTTGGATGCGGCTGGACATGGTTTGAGGGCCGCGCTGCCAACACTTTCGGTGTTGAATTTGCTGAGGTCGCGAGCGCTTCCGAAGATTAATTACTATCAACCCAGCGATGTGCTGAGGGGATTAAATGAAACGTTCCAGATGACTCAGCGCAATGATAAGTACTTCACCATCTGGTACGGGGTATATAACCGGGTTAAGCGTGAACTCGTCTATTCTAGTGCTGGACATCCACCCGCTGTATTGCTGAGTGGAAGTCCAACAACAACGTCGTCCCTGGAAGTGCAACGCTTGAGAACGATGAGTTTACCCGTTGGCATGTTTCCGGATGCCAGTTATGTTGATCAATGCTGCGAAGTCGCAAAATCTAGCACCCTGTATATTTTTAGTGATGGGATTTACGAGATTAATCAAGCGGATGGCACCATCTGGGGACTCGATCCATTTATTCAGCTACTAGTAGACTGTCGAAATAAAAGTAGCTCTAATCTAGAACAAGTGTTGCATTCCCTCAAATCTGTGAATCCCAAAGACTATTTTGATGATGATTTGTCCTTGCTAGAAATCAACTTCGATTAATTATCTTCCTTAGGCAAGAGGAATCTTGCCTTAACTTTTGGCAATAACAGTGTTATCGAAGTCTTCTCGCGTTGGAAAAATTTCAAAAACACGATCCATGCTCGTCAATTCAAATAACATTTTTATTTGTTCATTGACTGAGCAAACAAAAAGCTTGCCTCCGGCAGCACGAACTGTCTTCAGTGCCAGGACAAGCGCCCCTAAACCTGAGCTATCCATGAACGTAACATCTTGGAAATCAATCAATACGATATCGACATTAGATTCCACAAGATTACTAATCTCTTGACGAAATTGACCAGCTTTTGTTCCGTCTAAGATGCCAGAGGGTCGAACAACTTCAACAACAGGATTCATACTACTATAGGCTTGCTAGTTACACAGAACGTCTAGACTTTGCCAGTATAGCTGTGGCAATTAGTTTCAGCCAGACTGATTGGGCTTATTTGACAGCAATTTTATATTAGCTTTTAGGTAATGAAATAGGTGGATGGCGGATACAGAGTGTATTTTAGGATTTTGACATCAATATGTTTATCGAGATAATTTTATAAATTTAACTTAAAGGCTTGCCAAAGCTGGCTGTTTTTGGCATGGCTCCAAAAATGGCGATCGCATCATAGCCCTAGCATTAGTGAAGACTCAGTGTTTCTACCCCTCGCCTAGTCTCCCTAAATACAATCTCCTTCCCCTGATAGACCAGATGTCCGTTTTCATTTCTTTACAATGCAGGAAGTTACTAGGTTGTAGATAGTAGAACTTTATTAGATACATGCAAGCTTACGATGTCATTATTATTGGCGCGGGTCATAATGGTCTGGTCTGTGCTTCCTACCTGCTGAAGGCAGGTTATAGTGTCCTGTTACTCGAAAAGCGTTCTGTCCCTGGCGGGGCAGCAACGACCGAAGAAGTCATGCCAGAGGAAGCACCGGGTTATAAGTTCAACCTCTGTGCGATTGACCACGAATTTATTCACTTAGGACCTGTTGTTGAGGAACTCGAACTGGAAAAGTACGGGTTAGAGTACCTGTTCTGTGACCCTGTTACTTTTTGCCCTCATCCAGATGGGACTTATTTCTTTGCTCACAAGTCGGTGGAAAAGACTTGCGCTGAGATTGCAAGATTTAACGAACGTGATGCCAAAAAATACGCCGAATTTAGTGATTACTGGGAGCGTGTCATTAAAGGTATTACTCCTGTCTTTAATGCCCCACCCAAGTCAATTTTCGATATCGCAGGCAACTATGGCTTGAAAAACATTCAAGACCTTTTGTCACTCATGGGTGGCGTTGATAAGGCACTGGACTTGATACGCACGATGCTAACCAGTCCAGAAGATATCCTGAACGAGTGGTTTGATTCCGAGTTTGTCAAAGCCCCACTAGCAAGACTCGCCGCTGAATTAGGCGCACCGCCTTCCCAAAAAACCATTGCGATTGGAGCAATGATGATGGCGCTACGTCACAACCCTGGTATGGCGCGACCTCGTGGCGGCACTGGCGCACTTGTTCAAGCCTTATTAAAGCTGGTTAAGAGCAAAGGTGGTGTTGTCTTAACAGACCAACACGTCGAGCAAGTTTTAGTAGATGATGGTCGTGCTGTCGGGGTGAGGGTAGCTGGAGGGAAGGAGTATCGCGCTAACAAAGGCGTAATTTCCAATATTGATGCCAGACGCTTATTCCTCCAAATGGTTGATCCAGCTGATCTGGATTCAGCAGACCCCAATCTACGCGATCGCGTAGAGCGACGTATCGTCAACAACAATGAAACAATCCTCAAGATTGACTGTGCATTATCAGAGATACCGCGCTTTGAAGGCTTCGACCACAAAGATGAGTACCTGATTGGTTCTGTACTGATTGCTGATTCTGTGGCTCATGTTGAAGAATCACACTCTTTAGCAACAATGGGGCAGATTCCTGACTCTAACCCTTCAATGTATCTAGATGTGCCAACAGTTCTAGACCCATCAATGGCTCCAGACGGGAAGCATACACTCTGGATTGAGTTCTTTGCGCCTTATCAAATTGCTGGGGCAGAAGGAACAGGATTGAAGGGGACAGGTTGGACCGATGAGTTGAAGAACAAAGTCGCTGACCGCGTGATTGATAAATTGGCAGATTACGCACCGAATGTTAAAAATGCGATTACTGCCCGTCGTGTGGAAAGTCCAGCCGAATTGGGAGAGCGGTTGGGAGCCTATAAAGGTAACTACTACCACATTGACATGACGCTCGATCAGATGGTCTTCTTCCGTCCTTTACCGGAAATTGCGAATTACAAAACACCGATTGATAACTTATACCTAACAGGTGCAGGTACTCATCCAGGTGGTTCAATTTCTGGAATGCCAGGGCGTAACTGTGCGCGTGTATTCCTAAATACTGAGCAGCCAATTGCTCAGAAGGTGAAAGAAGCAGGGAATGCTCTCAAATCTCTGTTGACATCACCCTTTAATCGAACATAGCGGTTCTTTCTCACTTGTGCGTGGTACAGTTTTAACCTCTTTCCTACAAGGATATTGCTTGCGAATCAGGAGTAACACCCCTCACTTCAACGAAAAATTAATGCTTTCGGCTGGCGATCACCTTATTTAGCTTGCCTAGTAAACCCTGTAAATTCGTTTGGGTGAAGGGTCAAACTCACCATTCGCCAGCAGTATCCTACAAGGACTAAGGTGAGGGCGAAAGGGCGAATGTATGGGCAAATGCTAGGCGATCGCCAACCTTCTCTAGATGAAGAGCCATAATTTCTGTTAAGATGAATCGAAAGCCAGTACATTCCGGTCTGTTGCTGGCGCATTGGAAAAAGCTCATTCAAGCTATCCAACTGAATTACAAATTTCCTGCTCTTAGACTGGCCCCAGGCACTTGATTTGGGATAGGGGCACCACTAGGAGTAATTACATCCATGACATTTCGTAACCTCGGTCTTTCGACCGACCTACTTCGTGCTGTTGCTGACCATGGCTACACTGAGCCAACCCCCATTCAGCAGCAGGCAATTCCCGCCGTCCTGCAAGGACAAGACGTTTTTGCCAGTGCCCAAACGGGAACGGGAAAGACGGCTGGCTTTACTCTGCCTCTACTGCAACTTTTGGGCACCACCAACCCCAACAAGGTGCATCGCACGCCTCGCGCCCTCATCCTCACCCCCACTCGCGAACTAGCAGATCAGGTCAACGATAGCGTCAAAACCTATGGCAAATACCTGTCCCTGCGTTCGGCAGTGGTCTATGGCGGTGTCGGAATTGGACCGCAAATTCAAATGCTGCGTCGGGGGATTGATATTCTAGTCGCCACACCCGGACGCTTGCTCGACCACCTTGGGCAAAAGACTGTCGATCTCTCCCAGATAGAGATACTGGTGCTGGATGAATGCGATCGCATGTTAGACATGGGCTTCATCCACGACATCCGCAAAATTTTGGCGAAACTACCTCCATCTCGGCAAACGCTGATGTTTTCTGCCACCTTCTCTAAAGAAATCCAGCAACTTGCCAACACTTTGCTAAAGTCTCCAACCCAGATCGAAGTGGCTCGCCGCAATACTGCCGCAGAACAGGTAGAACAGGTGGTTCATCCTGTCGATCGCGATCGCAAGCGAGAACTGCTTTCTTATATGATCGGGTTCCACAATTGGAAACAGGTGCTGGTCTTCACCCGCACAAAACATGGTGCCAATCGTCTCGCCGAGCAGCTTGCTAAAGATGGACTGAAAACTGCTGCAATTCATGGCAACAAAAGTCAGGCAGCCCGCACCCGTGCCCTGCAAGACTTTAAGCAAGGGAAAGTGCGTGTATTAGTCGCAACCGATGTAGCATCACGGGGTCTAGATATCGATCAGCTTCCTCACGTCGTCAACTTTGAACTTCCTAACGTACCAGAAGATTACGTGCATCGCATTGGTCGCACAGGTCGCGCTGGCAACGAAGGACGAGCTGTTTCCCTGGTCTGTAGCGATGAATATCCACTTCTGAAGGACATCGAACGGTTGCTCAATCAAACCCTTGCTAAAGAAGTGATTCCAGGATACGAGCCAACATCAATTGCCCAACCTCAGGCAGAGCAACCGAAGCCTCAGCGCTCGAATCAACGTCGCAGTAACCGGGCAAAGCCCCAGACACCATCGGCACCAACCCGCACCCAAAAGCCCACAAAAGCAGGGAATCGCCCTCGCAAACGCCTCCACACGGCTTAATCCCTCGGCGATTGCCGCCTAGTGAAGGCGAGATCCCGGACTTCTTAAAGAAGTCCGGGATTTGAACTGTTGGCGATCGCTTGCTGCGCGACTGAAAATACAACTGGCTCAATGACTGGAAAAACTGGAGCAAAACATGGATAGTGCCACTCGCCTCCAGACGATTTTGGTTGATTCGCCTGTTGGATCTGTATTGCCTGCGATCGCTCTTCTCAATTTCCCCAACTGGTGGTTGGCAGGTGGTGCGGTGCGAAATACGATTGGCGATCGCAAAGTAAGAGACTAAGGTTGCTATATCGAACCATGCAGCCTTGTGACTTCGGCTAAACTACTCATGTTACTCTTGCGCTTGAGTTAGAACATCTTGATATAGTTTTTGACTAATGTATGTTCCCTGAGCAATCAGATCATCAAGTATTTGTCTGACGCTAGGAATCAGTCCTCGCCGTTTGGCAAGTAGCAGAACACCCACCGTACCAATAACAGGTAAGTTGCGAGATAGTGCTTCTGTGCGTGCTTCCTGGTCGTCTAGCAGTAGCCGAACAGCACCCAACTCTTCAGCAAGGATAATAGCTCCACACTCACCCAAGCCAAGTTGAGTCTGTTTTCTAAGCGTTGATACTTTCTGGGAATCGCTGACTGATCGCACCTCAATCCAATCAACTGCCTGTAGGGCGACTATGGCTGGATGGTTGCCTTTGGTCAACTCATCATGAACTTCTTTGGGAATAATAACTTGCCCAAAGACACCCTGTAAAAGAGCCACCTGTCCCACTTTTGCCAGTTCGCTCAAGGGTGTTGTGTCTGAGACGATTATCACTGCGAAGATTGCTCCAACAGACGGGCAGTTTCAGCAACTTCGCGTTCTAGTTCTTCCGAAGTTTGGGGTGCGAAGGGTGAGATTCGATAAAGTCCCATGAGATCGGACAACTGCCAGCGATCGATGCTTAATAGTTCTGCTGCTCGTCCAGCACTGATGTTTCCCTGTCTGAGCAATTCCATGATAAAGGCTTCCCGTGCTTTGCGCTCCGCTTCTAACCTTTGAGCCTCATCGATTTCAGGAATCGCGATCGTGAACTTGACTTCAATCTCTTGGGAACTGACTGACACGAGTGTTAACCTCAATTGGCATAGTGATTCGGCTGCTTATAGCCATTATGAATTAGGTTTATTGTGCCAGTGAGGAGGCTTTTGCTTCAGCGAACAGACAATCGACGGCAGCATTGGACAGATAAAACCTGGATAGTGCCATTCGCTCAGCTTGATCGCTCTTCTCAATCTCCCTAACTGGTGGTTGGCAGGTGGTGCGGTAGGAAATACGGTTTGGCGATCAATGTTTGACCATGACTGTCAGTTAATCATCAACGACTTTGACATCGCCTTCTTGGTTCTTTGATGCGCTTGGCGCTCGTTCCCAAGAACTCACTGCAAAGGCTACTAATTCTACTAATTCTACTAATTCTCAGCCGATTGCAAATTCAACTCATTTTGGCTTTTCATCCAGCCGAGTTACGTCAATATACTAATTTCGGTGTGGCGTGAAGGTCTGCGGTAGCATATGTTAGCCTTAGAGCGTAAAGTACGCCGCATTAGCTACTAAAACAGGTATGAAATGGGTCGAGTATCCTGGGAAATTCTGGCACTGTAGAATACAGCTCAATGGTGCTAAAAACAATGAATACGCTTTTCTCAACGATGCCACTATCCAACAGATTCGGGAGCAAATTGTTGAACCTTGGATACAAAATAGAGCATTCAACGTAGGAGGATTAGTAATTAGGAACTCAAGCCATATTAAAGAGATTAATATTGTGCAAACACCTCAGCCTTGCAGGTACTACGCTGAACAGCGCGAGAATTCGAGGAGAAGATTAGAGATCGAAACAAGAATGTTAATTGGTTTGACTCCAATTAATAAACGCTCTACTCCTTTTGGTGAAAAAATGGCAAAAGACTACACTCATGAGCTGTTATTCAGTTTGAGGGCTGAAACTGACTTGTTGGAGCCTGATGAGGAATTGGAGTACCAAATTGAAGAGCAAGATTGGTATGCACCGAGCCTTCCAGTAACCAAGGAAATTGGAAAAGAAGAAACCGAACGACTAAAAAATGAAGTTGATATTGCCATTGTTACTGCAACCGATGTTGAAATAAAAGCGGTAATGCGCCTACTAAAACCTTTTCCTAGAAGAAAAAACATCTTACTAGCATTTGTTGGACCAGAGACATACTACCTGGGAAAATTTGGGGAATATAAAACAGTTGTGACTAAATGCCGTATGGGGGCTGGTGGAGAGGGGGCTGCCACTCTAGCAACAGAACAAGCTCAGCGTTTGTGGAATCCTAAAGCAATTATCATGGTCGGTATTGCCTTTGGTAGAAACCCAACAAAGCAGAAGCTCGCAGATGTACTTGTTGCATCACAGATTATCCCTTACGAGAAGCAACGTATTGGAGAAAAAATTATCTATCGCGACCCTATTCCGCCCAGCAATACAACTTTACTGAATCGATTTGAAAATGTGCATAACTGGGAATTCACTCGCCCAAACGGAACATATTGCAGTATTAGAGTTGGACCTATTTTATCAGGGGAAAAATTAGTCGATGATCCAGACTTTAAAGCAAAACTCTTTCAGGAGTTTCCACAAGCAATTGGAGGTGAGATGGAAGGAGCGGGACTTTGTGCAGCATCTGGGCGTGTAGGCACACCTTGGATCTTAGTCAAGTCTATCTGTGACTGGGGAGACGGGAAAAAGCATAAAAAGGAGCAGCCCTTGGCGGCAGCAGCAGCTACCTCCCTAGTACATCATGTTTTATCCCAAAAGACTGTACTTGATTCACTCTAGGGTTTACGTGATTATTCTCAAGCCTTGAGAGCGATCGCCACATTAATTCCCCTCTTGAGGAGGGTTCTTCTCCATAGCAGCAACCAGTTCATCAAGACTGCATTGAAGAATTTCCATCAGACGCTTAGTTTGAGTAAAGCTTAGGCGTGGCTCATCTTCTCCTGTTGAAGATTGCTTTCCCGTTGCGGCAATCAGTTCATTAAGAGAGCATTGCAACCCATCCACCAGCTTTTTAGTCTGAGTCAAAGTCAAATATGGCTCGTGTTCTCCTCTCTCCCAAGCACTAACTGTCTTAATCGTCACGTCAAGAATATCAGCTAGCTTGCGCTGTGTGAGATTAGCACGCTGTCTTAGCTGTGCCAGCGTGAGTAGCTCATCCTTATTTTTTGGTTGCTCATCTTTATTTTTTGCCATATTATAGATACGTTTACACGGTACGTGTATATAACCTGTTTACTACAGACACACTAAAAAGGCAGGCTGCTCAGAAAACCACTTTCTGAGTCGTCACCTGTCTGATTGTTGTTTGACCCGAACAAAAAAAGCAATTGCCTAGAGCGTAAACCGCTTGCTGGGCAATCGCTGTAGTTTCCACTAATAGAATACCAATGAAAAAATCCAAAGCGACGGAAGCACTCCGAGTCGCCACAGACATTGCTGCCATAAAAGCAGCACTCCACAAACGCGGCTATCGACTTCGCAAACAACCCAAACAGCCAGTCTGGAAAGTCATCATCACCCCTGACTACTTCTACAAGCTGACCTATCAACCTGCTCCAATCAGCACTTGGGTATTTCACCCCCAAGACAACGATACCCGCTACCAAACTATCGAAGTCATCATTCAACACGCCATAAAAAAGCAACCCGCAAACCTGATTAGGACAGCATCATGACCTACTTACAACGCCTGCATCCCTGGTGCATCATCCGCCCCTTCCCGAATATGCGTACCCTCATCGTCGGACGCTTTCGCCGCCGAGTTGATGCCGAGGGACATCTGCGAATCCTCAAGCAAATGATGCCAACCGTCCCCTTTGAAATTGTTTTTGACGTAATGCCAGATGAGCTAGAAACCTGCGTACAAAAGTCCCCGGAATGACCCCCTCAATCCCCCCGAAACGGGCTACCGCGTACACACAAGTCGGCAGACCTCTCCCCAAATCCTCACTCTCATCTCCGGCTCTCCGAAGCGGAGAGGGGCTTTGAAGATGGCTCCCCTTCCCTTGCAGGGAAGGGGCTGGGGGTTAGGTCTGGGAGAGCTTTGAGCAAAACAAGTCACTTGTACATACACAATAGTCCCGCTTCGGGAAGGGCTGGGGAGGGGTTCTTCCCAGATTCAGCACAGACTGCACCAACTCCACAACAACCATGAACGTCCTGCGCCGTCGCATCAACCCCGAAACCTTTGTCATCACCAAAAGACAACTCGCCAACTATCTAAAAACTGACCCTAGCCGAGTTTGGCGTTGGGAAAAATGGAAGCACGTACTTTGGGTGCATATTCAAGACATTGGTGGCTACTTCATCAGCTACCGCCAGTTAGAGCAGTGGGTAGCCGCTTGCTGCACCTTAATTCGCGCCTGCCAAGACTTGAAAGCACTGAAACTAGTCTGGTCAGCCATTGAGCGAGAAGCTAAAAGGTACATAGAAGAAGCGTTCAACCGTCTGCGGGAGATTCACGCACAACGACAAGCCTATTTGCATCGTCACTAACCGAGATAATAATAAGAAGAAAACAATGGATATTTCAGTACATGGTAGAAAATGACGCAACAAGATTTGCCCTAAAAACTGAACTCTTGCAACGAGTAGAAGCATTAGGGCTACAGCAAGCGCTATTTCCATCAGATGGAGAGCCAATCGATGAAATTGTGCAACAGCTAGAAAGCATCAATCCCATCCCAAACCCACTCCACCCCGACCATCTCCCTTTTCTACTCGGTAACTGGCAATTAGTGTACGCCTCAAAAGGAACAGTCGTTACCCGTCAGGTCGCATCAATTCCAGATTTTGGGGGAACAATAACAATCAAACGAGTGTGGCAAAGGTTGGTGGCAGGCGGTACGGGGAAGATTTCTGCCTCTAACAGTGCTTTGCTTGACTTACCCCTACTAGGAGAATGGCAGTTACGAGCTGATGGCGTTTGGACGTGGGGTGCTTCTGAGCAGATGGCTAAGGTGACGTTTGACAGTTTTTCTATGCAAGCAACAAAGCTCTTTGGCATGGAAAGCTGGAGTTTTCCTGAGCTGACAATCCCCGTGTTGGAATTCCTCCGCAATGAGGCAGAGTGGACAACCTCCTACTTAGACCAAGAAATCAGGGTAGGACGAGGTGCAACAGGCAATCTGTTTGTGTTTCGTCGTGAGTAAGCTGGGCGTTCTGGGCGAGAGCGTTCCATCAACTCAGTGATTATGGGGAAAGCGATCGCGTTCGAGTAAGATGATGCTTATGGACAACCTGATTGGCTCAGATTAAGAGCATTCACAAAGTAATCCAGTGAAGTTTCTCGCAAGTTAATAACAACTTATATTTACAGTTCTGGCAGGAGTTTACAGGGGTGAATCTCAAACTTTTGTTGGCTGCGTTACTGCTGGCTATCGCTCATCCAGCCAGCGCAGTGATTGGACAAGATACTAAGCAGGAGCAGGTTCTAGCTGCTGAGCCGGAGCAGGTTCTAACTGAAGCAGAATTATTAGCTTCCCTTGCAGGAGGCTACACTACCATTAAGCAGCCTGACCGAGCCATTCAGCTTCTAGAAGAAGCGTTGTCTTTCAATCAAACCCTTGCAAACCCCTGCCACAGGCTCGAAATTTTAACCAATGTTGCGGGTAACTACGCCTTCGCGGGGCAAGAAACCAAAAGTTCTGCACTTTTTGCTCAAGCTCAAGAGATTCTTGAGACGACTCAATACTGCGGACCAGAACCGTCTGCATCCGCTCGTAACGATCCACAGAATTGGGTACTTGTAGCGGCGGGAAGACACGCTATAGATGGTCGCCATGACATAGCCCTGAGAATCGCAACGAGTTTTGGAGACAAGTATCTTGAAGGTATGCTGCAAGGGCTGCTCTATGCATACACTACTGACTCACGACAACCCGATCGAGCGGCTGAAATACAGCTAAAATTAGCTGACTACTATAACAGAATAGGGCAATCTGACAAAGCTGTTCAAATATGGCTTTCCCTAGTCAACTACTATAACGAGACAGGTCAGCCTGACCGAGCAGCCGAGCTTCAGAGTTTAGCTTCAAAGGTTGAGCGAACCTTCGAGAGTAGCTCCTCAAGCACCCAATCTCCACAAACTCAAGCACAAACAGAGCTTTTTCGCTGCTTTGCACAAAAAGAAACCAACACCCTTTTGTCAATAAGAACAATTGTAGAAACTCTAGATCGAGAGCAGCTAAGGCAAATTCTCAACATTTGCAAGGAAGTAGAACTAGCTGAACAAGCAGATGTTCCTCCACTGGCTTTTAAGGCTCTTGAACAAACAGTTGTAGCTGCACAAAAGATTGCCAATCCTATTTCGCGATCGCGTACATTTACCGCAGTTGCCAATCTGTATGCAAATGTGGAGAAGGATGCAGAAGCAGCCAAGCTTTTGGATAAAGCACTATCGGATTTACGAGCAGGTGCAGAAAATTTACGCTCGGATGCTCCTTTTGAGGCGAGTCGTGCGCTTGAAGAAATTATTGCTGGGTACTTAAGAATTGGACAAATCGATCGGGCACTCGAAGTGGCTCAACTCGTTCAAACTGGCAAACTGAATCTTGCCGCCTCCGACTTTTCTCAAGTTCCAGTAGACTCCAACTTTGCCTACCAAAGTTTGATGCCACCTATTGTCGCCTTCTATGCACAAAATGGGCAGTTTGAACAGGCACTCCAGCTTGCTAATACCCTTGGTAGAGGTCATCGAGACGAGGCGCTTCTTCGCATTGCCGAACAATATGCATCAAAAGGGCAGTATGCCCAAGCACTTAAAACGGCTCTAATGATTAAGGGTCTGGAAGTTCAAAATAAAACCAACGTTATTTACAGCATCATCGAACAGGCTATTAACGCAGGAGAACTAAACTGGGCGGTGCAAGCAACTCAGACAATGGATTGGACAAAGCAGACAACTCAAGCAATTGGTCAAACAATCGATGGAGCGACGAATGAGACTCGTTTCTATCGCAATAAATTGCTGCTGGGAATTGCTCGTGAGTACGCTGAGTTAAGGCAGTTCGACCGTGCGATTGAAGCTGTTGATATGATGAGTTCGGATGAATTTGGTAACTATAGGAGGGTTAAGGCTCTCAGTGCGATCGCTCGTGAATACGCTCAAGCCGAGCAGACTGAGGAAGCTGTAAAGTTACTAGAGCAAGCCCTAAAAATTGTTCGCGCTATTTCGCCTCCCACACTCACTCCACCTTGATTATCTCCCTTCTCTACTCGGTAACTGGCAAATACCCAGAAATCAGGGTAGGACGAGGTGCAACAGGTAATCTGTTTGTGCAACGCCCGTGAGTCAGTTGGCCGTTCTGGACGAGAGCTTTCCATCAACTCAGCGATTATGGGGAAAGCGATCGCTTATCAGGAAAATACGATGAACTTCATTATGGAGGAATGCAACATTAAGCGAACTAAAGTATAGCTTGAACACGCTCAATTAATTCATCTAGATACTGTTCACAAAATCTCTCTGCCTCTGAAAGAGGCATACCTCTAGCGACAGCATATGCCTCAAAGGCATTGTAAATCATCGCTTCAGTAAGCTCTGTTTCTTCCTCTCCCAGTGCCCAGCGATGCTCAATACATCCTCTAATTATTGAATTCACCAATTGTTGCTCTTGCCTGAGATCGGCAAGCAGTTGTTCCACAATACTTTGGGAAGAGGGTTCATTCATTTTAGAAGTCTCCTGCAAACCTACTCAAGAAGGCGCTCACACACCAGAACAGTACCTCGCTCCCCTCGTGTGATACGCAACTCTTCATCGAGATAAAGCACTTCGAGATTACCTTTAGGAGACCTCCGCATTTTGAAAGAAACTCGCCCCGTGTTTCGATCCATTCCTTGTGGTGGAACAATCCCGAACATCATCCTCAAAACGCTGGTCATCAGCCTTTCTTTTAGACCTGTTGTTGAAGGTTTGGACTGCTCTCCAAATACGGCTTTCCATGCTTCTATCTCATTTGGCTCCTTCGGTGCCAGTTCTCCCCCTGTGAACTGCACTTGCAGAGTGTTGTCATCACTAGGAGAGCAAATCCCTTGGTTGTGAACGATGCCTTGTAGCGTAGGAGTATTCTCGTCTACTGTCGTGAATTCAACAATGATGTCATGAGTCCGTTGTTGACCCTCGCCTACCGGAACTACAGGTTGCAGTACCCGATCAATTACAATTTTTAAGCTGGTGGGTTGAAACAGATTAAAGGCAAGCCGACCGAGGGTATAAACATACTTTCCATCACTTCGCAGTTCTCCATTGGGAAAGTTGGGCGCACTAATCAATAGCCATTGCCCATCCATTAGCGCGTCACTGCGAGTAGGTGCTGCTGTTGGGTTGAGGTGTACAAGTTTCTCAATTGCTACGGCTACAGATTCGTGCTTAGTCTCACCCCCGTAAGCAGCAAGTGCTTCCCTCAA
Organism: Symplocastrum torsivum; assembly: GCF_059505465.1. Taxonomy (NCBI): domain Bacteria; kingdom Bacillati; phylum Cyanobacteriota; class Cyanophyceae; order Oscillatoriales; family Microcoleaceae; genus Symplocastrum; species Symplocastrum torsivum. The sequence continues at coordinate 312,217 of NZ_JCACKQ010000045.1, read as the reverse complement.
CCTTGTCTTCGCTACTTTCCTATCTTGAGCCTCAATATCCATCTAGCAATTGTCAGTGTTTCCCTTTCACAGTAATGCTCACATCTGGTGCGTGCTTGACTCTGGTAAAAACTCATCATCTATTAACTTCTCCGTTCACTCCTCCCCATGTCCTCGATTTCCTCAATCAGATTCTCCCAATCCACACTTGCATAGTCCTGACTCCGCAATTTTTCTACAGTCGTTTCTATCCATTGCAGGTAATCTGATTCATATGGAGTTTGGAGATCGACCTTTGGAGAAGGCATAGCAGTTTCCATAGAGGATTTTTTTACAAGCAACTGACAGAGGAACCCAGATGTTTCCACATTGTAGTTCGTGTATTAGCGTAACGAACCCGTAGGAGCATTGCTTTTATTCTGCTTCATTGTTAAATTTTGAACAGAAAGAATACAGAAGTTCAGGACGAGTTAGGCGATTTTTGAAGGCAGTGCTGGGGTATTTTCGGAAATTGGCGCAGTGGTTGAAAAAATTTGTATTGATGAGCTAGCGACACTCAGCTTTACCCGTGTTCCTACTAGAATCTGAGTGTTTAGTGTTGTGCGAACTTGCAATTTTTTACCAGAGGGAGTTTCTAAAAAGTAACGGTACTCACGGCCTAAAAAGTGGCGATCGCAAACAGTAACATTAGCATCATCATCGGGCACTAGGCTCACGTCTTCTTCACGCAGCATTAATTCACCCGCATCCAATGAAGTGTCTTGTGTGTCGAGTCTCCCAACTTCAAATAACCCCACCTCCGTTTCCCAAAGGTGTCCTCGACGTTGGGCGGGAAGGAAGTTTGCCTGAGTCACAAATTCTGCAACAAAGCGCGACTTGGGATGAGTATAGATATCTTCTGGTGTACCCAACTGCTCTAAATGTCCCTGTCGCATCACACCCACTTGATCTGAGATGGAAAGTGCTTCTTCCTGGTCGTGGGTGACAAAAATCGCCGAAGTCCCTGTTTCCTTGAGGATTGAGCGTACTTCGTGGCGTAGTCGTAAACGCACTTGAACGTCAAGGTTGCTCAAGGGTTCATCCAGCAAAATTAAAGCGGGTCGTGGGGCTAAGGCACGGGCAAGGGCAACACGCTGCTGCTGACCCCCTGAAAGTTCGTGAGGGTAGCGTTTTTCCAGCCCTGTTAATCCAACCAGTGCGATCGCTTCTGCACTGCGTTCCTTGATAGATACCCCAGTAGTTTTACCCCGACTCTTTTTCAACCCAAAGGCAACATTCTGGGCGACATTCAGGTGAGGGAACAAAGCATAGTCCTGAAACACCATACCCGTATCCCGTTGTTCTGGCGGTACCCAACAACCTGCACCCGCCACCAAACGCTCAGCCAATTCCACGGTTCCTAACTGAGGTTGCTCAAAACCCGCTACAATCCGCAACAGCGTGGTCTTACCGCAGCCAGAGGGACCGAGTAACCCTAGCAAATCCCCCCGTTGCAACGTCAACGTAACATTTGCAACGGCTGGGGAAGCTGCTTGCTCAAACTGCTTGGTAATACCCTCTAAATGCAGAATTGCCGATTGTGCCATGAAGTATGTTTGGTTTTGGATAAAGGTTAGTAAGACAGTCCCTCTGGGGCGGGATGGAGAGTAGGGAACTTACGGGTGTAGTTTTTTTACCTTTCAGTAGACCAGAGACTCGTAGAGACAAGAAAGATTTTTCCTTGTCTTCTTCCCCATTCCCTAATCATGAATTTGCCAGCAGCTTTCCAACCAGGAAGCTAATTCACGACGTCCAAGCGTCAGTTGCCGAACAACGCTCCAGAGTTGAATCGCCTCAACAACGTTATCAGCCTTTACGCTTAAAGGCTGGTTTGTCCTGCACTGACAAGAAATTCCTAGCTCTTGTAGGCGTCTATAAACTTGCCACCGATCTGCAAAAGCTATTTCAATCACTTGCTCGACTTCTGGGTTGGAACTAGATGAATTCATGCGTTTCAAAAAATGCAATATTTTATCATTAGTCGCTTCAATAAAGCTTCCGGCTTTTCCAGGAAGCTTAGCTGGAAAAGAGTTTTTTCTAATTACCCCTCATAAATAGATATAATGCAAATGCTATAGATTCTCAACTAATACAACTAAATATATCCGGGATTACACCCAACTCGCGCAAAAACCCAGAAGCCAGCACATAACCTTTATTAAGGTAAAGGCGAAACCTGCTGAAATTTCTGAAGAGGGCGTGTTAGACTTTCATTGCAATAAAACTTCCTTAATGAAAGGAAACTACGCTTATGTCAGAAACTCAGGGTTTACTACGCACATTTGGCGAAGTCTACGACAATCCTGTCTTACTCGATCACAGTGTCACGGCACCTGTTTGTGAAGGATTAAACATTGCTTTAGCCAGTTTTCAAGGGCTTTACCTGCAATATCAGAAACATCACTTTGTTGTAGAGGGCAGCGAATTTTACTCTTTACATGAGTTTTTTAATGAGGGCTACGAACAAGTACAAGGTCATGTTCATGACATTGGAGAGCGCTTGGATGGACTCGGTGGAGTACCCGCTGCTAGCTTTAGTGCCTTGGCGCAATTGTGCTGCTTTTCACCCGAAGCGGATGGTGTCTTTCCTTGCCGCCAGATGGTAGAAAATGACTTAGCCGCTGAACAAGCAGTTATTCAATTGATTCGGCGTCAAGCTGGACAAGCAGAGAGTTTAGGCGATCGCGCTACTCGCTATCTATACGAAACAATTCTCTTGAAAACTGAGGAAAGAGCTTATCATCTTGCCCACTTCCTGGCTCATGACAGCTTAACGCTAGGTTTTGTTGCAGCCTCACGCAATTAGCTGTTCTCGTGCGCCTACAGACTGAATGAAGTCCTTGTTGGTTAACCAGATGGCAGATGATTGTAGGGACGAGTGTAGCGAATAATTTTGAACCACAGAAAACTCAACACCTAAAACCCGCCCCACTCAGCCGACTGAGAAGAGGGCGGGTTTTATATAGCTGTTCTTTGAATTCAACAAAAAGAATACAGAAGTTCAGGAGTTCAAGATTATCCTGAACTACTGACCCTGTTCAATTTGCTGAATTTGCTCTGGTGTCAGGAGATTTCCGATTTGGGTGTTCAAGTTTTCAATAACCCCAACAATGCCCTGTTTCTGCTCGTCCGTAAGACCTTGGATCGCATTCAGTCCTTGACCATTCTGTCTTGCCTGAGCAAACTGAGTTTTTTGATCTGGGGTGAGGATATTTTCAATCGCGGTAATAGCGTTTGCCTCAAGTTGCTGAAATTGAGCTTGTTGTTGGTCGCTTAGTTGAATGCGAGTTCTTGTTGGCTGAGATTGTGGCGCGGTATCTTGAGCAAAAGCGGTGAGGGGAGTCGCAGAAATAGCGGCGGCTGCAATTAGCCCAACTATTAATGGTAAGAATTTGAGTTTCATCATTTTCTTAGAGAATTAAGAGGCATTAAGCCAGTCCTTACCAAGCTCTCAAACTGATTGTCTGTTGCCCTCTGCCAATTGGTATAGATGAGAAAAAGCGATCGCTTTATCGAGTGTCCTGATACTTAGCTATTGCAGCAAGCCTTCTCACTGACATAACCCAATAGATTAATCAGTTAATTTCTTGATGCCAGAGGATTTCTGCTACTCGCGTTATGCCATTCTTTAAGTGACGCCTAAACGTACTAAAGGGTAAATTGAGTAACTCAGCCGCTTGTTCCTGAGTTGGTGCTGGGTGTAGATAGGTGTGATAAAGCGCCCGATAGCATTTAGCATCACGAGGGGATGCCTCTAATGATTCAGCCGATTCTCGTAGCAAACCCTGTAAAGCTGCAATTGCCTCAGTCCCTTCAGCGGTGACAGCCACTTTCTCCATTACTAAACGCGATCGCAACAACGGATTATTCTGTAGCGCATCCGGACGAGAAAAATCTCGCAGGGCATCGCGTACCGCCCCCATAAAATCAGCTTGCGAGAGAACCACCAACGGTTCACTTACTTGAGATGATGCGATCGCTTGTGCCGAAGCTGCAATCTCCCGTTGTGCCAGCAACGCTTGCCACGCCTTCATGGGTAACACTCGCCAGTCATGCCCATATACTCCATAGCGTCGCCCTCCTACCTCAAAATCTGCTTCCGGAAGACGTGCCAAGTCAGCATAGGCAAACATTGCCGCCCAATCCTCCGGTTCCGCACAAGGAAAGAAGGTAAACGCAAGTCCTGCTGTGAGGCGATGATGTTGCACAAAGTTAATAAAAATCAGGCTTTGAGTTGGTGACGTTGTTTGGTAAGTCTCCCGCGCCATCCAGAAGCGAAACAGGGTTGCCCCTTCCCCAGTTCTCAACGGTGCTTGGTTTTGTAGGTAATGCCATGTTGAACGTGCCGCTGGATCTACAGTTAAGTCCTCGTTACTCGCCTGATGTAGCGCCACCATCATCACAAACCCAGCTGGCTGCTGTTGAGCGTCCCGAAACACCAACACCCCTTGCGGCTGCCGTCCTAGCCAGTAAGCCGCCAGACGCGCTGATTCCTCTCCTTCATACTCAGTAACCATCTGTAGCAGTGCTGGTTTGTCTGTTTCCCGAAAGGAATCCGTCAAGAGAGTGCTATTTTCCTGCCAAGTGAAACGCGGTCTAACGGCTGGATTATCCCGATGTAAGAAAATGTAGTCGAATAGAATCCGATGCTGCTCCTGACCTTGAGTCTGCTCCAAACGGCTGGTGTAGTAGGTTCGAGCACGTCCGTGAAGTTCGGCATACCAGTCAGGATTACGCCAACGCAAATCCGCAATTAAGACTTCACGCGCCAAGTCATGAGGAAATAGTCCTTGTTGACCCGGTTCAATAAATGATAGCTCTCGCAGCCAATCAAATAACTCATGAACATCAGGCATCCCTAACATTCTGGCAAGTAAGGCTTCTGTCGTCAGGCGCACCAAAGCACAAGCCTCCAATGCCATGCGGTGAGAGGTGCTTGGAACCTGTTGTACAAATTTTTCCAACAACGCCTTAATTACATCCGGTACAGCATCAGGCTGAAATTGGATATCCCCTTTCTGAGCAAATACATCAGCCACTAGGGAAAGAGCTAGAGGATAACCATGGGTAAAATCTAGAACTGAGCGGTGTTGGACAGGTGGGACAGCTCGTTTGCTCAAATAGGTGCGGCTTTCCTCTGGGCTGAGGTTACGCAATGGCAAGATATGGATTAAAGCTTGCCAACCTGGGTCAGCTCTCCAAGTTGAGGAGGGAGAGTGCCGTCCAGCGAGAACAATTAAGGTTGTGGCTGGCAATTGAGGTAAGAAGACTTCTCGTAGCCAGTCATCAAGGGGTGCAAAGGTTTCGTAGGTGTCGATTAGAAGAACTTTATGTTCCAATTCGGCAGCGAGAACCGGAAGTGAGTCGTTGGGATTCAGGTTCATGGCGAACCGCAATGCACTTAAAAAAGACTCAGGAGCCGGTTCGACATTACGAGCGTCTATGGATACAGTCGGGGTTTGGGCTTTTTCACAAATCCGAGTAAACTCACTCAGCAAAGTTGTCTTACCAACACCACCCGGCCCAAAGACGTGCAGGACTTGAAACGGTAAATCAACGGTGTCAGCGTTGTGTCTGGTTGGGAGAATTACCGACTCAAATAGCTTCAGCTCCAAAGCACGCCCAACAAACCGACTATGCCTTGCCTCACTGAGACGTTCTGCCAGTGATGATGACATTGGGTGCCCTCTCGATTTAGTTGCAGTCAATACTCTTTGTTTAACCTACTTTGATGGAGTTTTGACCAAGCACGGATGGATAGAGGATGGTGTTGAGTCATCAAATATGACAGGAAATCTTTACCAGCCGTTAACGTTGATAGTTAAGAAGCGATCGCTAAATGTTGTTTAAGCATTTTTTCATCAACAAGCACGGCAACGGCTTTCCTAGCCGTATAGACACCAGCGATAGGAAAATCTCATTACTAATCGTCTTCCAATAATCGTGTTGAGGTTGACTGGTATCGGTATAATCACCTGAGTAACTTCCCTGATGCTCTTTTCTCGTGATTGCAATTTATCCGGGTAGCTTCGATCCCATCACCTTAGGTCACCTCGACATCATAGAGCGTGGCTCTAAGCTCTTCGAGCAGGTGATTGTTGCCGTACTTCGTAACCCCGACAAATCTCCCTTATTTACAGTGCAGGAACGAGTTGAGCAGATTCGTAAATGCACAATAGATCTACCTAATGTAGAAGTTGACAGTTTTGCTGGTTTGACCGTGGAATATGCAAGACTGAGGAATGCTAAAGTGCTGTTGCGGGGGCTACGGGTACTTTCAGATTTTGAAAAAGAACTCCAGATGGCTCATACCAATGAAACCCTCTGGGATGAGATCGAAACCGTTTTTCTCGCCACGTCTAACGAGTACAGCTTCTTAAGCAGTAGCGTGGTTAAAGAGGTTGCCAGGTTTGGCGGCTCTGTCGATCATCTTGTTCCCCATGCTGTTGCCCTAGATATTTACCGATGTTACGCCGAGACTCATCCAGGATCGACCCCCCCGACCGCGACGAACCCAGCAACCCCAACGACCCGCCTCCGAGTCGATCAGGAGGTGTAGACATACAGCAGGAACTCAACCGGATTGAGGAGATTCTTTTTGATAGCCCTCATATCCCCTTCACTAAGCGCACGTTGGTGGATGAAGAGGTATTGCTGGCTCAACTGGATTTGATTCGGGAGAATCTGCCGGACGCCTTTGACACGGCCCAAAAGATTGTCCGCCAGCGTGAAGAAATTCTCTTGCAAGCGGAAGAATATGCCCAAGAAATTATGGAAGCTGCTGAGCGAAGGGCTGATCAGCTTTTGGATGAAATGGGCATTATTCAGCAGGCAGAACTCGAAGCGAGTCAAATCCGACAACGGGTTCAGCAAGAGTGTGAGGCAGTTCAAGAGCAAACTCTGGCTGAGATTGAGCGGATGCGCCTACAATCTCAACAAGAATTGGAGCAAATGCGCCAATTAACGCTTGCCGATTGTGAGGATATTCAAAACGGTGCTGACGAATACGCCGATTCAGTATTGCTTAGTATCGAGCAGCAGCTTACTGATATGCTTCGGGTGATTCGGAACGGACGACAGCAGTTACAACCGGAGGACGACTATCCAAGCCAGACAGATTCTGGTAACTCAGTACCAAGAAGCTCGGTACCTCCGCCTAAGAAGTGAGGGGAGATGGGGAAGATGGGGCGGTCGGAAGTTCATACACATAAAATTTTGGAGTTTTTCACTTATCGCCTCATCACCCCTCTTGTGCTAGTAAGGGTGTGTCATACTACTGCCCTAGTTCTTACACTTGAAGAGTAGAGGGAGGTTACCAAATGACATACGATTACGACTTATTTGTGATTGGGGCGGGTTCTGGGGGAATTGCGGCGGCAAGACGGGCGGCTCAATATGGAGCTAAGGTTGCGATCGCAGAATTCAAGGACTTGGGTGGTACTTGTGTCAATCGGGGCTGTATTCCCAAAAAAATGATGGTTTACGCCTCCCATTTCCCTGACCTGTTTGAGGATGCTCAAGGCTTTGGCTGGAGTCCCGTACAAAGTACCCTTGATTGGAAAAAGATGATTACTGGCGTTCATAAGGAACTGGAACGCCTCAACGGGGTGTATCAAAACATGCTGGATAAAGCAAGCGTGGAACTGTTTCGGGGTTATGCGAAGTTCCTCGACCCCCATACCCTGGAAATCGGAGACCGTAAAGTGACAGCGGATAAGATTTTGATTGCTGTCGGGGGATATCCAGTTAAGCCAGATATTCCAGGCATGGAATATGCGATTACCTCGGATGAGATGTTCCTCCTCGAAGAGCAACCCAAGAGACTCTTAATTATGGGTGGTGGCTACATCGGTGTGGAATTTGCCTGCATTATGAATGGCTTGGGTTCCGATGTGACACAGATTATCCGGAATGACCTGATTTTGCGAGGATTTGACGACGATATTCGTGCTGAGATTCAACAGGGGATGCAAAAGCATGGAATCCGGATGCTGATGATTACTGACCCTCCAATCATTGAAAAGACAGCAGAAGGGCTGAAGGTAACGCTCGGAGGTAAGCACAACGAAACCATAATTGTAGATACCATTCTTGCAGCTACAGGTCGTAAGCCGAAGCTCAAGAACCTAGGGATAGAGAATGCTGGTGTAGAAATTAACAATGGTGCGATCGCAGTTGATCAATACAGCCAAACTTCGCAAGAAAATATTTTTGCCGTAGGCGATTGCACTGACCGCATGAATCTAACACCTGTAGCGATTAACGAAGGTCGTGCCTTTGCCGATACGCAGTTTGGCGGTAAATCCCGGACAATGGCTTACGACAATATACCCACTGCCGTTTTTTCGACACCGGAAGCGGCAACAGTAGGGTTAACAGAAGCCCAAGCACGGGAACAGTACGCTGAGGCGGTGAAGGTGTATCGCGCCAAGTTTAAACCCACGTACCATAGCCTCAGTGGTCGGGACGAACGAATCATGATGAAGTTAGTCGTTGAGGAGGATACCGAAAAGGTACTCGGTGCCCACATGGTCGGCGAACAGGCAGCAGAAATCATTCAAGGAGTTGCGATCGCGATCAAAATGGGAGCAACGAAAAAAGACTTCGATGCTACCGTCGGACTTCATCCTTCGATCGCGGAAGAGTTCGTCACAATGCGCTAAACCTCGTATCCCTTAGTGCAGCATTGTAGGGACGCTGCGTCTTGCCATTAGTGTCAACATCAGCCCTAACGACGACTGGAAGGATGCTGTTGGTCAATTAGTTCTCGTGTGTGCCCCCTCCCTGAAACGGGGAGAGGCTTTCCGGCTCCCCCTTCCATAATAGGGAAGGGGGCTAGGGGGTTAGGTTTTCCGAATTCCTACAAAGTAAAGGGAAATTTGGACAGGTTCATCATCTCTGTCTTGATGCAGTAGGAAACGCTCAATTCTCTAGGTAACCTGTAACAGCGATTCATAGTTCTCGTTTCCCTGGTGATAAACCCGAAGCGTGATTAGGAAGCAACATCTCTAGCAACTAACCACTAATCGAATCACCTGAGGACGGCGATTACTGAATCGGCTAAAGGATTACAAAAATAAGGAGAATAATCATTTCGTGATTGTCAACCAAGATGAAAATGGTTGGGAAGTGATTTACCATCGCGCCCACGCCTTGCTTGCTGCTCAACTAGCGGGACATTGGAAGAAAGAAGATTCTCCAGTTCGCTTATATGAAACAATCGCGGCAATCTCCCACCACGACGATTTAGAACGTGAATGGGAAAGTAACGAACTTACACCTGCGGGTACACCCCTTGACTTTACCCTCGACAAATCGACTTCGCTCGACAAGTTGAGAGAAATGACCAAGAATTCCCAATACCGAGGACGGTGGGTTGCCTTACTCATCTCGAAGCATATGAGCTTTCTCAATGAAGGCAAACGCGGAGAGTCAAAGGAAATGGATCAGTTTCTTGACGAGCAACTTGAGAATCAAAAGCGCTGGCAGAAAGAGTTGAAGTTGAAAAAGGAAGAGGTTGAATCTGCCTATGCTTTTATGCAATTTTGCGATCGCCTTTCTCTTATCCTCTGCCAGGACGCTTTACCGATGGGTGAGCGGGCTTTAGAAATTTGCAAAGGCGCAGACGGCACACGCTATGACGTAGTTCAACTCAAAGATGAAAAAGTCACTGTCAAACCTTGGCCGTTTCAAGAGGAACCGTTTACCGTCAACGTTGAAGCCTGCTACCTCTCGCAAGTGAAATTTGAGGATAACGCTAGCCTCAGGCAAGCCCTGCAAACCGCACCACTCAAGATACTAGAGTGGACATTTGTCAAAGACTGATAGGTAAGGCTTCTTATAGCAAAAGGCAGAGGGCAGAAGGTTTATTACTAGTACGTGGTTGTTTAGACCTTTAAATCTGTCCTAACCTTTATGGCGACAGCTATATCTTAAAGGAGAAAGGGGAAAAGGAAAATTTCCCCATTCCCCATTCCCCTTTCCCTCTACTTGGCTTGAGTTGTCATCCATTGTGTAACGCCATCTGCGATCGCATTTGCCAATTTTTCTTGTTCTTGCGGATTGATCACCCACTCAAATTCTTCTGGATTGATCATAAAACCCAGTTCCAGCAACACTGATGGGGTACTGTAAGGACGAGTCAAAGCCAGGTTATTCCAAAACACACCGTATGACGGACGCTTTAACTCTTCAACTAAGTAGTTGTGCAGAAACATCGCTAGATTATGGGCTTGGGGGTGATACCAGAAGGTACCAATACCTTTCGTATTTATCGCATCACCACTATCAGGTAGGGCATTGTAGTGAATTGAAAGAGCGATCGCAGGTTGTAGTTGATCGATCATCTTCATGCGATCGGCAAGCGATACCTCTTTATCCTCCTCCCGTGTCATATATACTGTTGCCCCTCGTGCAATTAGCTGTTCTTGCAGCAGCTTAGACACCACAAGGTTGACATCTTTTTCTGGATAACCATTTGGCCCAATCGAACCCGTTTCTGTGCCGCCATGCCCTGGATCGACCAATATTTTCATTCCCCTTAGCGGCTGATTTGCCTGAGTGAGTCTTCCCCCACGTCCCATTCTTGGCGGATGACGAAGAGACAGGATTAGGCTGGTTCCTTCGTATCTGAGGCTATAACCCCACTGTTGTTGTGATTTAAGGTTAAAGGTGTATTGCAACTGCGTCGGGTTCACCTGTTGCCAATCCAGACGGGAAATTACAGGGTCATCATCTAGGCGAATTGTATCGGTTTGGGCAGTCGTGTTGTAAAGCGTTAGGGTAAACGTGCGATCGCCTTGCTGGACACTTACGGGTACAGGTGTTTGTAGCGGAAACACGACTTCTGTTGCCCCTTCAACCCGACGGGCGCTGATACTGCGAATCAGTGACAACGGCGGCACCGCACCTGGCAGAATACGGACTTCTGATGCCTTGATCCAAGCACCATAGTCAAGGCGTACCCATTCCCCTTCTCGTCCTGTAACCGTTGCCCGAACACCTTTTGGTAAGGGTGTTAGGCGAGAGTAATCTGTACTTGGGCCTGTTCGGGCTGCACCCGCTTCGGCAATTACTTCTGCAACCTCTAGTTTTGCCGGAGAGAGAATCGACACGTTTCCTGGTGCAGGTTGGGTTGTTGTTTTACCATTCAATGTGAGCTGAAATTGCGGTTGTCCTAAGTTAACGGCTGCCGAAGCTGTGGCGCAACCCTGATATTGACCACTTGCTGACGTTTCAGTTGGTCGATTTTGTGCTGTCAATATTGCTGAATTAGGTGGTAGCTGAACCGCTTGGGATTGTTGCGGCAAGGGAATTGTTTGTTCACCTAACTTGACGGATACCGTAGCATTTGGAGGTGCGATCGCGCCAAAACAAATCAGTTCTCCTGGTAGTCTGGCAATATCTACCGTTGGTGTCAGCGAATCTTTACCAAATGTCAAGCCAACTGGTACTTCTGGTTGAGTGGATTGCCGCGTGACTCGAAGCTGAATCTCCTGGTTTTGATAGCGTACCGTGAACAAATTTTCTCCCAGTTGCAACGGGAAACTCGGTGCGAAATTTCCTGCTGCACTCCGGGAAACACGAGAACCATTGATCAACACTTCTCCTGCTGCTGGTGCTGTGCCAATTAGGAAAATGCGATCGGCAGTTGTCTGATGTTTAGTGGGAGGATAGGCAACATAAAGCGGTTGTTCTGCCCAAGCCGGAGAGGTAATGAAAGTTCCTAACAACGCCAATCCCAGAATAGTTCTCATTCTTAACCCGACAAATTATTTAAAATCCAGATAACTTCTTCTAAATTTATAGATTCAGTTGTTTTAGGTTAAATGTTAATCATTCATCAGTCAACACTTAACGTCAAATATCAACAAAAATCTATTAATTAATTAGACAAATTCGATGTATTTGGAACTTATCCTTAATCTTCCAAAAGTTTAGTCGGTAGACCATCAATACTTTTCAGATTTTTAGTTTTCCAATACTCATGAATTCCCTGTTCTCCTTTGTTATCCGCCCATTGGATAAGAGTTTCTCGTTCTTCTTTAAACTCATAAAGCGGTACACCAAATCCGCAAGACGTTTGTGCCGAATCAACGTCCATGACAATAATTTGGCGTTCTCCTGGCACAGGGTTAAATAGTGGATAGAAGGATTGCCAATCTTCATTTCTTGGATGAATTACTTTCCCTTGACCATAAAGACGTAGAATTAAAGGCTTTTCTGAAAAGCTACAAAACATAATAGTCATTCGACTATCTTCATTTAAGTGAGCGGCTGTTTCATTACCACTGCCCGTTAAATCAAGATAAGCGACTGTTTTGTTATCAATGCAGCGGAATGTATCGATACCTTTAGGTGATAAGTTGATGCGACCTTGTCGCGGTGCTGTTGCTGTAAAAAAAACCTTTTGGTCTTTGATGAAATCTTGCAACGGTGCAGTGATATCTGGGTAAAACTTAGCCATTGTGTAACCTGCTTAAAAAGAATGTAATACTTTCGTAAAAGTCAGCAGCGATTTGTTAACGTTCAGAATAGCGGTGATTATCGTCTGTCTGCCGTCGAACGTAAAAGGGAGAAGCATAAAATTGCCCTTTTGCCCAATTGCTAGGGCAGAGCGTACCACCAGCAACCAACAATTCTTGAAGAGTGTGGCACAATTGACGGGGTGAATCTCTAAAAGTCTTGTATTCTTAAAAATTTTATGACTAAGTTTGTCTTTGTAACAGGGGGCGTTGTCTCTAGCATCGGTAAGGGGATCGTTGCCGCCAGCTTAGGACGTTTGCTCAAGTCACGGGACTATTCGGTTTCGATTCTTAAGCTAGACCCCTATATTAATGTCGATCCCGGTACCATGAGTCCCTTTCAGCACGGGGAAGTGTTTGTGACGGCAGATGGTGCGGAGACAGATTTGGATTTAGGGCATTATGAGCGCTTTACAGATACATCCATGTCGCGCCTCAATAGTGTTACTACAGGCTCGATTTATCAGGCGGTAATCAATAAAGAGCGTCGCGGCGACTACAGGGGGGGTACGGTACAAGTCATTCCCCATATTACAAATGAAATTAAAGAGCGTATCCATCGGGTTGCGAGGAATACGAATCCAGATGTGGTGATTACAGAAATTGGCGGAACGGTGGGTGATATTGAATCCTTGCCGTTCTTGGAGGCGATTCGTCAGTTTCGTAAGGATGTTGGGCGTGATAATGTGCTTTATACCCATGTGACGCTGCTTCCCTGGATTCCGGCAGCAGGTGAGATGAAAACCAAGCCGACGCAGCACTCGGTGAAGGAACTGCGTTCAATTGGTATTCAACCAGATATTTTAGTTTGCCGATGCGATCGCCCCTTACATCCTGGATTAAAAGAGAAACTTTCAGAATTCTGTGATGTCCCCGTCGAGTCAGTGATTACGTCTCCGGATGCCAGGAGTATATATGAAGTCCCCCTAATTTTGGAGCGAGAAGGACTGGCACAGCAAGCCCTACAGTTATTACATCTACCGCAACGCGAACCCAACTTGAGGCAGTGGCAAACGCTGGTAGAGCGTCTTTATTCTCCAACGCGCCAGATTGAGATTGCGCTGGTTGGTAAATATATAAGGTTAAGTGATGCCTATCTTTCGGTTGTGGAAGCTTTACGCCATGCTGCGATCGCAATGGGAAGTGACCTAAACGTGCGTTGGGTAAGTTCTGAAGAGCTTGAATCTTACGGGGCTGAACATTTTCTGGCTGGTGTAAGTGGTATTGTTGTCCCTGGTGGCTTCGGTGTCCGTGGGGTTGATGGTAAGATTGCAGCGATTCAATATGCCCGTGAAAATCAAATTCCTTTCCTTGGCTTGTGTTTGGGGATGCAGTGTTCTGTGATTGAATGGGCACAGCACGTCGCGAGACTGGAAGAGGCAAACAGTGCAGAGTTTGCTCCTAATGCGGCAAATCCGGTGATTAACCTGTTACCAGAACAGCAAGATGTCGTGGATTTAGGCGGCACAATGCGATTAGGTCTATACCCTTGCCGTGTAGCGCCGAATACGCTGGCGTTCTCGCTGTATCAGGATGAGGTGGTTTACGAACGTCACCGCCACCGCTATGAATTTAATAACGCTTATCGCAATCTGTTTTTGGATACTGGCTATGTGATTAGTGGAACATCACCGGATGGTCGCTTAGTAGAGATGATTGAACTTCCTAGTCATCCCTTCTTCATTGCGACTCAGTTCCACCCAGAGTTTCGCTCTCGCCCTAGTACTCCCCATCCTTTGTTCCAGGGGTTTGTGCAAGCCGCAATTCGCCTTGCCGAAGGGGTGTCGTCAGGCACAGCACATGGCGAAGAGGCACAGAAGTCGCTTATGGATGAGAGTGTTGCCCACTCTAGCACCGTCTCAACACAACCATCTCCAGCAGAGGTATCTTGAACCATGCTTGTTCCTGTGATTGGGCAACCAAAAGCGTTTGTTCTGCCAGAACTCACTTTGTAAGTGAGGAGGTTTTGTGGCGTACTGGATAAGAGTTAATTACGATCGCAAAGAATATGTCGTTGATCTTGACCGTCTCAGTGCGTTTGTGTGCGCCCCAAATGGCAAGATAACGTTCTGGTTGCCCAACAGTGGAATCCCGATTATCATCAACCAGCAAACTGACCCAGAGGATTATCAACAAGTTTTTGACTACATCCAAAATGTATCAGCACACGCACTATCGGGGTCTTGGCTACAAGTGAGTTATGAGCGCAATGATTATGTCATTGACCTCAACCGCATCAGTAGTTTTTGTCACTCTGCTAGTGGTCGATTAACATTTTGGTTGCCAGATAGTTCGATCCCAATCATTATTAATGAGCAAAAAGACCCAGATACTTACCAAAAACTCCTAGATTACATTAAGCGCAAGACCGGGCATATCCTAACTTAAGGGTTCCCTAAAGCTGTCTTTCATGCCATTATTAGACGAGCAGGAAAGCGATCGCAAAAAATCACCGCCTCATACATTGTCCTTCGCTGGCGACGTGATGCCCCTCTTGGTCAGGTTCTCTTCGAGTTTCCTTATAAATTCTAAGTCCTCCTCAGGTAGAGGCTGACTTCCACTTCCCAACGTGTCCTCACCGGAGGGCTTCTTCTCAAGAAAAGTGAACGCCTGCCGGAAGTGATGCGGTCCTGCCTCAATGGGCGCATCAAAGTGGCAGGGGATAATCCGATTGAAATACCACTTCGCCACCTTATCCGCCCAGTCGAGTACTTCCCTCTGTCCTTGGGTGAAAATGAACATCTGGAGAATCGGTGCGACAAAGGGACGACCGCCTCCTCGCAGCGCCTGGAATGACTGCTTCCAGTCGCTCTTCCATCGGAATGGATACAAACCAAAATACGCCCTTCTAGATCGATCTGGCGCTTTGAGAGCCTCCCGAAATGCCTGCCCCAGCCCAATCGTCTCCAACCTGCTTGGGCCGAAGTACAAAGCAAACAGTGAAATGCGCTGCCATCCCTTGCGGCGGTTTGCCTCAGTGTCTTCAACCACCTCGAATGCATTGTCTCTGGCGTGGAAGAGTAAGGGGTATGGGTCAACTTGGACAATCTCTGGTGGTTTCTCCGGCACAGAAAGCACGGAATCTGTTACTAGTAGAGTGCGCGATCGCTTATGAAATAATGCCACTTCTTCAAAAGAACCCCGTCCGAGATTGATGCTCAGCACCTCGTAGTCAAACTCATCACCAAAAGGGGTATCACCGCTAGCCTCCGGGAGTATCTGAGTCCGTTTAGTGGGGAAACCGAGCCAACTAAGTGGCAGATTTAGCGGAAAGCTCCACTGGTTTGCCGTCACGAAAACCTGTGAAGCAGGAAACTGTCTGGCGAAAGGGCCAACGAAGACCTTGTGTTCTAAGCCAGAGGCAGTTGGCAGGATGATGTACTTCACCTCACCATGCTTCGCTTCCAACTCCTTAACCAGCCGGATACACTCTTTTGTCGGCGCAACTGGCGCATAGACAAGGAGTCCTCCTTTTTCGAGCTTCACGACACTCATGCGAATTGGTACAACAGTGTAGAGGATGCCCTGCAACTGGTCGAACGTCCAGATTGTGTCCTTAACTACTTCTTTGCGAACTGTCCGCCGCCTATTGTATGGGTAGAGTGGCACAGCCAGCCAAAAACGCCATGACCAGTCTCCACGACTGATACTCGGACTATCCTGTTGCTCCTGCGGAATTAACTGTGTCCTCAACATATGCGTCTGGTGTGCTTTCTTTAGTGGCTCTATCCACTCCACGACCCCCTCCTGATTCACAAATGCTCACGCCTATTTTTGTCTATTCTCTAGATGCTGGAGGAAAGCAGATTTTTGACTTGATAACCTGCCTGATATCTAAACTCTAGACATTCATAATAATTAGACTTTAGGTAAAGGTGATGCATCACCCTTTGGTAGATCTATCTAGAAAATAAGTGGTAGGTGGTAGGGGAGAGGGATTGGGGAAAAAGACAGCAAGAAGTCTAATATCATGAGCCTCGCGTCAAACTCACTTTAAATAACAATGACAGTCTGGTTTCTCGATCAAAGATTCAGCTAAAGCATTTAGGGAAACCGCTGCAAGCAATCCGCCACCTAAGCTTCCTTCAATCGTGATAAAAGGAACGCCTGAACGCATCAACCGTCGCTTTGCGGCTGGTGCATGGCTAAACCCAATTGGCATCCCAATCACCAAGGCGGGTTGTAGTTGACCTTTTTCAATTGCAACAACTACTGACATGAGAACAGAAGGAGCATACCCAACTACCAAAACACAGCCTGATGGTAAGTGTTGCAATCGTTCTTGCCATTGGTCATGATGCCAGAAGGTAGTTTCGGCTTCTGCTGCTGTAGTGATGTGAGGATTAGCAATTAGGGTTTCTAGCTTGCAGCCTAAATGAGCGAGGCGAGTTTGGTCAATGGCACTCCCGACTGCTGGAACATCAGCAATAACTTGGCAACCCGCTTTGAGAGCTTCACGCGAGGCGGCGATCGCACCTTCGCCAATTCGTACAAACTGCACTAAACTTACATCTCCCGTCGCTAATACCAGTTTTGAGAGCAAGTCTACTTCAATCTCCGAACGGTCGGATAAATCAGGTAAAAGCTGTTGCAACGATTCGGTAAAGGCTTCCGGGTGAGCGTCAGTCGCTGCATCCAAGCCATCCCAAAGTTGCTCTAATGCATCTAATCCATCTTCTAGAGAGGCATCTTTACTCTCAACATCAAGGTGTCGTAGTTGAGCCAGTGCTTCCGCTTGAACCTCTTGGCAATGGCGATCGCGTCCTAGCAATCCTTCCAGCGCTGAGGCGGTGCGCCGCAGTCGTCCGAGTTTCTGAATCACTAAGTGATATTGCTGCTGTAGTTGAGTAGTCAGGGTGTCAACAGCAGTATCTGAATCTGCATCAAGTAAATTCCCAATATGCGATAACTGAAAGCCTTGCTTTTTCAAGGCAACAATCCGTTGCAGGCGTCTGACATCATCTTGGGAATAAAGACGGTAGTTACTTTGCGATCGCACGGCTGGAGGCAACAATCCAGACGCATGATAATGCCGCACCATTCTAGGAGTAATCCCGTCACCAACCGCTTCGGTAAGTTCTTTAATCGTTAAGTACTGATTTTGCATGGGCTAAGCTGTTGTGCATTTAAGTCGCCTATTCAACGAATCGGTTTTAGGGAAAAGGGAAAGGGTTTTCCCTCAGGACTACGCACTACCGCCAGATCTTGTAGGGGCGCACAGCTGTGCGCCCCTACAAATGACGCTCATGCCTTGACATTAACACTGATGTCAAGGTTTAGGCTGAGGGAGTCGTCAGATTGCACCTACTCCTCCGATGGCTCAACGTTCTGTCTCAACCCCCCACCTCAGCCAACTGCTCAAAGAACATCCCGATGCTGTAGCCGCCGCTATTTGTGGAATTCTTGTCCTCCTTGGCTGGCTTGCACTACACCTAAATTGGGTTGGACTGGCGTTGCTAGTTCTCCCAGCCGCTTACGTCATCGGAGGCTATGAAAGCACTCGCGAGGGACTCACTACCCTTTTTGAAGAAAAACAACTTGATGTTGACCTATTAATGATTGTCGCTGCACTGGGAGCAGCTTCTTTAGGATTGTGGCGAAAGGAATACTATTTAATCGTTGATGGCGCAGTGCTAATTTTAATCTTCGCCTTTAGTGGTGCATTAGAAGGCTACGCAATGCAGCGAACGGAGCGCAATATCCGCAGCTTGATGGCGGTAACGCCCGATACCGCAAGGGTATTGCTGCCTGGGACTGAACAGATGATTCCTGTTGAAAAACTCCAAGTGGGAGACGAAGTATTAGTCAAGCCAGGAGAACTGATTCCTACAGATGCGATTGTTGTAGAAGGGTACAGCGCTTTGAACGAGGCATCAATTACGGGTGAGTCTCTACCTGTGGAGAAGACGGTAGGAGATGAAGTCTTTGCTGGCACGATTAACGGTACTGGTGCTTTACGGCTGAGGGTGCATCAACCACCAGAAAGTAGCTTAATTCAACGGGTAATTCAACTAGTGAAGCAAGCGCAAACTGAAGCGCCTCCTTCTCAATTGTTTATAGAACGCTTTGAGCGAGGCTATGCTCAGGTTATTGTAATTGCTGGGATACTGCTAGCAACTCTACCGCCACTTTTGCTGAATTGGGATTGGGAAACGACTATTTATCGAGCCTTAATTTTTCTGGTAGTCGCGTCACCTTGCGCGTTGATGGCTTCGATTATGCCGACACTGCTATCGGGAATTGCCAATGGCGCACGACAAGGGATTTTATTTAAAACAGGCGCTCAGTTGGAGATGATGGGTCGAGTAAAAGCGATCGCATTTGATAAAACTGGTACGCTGACAACTGGCAATCTCCAAGTCGTTCAAATTATCCCAGCCGCAGGGCAAACAGAAAATCGTGTCTTGCAAATTGGGGCAGCGTTGGAATCATATTCAGAACATCCTATCGGACAAGCGATCGCCCAAGCGGCTCAGCTTTCAAAGCTAGAATTACCACCAGTTGCCAACGTCAAAGCCGAAATTGGTCAAGGGATTAGTGGTGAGGTTGAGGGGCAACTAGTTCTAGCAGGGAAAGCGGCTTTTGTAGAGAAGCAGAAAATTCATGTAGGAGCAGGTTTAGAAAATACTCTTACTGGAAAACAAATTACTTCTCAACAAAATCTACCGTCTTCAACTCTCCACACTCATGCACAGCAACTAGAAGCAGAAGGAAAAACGGTTATTTGGGTCGCTTATGCAGGACAACTGCTCGGAATTATTGCGATCGCAGATACAATTCGACCTAGTGCTGCCACTACCCTTAAGCGCTTAAAACAGCTAGGTATTGAACAGATTGTCATGCTAACAGGTGACAATCAGCGTACAGCCGAAAGCGTTGCCCAACAACTAGGAGTTGACCAAGTTTATGCTGAACTCCTGCCTGAAGATAAAGTCAGTGTGATTCGACGCTTACAACGGCAATATCAAACTGTTGCCATGGTAGGAGATGGTATCAACGACGCACCAGCTCTCGCTCAAGCCTCTGTCGGCATTGCAATGGGAGTAGCGGGTAGTGATGTTGCTTTAGAAACGGCTGATATTGTTTTAATGGCAGATCGTTTGGAAAAACTAGAACACGCAATTCGCTTAGGACGACGTTCACAAAGCATTGTCAAACAAAATATTACCTTTGCTTTGAGTTTTATTGTCTTACTATTGATAGCTAATTTTGCTGGTAGTATCACCATGCCTTTAGGTGTAATTGGACATGAAGGGTCTACAGTACTCGTAACCTTAAGTGGTTTGCGATTACTGAGAAATTGAATTGAAGACTAACCCTCTTTCATCACTCTATGCAAAGGATATATTACTACTCCCTTAATACATATCCAACACTACGCACAGTGTGAATTAAGCGCTTTTCGTTGTTTTCTTCGAGCTTGAGGCGCAGGTAGCGAACATAGACTTCAATGATATTGGAATCACCTCCAAAGTCGTAACCCCAGACCCGTTCCAAAATTTGGTCTCGCGTGTACACTTGCCGGGGATGCGAGAGTAAGTAATCGAGTAAGTCAAATTCTTTTGCAGTTAACTCGATCGCCCGTTTGCCTCGAAAAACTTCACGGGTGCGGCGATTTAAGCTCAAGTCTTCAAACTGCAACACATCCAAGTCAACTTCCTGAGTGCGACGCAGATGAGCGCGGACTCTGGCTAACAGTTCTTCAATGCTGAAAGGTTTAACCAGATAATCATCAGCACCAGCATCCAAACCCGCCACGCGATCGCTCACTTCATCTCTTGCCGTTAGCAAAATCACAGGGACGTTGTTTCCGGTTGCTCGAAGGCGACGGCACACTTCTATTCCAGATAACCCTGGCAGCATCCAATCAAGAATCATCAACTCCGGCGCTGACTCTCGCGCTAGCGTCAACCCTGCCATCCCATCGTGCGCTACACTGACGCGGTAGCCTTCGCTGTGCAGTTCCAACTCTATGAACCGAGCCAACTTGACTTCATCTTCGACCAAGAGAATATGTGCAGTCATAACAATAAACGACTCTAACTTTTTCGAGAAATGCACTTAATGTCACATGACAACACCACAGTTGCCTGAGAGAATCCTGAGATTAGGCTAAATCTTCTTAAGGATTAAATTCAGAGAAAGTCTAGTTTAGTTTCAGATGCACTTCAGTGACAGCGCTCATGATGACAAATAAGTGGATGACTTCTAGATGGTGTCTTAATGAGATTGAACTATTTCACAATGCTTGGTGCTGTCTTGGTGTTGACTTTGAGTAGCTGTGGAGCAACACTGACCAATCAGCCCTTGACTCAGGCGGAACAACCCACAGCGGCTGAACCGATTGCACAGAATCAGAATGCAATAAGATCTGGGACTTTCGTCAAAGCTGAGCATCCGACTACTGGCACAGCGCAAATCGTGACTCGCGATGGTAAGCAGGTTTTGGAGCTTGATCAAGTCTTTGAAACTTCTAGTCAAGGACCCGATTTATACGTGATCTTGTATCGCACCGAAGCACCACCCGCTTCCATTGAAGAGGGAGATTATGTAAGTTTGGGCCGCTTACAGAAGTTCAATGGTGCTCAGAGCTACCTCATTCCTGACGATGTCAAACTAGAGGATTACAAGTCTGTGTCCATCTGGTGCCGCCAATTCAATGCCACCTTTGGATACGCTGCGCTTAGCTCGTAAATTTTGCTCAGTTCCACGACTACTCAGCAGATTTGTCACACGATCTGCTTCATTTTCTAGGTTCAACATTCCTAATCTTTGCCTAGTTCATGCTGCCTTGAGTCCCCACTTCTGCTAGAGGTTTCAGATGAACAAAGATTTGCTTGTATTACTGCATCCGTTCTTTGCCGTAGTTGTAGTCTTTCCATTGATTGGAGTTGTCGTGAACCGCGCTTGGCAAGTTCGACAGCGGCGATTGCAAACCCTCCAAGGAAAAAGTAAGATTCCGCCAGTTGTGGGACAGGATCATGTCCAGCTTGGTCGTTGGCTCACAGGTGCTGTTGTTGGTATTGTTTTAGTGGCATTAGCTGTCGATATTAGTGGCAGTATTTTAGACAACCAAGTTTGGAGTAAAGAACCCTTCAAAGTAGCCTTGATCGGACTAATCTTTGCCGTGGCGATTTCCTCCCTTGTCCTGCTCTACCAAGCAAAGCCAGCACTATGGCGGGGAATCTTTGCCACACTAACTGGGATAGCTTTAGTTGTGCTTGGCTGTCAAGATGGAATCTATCGTAAAACCGATCAGTGGTACATTTCTCACTACTATTACGGTATGATAGCTGCGCTCTTGATGATTTTTTCCCTAGCAATCGTACAAAACATTTACCAAGACCGGAAAAATCGCTGGCGCAGCGTTCACATCGCTGTGAGTTGTCTTGCCCTCTTACTATTTCTTGGACAAGGTATCACTGGAACACGAGATTTGTTGGAAGTTCCACTGAGTTGGCAGGAGCCTTACGTGCAGAAGCTTTATGAACAGCAGTGTGAGATGAAGCCTTGCACCATTCAGGCACCTGCTGTTCATAAAGCACCTTAGTTAACCACTACACAAGGATAAAAATAGTTCCAAATGAGAACTATTTTCCGTCGTTTCAGCCTTTATTTTCAAGACAAGTCTATTACTTAAGACTCAAGATACATAATTTCTGTAGAAAATTAGCCAACTGCCCAAATAGGTAAAGTACCTATAGCGGTTCTCATTGAGAAGATTGTCAGTTATTAATCGGAGAATCTTAAAATTTGAGGTACATCCTAGAACTATGCCAACAAAAACCGTTCTCTCAACGATGAAGTAACTTTGGAACAATTATTAACATGAAACCGCCTCTCGACCTGCTCATTCAACGCCTCAAGCAAATTACTCAACAACTCGAATTGTTAGAAGCCACATTTGCCCAACTTTCTCGTAGAGTAAAACAGGAACAACAAACAGAAGCCGCTAGGCATTCTACAGACTTAAACCAACATTAATCTGAGCTTCAACTTTATTGGTACATCGGTAGCCATGTTTGTTGCAGTCTGGTTAGCAGTTTGACAAACTGCCTAACAAATTCATGTTTAAAGTATCGATAGCCGATGTGGGAAAGTGAAAGTGAGTGAACGACTTCCCAGAGTTCTATTGCCGCGAGTTTGTCGAGGAGTGAGTTGTCGTGTCTCTAGATACATTTCGTTGGCAGCAAGAGCAGCACGCATTAGAGGTTCTGTCCTCTCTGAGTTACCGGACAGATGAACTCAAGGATTACCTCCAAGCCGTGGCGCGAGGAGTGAGTGAACTAATTGGGCTAGATTGGTCTGTGGTAACGCTTTGTCAGGACGGGCAAGAACGAATCCTATCCAGTACGCTCGATTTGGGTGAAGCCGGAGATCGGGCTTATAATCTGCACGGTACGCTTACAGGGACTGTCATTGCAACTGGCGCTCCTCTGGTCGTTGAAGATGCCAAAGCCTGCACAGATTATGGGCAAGCTCCAGAGGGCTACCGAGCGTATTTAGGTGTACCTTTGCGGACATCTATAGGAGAAGTCATTGGGACAATTTGCTCGTTCCAGCGACAGCCCCGCTGTTTCACAGACCAAGAAGTACGAATAGCTGAAATCTTTGCTGAGCGAGCAGCGATGGCAATCGACAACTATCAGCTTTATCAGCAGCAGCGTCAGTTCAATCAAATCTTGGAGGCAGAAGTTGCCCAACGAACCAAAGAACTACAGATGGCTCAGGCGCAACTGATTGAAGCCAATAATCGATTGGAGGCTCAAGTCGAACAGAGAACGGCTGAACTTCGGCAGACGAATGAGCAATTGCAAGCGGAAATGAATGAGCGCAAACAGGCTGAGCAAGAGATTGCCCGTTTAGCTGAAATTGGAGAGCTGGCGGCGATGATCGTGCATGAGGTTCGCAATCCCTTGACGACTGTGCTGATGGGGCTGAGTGCTTTAGGACGGATAGAACTCCCGGAACACGCCCAACTCCGTCTGGTACTAGCTCTTGAAGAAGCAGATCGACTGAAGCGTTTACTGGATGAAATTTTGCTCTACGCCAAACGCCAGGTACTTGAATGTCAGGCACTGGAGGTAAACGATTTTGTAGCTGGGATGCTTGATTCGATCCGTACACTTCCCGCCGCTAAAGGACGAAGAATTGAACTTGTTTCAATGTTGCCTTCAGCCTGGATTTTCGGTGATTGCGACAAACTCAAACAAGTATTTATCAACCTAATCGAAAACGCTTGCGAAGCTGTTGCTGACGACGAAGTTATCACTTGGCGTACTGATTTTGGCATAAGTCCTGATCGAGTCTGCATCAGCATTCACAACGCAGGCACTCCCATTCCCATGGACATCCTCTCCCAGCTCGGTACGCCGTTTTTTACCACCAAGCCCTGTGGTAACGGATTAGGATTGGCGATTGTTAAACGAATTGTCAAAGCCCATGCTGGTGAGTTAATAATTCAGTCTGAAGTAGGCATCGGAACTATTGTCAGCGTTCAGCTACCGAGGCTAGGCAACTGATTTTTATCAGTGTTCATGCCTCATCAACACTGATAAAAACATAAGAGTGGTTCAAATACCCTTGAATCCAACTTTACCTGCGATCGCTTGCTCCGCTTGCATAGAGTTCACTGTTTCGGTAACTCTACGTGAGGTCTTTTTATGAATACCAACTTGACTCACAATGATGCCGATTAAAATTACACTACCGCCAAGATATTGAGCGGCGCTTGGGACTTCTCCCAAAACGAGATAAGCAGCTACGATACCTGCAACTGGCGTAAAGGAGCTAACGATCGATGCGGTAGAAACCGTAGAGGCTCTCAAGCCAGCCGTCCACAACGATTGACCGACGACGACAATTACTACACCATACGCTAGCATCCACTGCCACAGAAACGGTGAAAGGACATCCATAAAATGGTGACTGCCGTAAAGTACCAGAGCAGACACGAAGAAGACTGCCGTTCCCAAGCCAGTCCGAACAATACTGTAGATTCCTAACGGTACTTTGGAGAGCCGTTTTTTGCCAATAATCGTAGAGACGGCAAGCGCCAGCGCTGCGATCGCAACTAACAATTCACCAACCCCGATGCTGAATCCTCCCACCTGCATCATGTTTGTTTCAGGCGGTTGCAGGAAGATGGTCAGGACAACACCAATAAAAGAAGCGATCGCACCCACAATTTCCCACCTATTCACCCGTTCTCCTAAGAACCAAATAGACAAGGCAAGCGTCAGTGGGGGTTCTAACCTGCCAATCAAAACTACATTGTTGACCTGTGTTAATGCCAGCGCCTGAAAAATTAAGCCAGGGGCAAGTGCGCCAGATAAAATTGCCACGATAACTAAACTGAGCCAATCCTGCCTCGACAGTTGCCTTAAGGTTCTCCGCTGCCACTCTCGCCCGTAAAGTAACATCAAAACCATCAAAGCGCAGAGATTGCCCACAAATAAAACATTACATAGAGAAATTGGATTTTGCCCATTCACAAAATTTTGGGCACCAATCTCTGTAAGTCTTCGCGTTACTGCACTGGAAGCACCAAAGATCGGGATGGCAAGCCAGAGATAGATTTGCCCTGGAATTCTGTTAGTTAAATGATGCAGTTTTCCTTGGCGAGTCACAATGTTCCTGTGTACAGACGTGATTAATCTCTCTGAGCTTACCAATCTGTAACAGATGGCAGATGAGATTAGGTTGAGAGAATCTTGAATGTAGGCTGAGACAAAATGATAGAACGTATCTGCTCTCAGTTTTCTCAGTAAAAACTCAGGCTTCCATTAGAGCTACATCATTCTGCAATAAAGCACTTCAACTAGAGTGGATATATCGCCTCAACAGAATTCATACATAAAATTGAACGAATGGGCGAAACCTGTTTATGCTAAATGACTGCTAGCTTCTGAAGGCATCATGTGCAACTAAGCCGCAAACTCTGGGAAGCAATCAATCAAATCAAGCGAAGACATCTCGACCCATCTTCGCTACAGCTTCGTCTAACGCTAGAAATTGCGGCTGTTTCAGTTTTGAGCTTAGGGAGTGTTGCTGTTTGGACAAGCTGGAAAATGCAGCAGATCTTGATTGCGACGCATACGCAAAGTGTTGAATACATTGCGGTTCGCTTTCCCCGCGATGTGGAGCTTTATAGCGAAATGCTATCCATAAAAACCGGACTGCAAAAGACGATTGATAATGTATCGGTGCCGGGTTTGCTCATCTGGGTCAAAGATTCAGACGGTCAGCTACTGGCTCAATCAGTAGGATTAAATGCTTCCTTTGTCCCAAAGGCTCAATTAATGTCCCTTGCCGAGATGCCACTTAAGCCCCAAGTCTACCAAGTGGGTGAGCAGTACCTAGTGTTGCGCCAAGGTTCGGTAATCATCAAGGGAACACTCCTCGGTAAGGTGTACATGGCTCAAGATGTGACGAACGATCAGCGTCAGTTAATTGCAGCCACTCGCAGCCTTGCTATTGTTTGTATCTTGGTAACGATTGTAACGATGGGTGCGATCGCATTTCGGATTCGGCGTTCACTCCAACCTTTACAGGAGATGAGCCAGATGGCCGGGGCAATCTCGGCAGAAGGTTTAAGCAAGGCTAAGCTGCAATTAAGCCATGCCCCTAGTGAAGTGAAAGAACTAGCTCAAACCTTCAACATGATGCTGTCTCGACTTTCCGATGCCTGGGAACAGCAACGCCAGTTTGTTAGTAATGTCTCTCATGAATTGCGAACGCCGTTGACGGTCGTACTAGGCTATTTGCAAAGCTTGCTGCGACGAGGGACAAACTTTAACGACTATCAACGAGAAGCCTTGGAGACTGCCGCCTCCGAAGCTGAACGCACCGTGCGTTTGCTAGAAGACTTGCTAGATTTGGCGCGTGCCGATAGTGGTTATATGCACTTCCATCTGGAATCAGTGCTACTCAACGATTTGGTTGCAGAAGTAGCAGGCATGGCACAAAAGTTTAGCAATCGATTGCTTACAGTTACGACAACCACTGATGTTGAGGCGATTGCCGATCGCGATCGTCTCAAACAAGTGTTGATTAACCTCATTGATAATGCCGTAAAATACTCAGCTCCCGAACAGCCAATTGTTTTGAAATTAGAGCGTGTTGATAAACAGGCAATCATTCAAGTGTGTGATCGCGGCGTTGGGATTGGGCTACAGAACCAGAGCCGCATTTTTGACCGCTTCTACCGAGTGGATGAAGCTCGTTCCAGTTCTACGGGGGGTCAGGGTTTGGGTTTAGCCATTGTGAAGACTCTGGTAGAAGGCATGAGCGGTAGTATTACGGTGAGATCCAAACCTGGTGAAGGCAGTACCTTTACAATCACCTTACCTACATAACTTTGAAAAGAACTTATTGAACGGCTTTAAGAAAGCTTTTAATACACATTTTAGATAAGAAAAACTCAGCTTCCTCTCAGGATTTTCACTAAAACTCTCAGATAAAAATCATTTTCTACCACGTTTATTCATTCAAACTTGTTTGGAACCTAGAAACTCACCTCATAACTGAGTTCAAGAAAGATTATCTTAAGCGAGTTAGAAAGCATGAAGCTTAATCAATTGCTACTACTGGGAACTACTTCATTTGCCGTCTGTGCTTTATCCGTCTCAGACTATGTAGCAGGAGTGTCAGCCAATTCACCTTCAAGAGCCGTTAGTCCAACTTCTACCCAAAGTAACTCTGGTACGACTGTGGTGCAGAGTCAGCCTGTAGCCCTAGCGTCCGGAACTTTTGTGGCTGGGGAAAAGCCTACTACTGGCGAGGCTCGGATTGTTACAGAAAATGGGCATCGCTATTTAGAGATTGATGCGGCTTTTAGCACAAGTGATCAGGGTCCAGATCTGCACGTTCTCCTGGATACTCCTGAACAACCACCGCAGACTTATCAAAATCTAGGTAGTGCGATCAACCTAGGTAGCTTACACGATTACAATGGTGCTCAACGTTACCCAATTCCTGACAATGTCGATTTGAGTTCCTTCAAATCTGTCGTTATTTGGTGCCGTATGGCTAATGCCACTTTTGGCTACGCCCCCCTGCGTCCTTCTAGTAATGCTAGCGCTCAGTAACTTAAATCAAAGTTTTTGTAGAGCTGCGAATAGTTGCTGAATGCTGTTGAATGATGAGTGCGATCGCGCTATCAATTTTCCTCTCTTCGTTGGACGCGATCGCATTTTAGGCAAGGTCACAACGGAAAGTACAGCATTCAGCATATTCTCCCGTTCCACCTAAAGGGATAAGGAACTCACCTCACTTTCAAATTAGGGAGATTATCGTCAAGGTGTTAAGCTCAATTGCGCTTACTCAGCTTACGACGATAAGAATATTGACCATAAACATTGACCAGGTAAGGCATGATGTAAGTCATCAATACAGAAATCCAACGCTCATAATTCATCTCCCCTCGCAAAAAGGCAAAACCATGATTGATTAAAAAGAGCAGAGAACCTACAAAAAAAGAAGTCTTTAAACCTGTTGAGATGAATTCTTTATCAAATAGACTGGCAACATACCCTTTTAGACTTTTCATCTGTTGATTAGTTTATAAGTTGCACTACCTGTTCAGCTTTCTCTAAAGGATAGGCAGATAATTGCATTCCAGTTAGTTCGAGATGTACATAATAGTCCTTTGGGTACAAATATTTTTTGATGTCAATTGAAGAGCCGTCTTTCTCCCAGTAACTTAGTTGAGGGATGGGTTATTTCGCCCAAAAGGAAGGTTGTGAGATACCTCAAGCAACCATAATGACCTACTGCCATCCGCTTTGGACTGTAGAGCTTTCTCGTATTTCACTTTAACTTAGCCGGATTAAAGCTAACTATTTTCTCAGGAAGTTTATAGCCTAATCTTCAGGAATTTCTCAGATTTGCTGCCTAATCTAAACATTAAAGCAGAAGTCGAAAGATTTCCAAGAATCCGTCTCTTCCAAAACACCCTAATTGAGAGAATAATCTACCATGAACTTACTTCTAAAAAGCTCTGCATTAGCTACTCTTTTCACTCTTGCCTTAGTGACCAATGCCAAAGCGGTCGAACCGATTGAGTCTAATGAATTGAAGACTCGTCAAGTCCAGTCCCAGCCGCTCCTGATTGCAGAAGATACTGGAGAAATTGATGCCAAGCAATTTGAGGAGTTGCGCTCACTCAATCGAATGGTCATACAACAAATGGAGATGATGGATGCCGCCTTACCATTACTTCAGTCTGATAATCCTGAAATTAGAAGAATGGCAATGGAGATGCTTAGAAATACCAATGAAATGACTGAGCGAATGATGAGTATGCGTAATGAGATGTTCTCCTTGAGAATTCGAGACGGACGCAATTAGAATGCGAGATCTGTTTTGAGAGTGGGGGCTGGTGATTGGTGATTGGGGCAAAGAGACTTTCATATAGAGAGTTGTGTACGGCAGTTCATAGAGTCTCTTGCACCAGATTGGCGACAAACTTTAATCCCAACCCCATTAATTAATTACTTCCATTCGTAGAAGCGAAGGAGGCTGTTGTGTTGCATTGTGCGATCGCAACTACAGAACCGCCTCCGGGTGGACCTTGATGCTCACTTCCACCCGATACATAAACCATCGGGTTCTGCACCACTGATGCCACAACAGCTCCTACAACGGCTCTTGCCATGCGAGGATCGTTGATGTCTGAGTCATCGAGCATCGTGTGGCGACAAGCCAAAACTCACACATTTTCGTGCATATCACATAAGCCAAACGCATTGGCTATGCCAAAATGATCTACAGGAGTAGTTTCTTCACGGTATTCTCCTAAAGGTTCTCGTCCCTAAGAACCTGACAAACCATACTCTTCGTTACCAGTTCCGCGATAATTAGCTTCATCAGTAGTTGGGTCATGTGAATATTCATCACACAGTTAAGTACACAGCGCTGTCTTCCCGCGATTTGAGGGATTCTGGATTGATTAGTAAGATTTCTGCCGCCAATTGAAGAGTTTGCGAGAGCCAAAGTGGCAAACTCTGTTGTTGCTTTCCTAACCCCTGCCAAAGAAGCGCTTGAGTGGGTTTGTAGCAATTTGCCCTAACCCTCGATATGGGTTTCGCTGAGCAGCTTGAACTGGGTCTGAATCTGTGAGAATTTGGGCAGCGTGTTCGCGAAGTTTGGCGCTGCCATCCTGATTCATAGAAACGAGTGTTGCGCCATGCCCGCCTTTGTCCGTTTGTGTATCTCCTAGAGCTACCTGGTAAGCCTGATTTAAAGAAGGCAGGCTGGCTGCGATGGTAGGTAGTTCCACAACCCTAGCTTCCAAGTTCTGACCGATGGCATTGAGCTGCTTTTGTAGTCCCAGTGGCAAAGATTCATCTATCTTTTCAAGGGCGGTCACAAAAGCTGTAAGGATTTTTTCTTGTTGAGGGTTAAGAGACATAATTGTAAAAAGTATTGAGAGTGAGGATAAAAAAAAGATTTTGAAAAATTGAAAGGCTATTCTTTAATAGTAGGAAACTTTCTGGGGTTTGCTCTTGAAGGGTGGCATAAATCAAACTTTGGGAATAAAGCGGTTTGCAGCAGGGTGTGGTCATCAGTAGTTGGTTGGAAGGAAAACTCCTCCTTGTCCCCTTGTTTCCCTTGCCCTCTCCATCACCAACTGATTTTGACCATGATCATCTCTTCTGCTATTCAGTTCTGAGATAAGACTAACAAGAGACACTAAAAAGGCGATAGCGAAGCGCTGCGGCGAAGCACAGATCACGTCTCTTGAGCCAATTGTCTAGGACAAACAGGACTGTCCTGAAGACAAAGGAGCGTTATTACCTAAGACAAACGTGTCTGCGCCAGTGCCTCCAATTAACATGTCGTACTCATTGCTGTTGTAGCTAGAGCCACCGCCATTGATGTAGTCATTCCCATCGCTGCCAACGAGCCAGTCACTGCCTTCTTCCCCGAAAAGGGCATCATCGTCATACGAACCCTTGAGAAGGTCGTTGCCATAGTAGCCGAGTATAAAGTCATTTCTGTCTAATGGCAATCTGGGGAAATTGCAGCTCAAGAAGCCGAAATTACTCATCTTGAAGAAGAGTTGCAGGGCGAAATTGCGAGTCAAACCGCCATCATTGCTCGTCGGCAATCCGAGGTTAACGTCGCACAAGCCGACTATAACCGCTACCTAATCTTGTATCGGGAAGGAGCGATCGCAGCTTCCAACCTCGACCAAAGGCGGCTTACATTGGAAACTGCTCAAGCACAACTCAACGAAGTCAAATCTAATCGGAATCGCACGGCTGGCCCATTGCGTGCCCAAATCAATCGAGC
The DNA here is from genome assembly GCF_059505465.1 of Symplocastrum torsivum. Taxonomy (NCBI): domain Bacteria; kingdom Bacillati; phylum Cyanobacteriota; class Cyanophyceae; order Oscillatoriales; family Microcoleaceae; genus Symplocastrum; species Symplocastrum torsivum. The sequence goes on along the minus strand of NZ_JCACKQ010000045.1, from coordinate 281,378 downwards.
CAGAGCTACTCTAAACCAGATTGTCGAAGTTCGCCCTGAAGATGTCCGAGTGGCGCAAACCGAGATTAATCAGGCAATTGCAGCCGTTAAACGCGCTGAGGCTGAGTTGAAAGAGGCAAGCATTCGCGCACCGATCACAGGGCAAGTTTTGGAAGTTTACACCCAATCCGGCGAGGCGATCGCAGACGAAGGTATTGTTGACCTGGGAAAGACTGACCCAATGGAAGTGGTTGCAGAAATTTACCAGAGCGACATTGGCAAGATTCGCAGCGGTCAATCAGCGATCGTTACTGGTGAGGGGATTTCTGGAGAACTGCGGGGAACCGTTCGTCAACTTGGGTTGCAAGTCAGCCAGCAAAAAGTCTTCAGCAATCAGCCTGGACAGAACCTTGATCGCCGCGTCGTTGAAGTCAGAATTCGCCTCAATTCAAAGGATAGTCAACAAGTGGCAAGCCTAACCAACTTGCAGGTACAGGTAGCCATTCAACCGGAAATGAGTTTGAAGTAAAAGATAACGGTTGCCCGATATCATTTTTTTTTGTGACACCTCTGGTGAAACCTATGCTACGTAAACTACTTCGCAAAACACCACTGGCATGGCTTCAGGTGAAGCGAGAAAAAACTCGCCTCTTTGTTGCCTTAGCTGGAATTGGCTTCGCCGATATCCTTATGTTTTTCCAGCTTGGACTGATGGAATCTGCCTACGCTTCTGCTACGGGAATGCACTACAGATTGCGGAGCGACCTGTTCTTGCTAAATTCTCTATCTGATAACGTGCAGACCATCAAACCCTTCTCACGTTCTAGGCTATTTCAAGCAGCAGGTACAGATGGTGTAGCTTCTATCAACTCTCTCTATCTAGGAATTGGAAGATGGCGTAATCCTGCTAATCGAACCTTCTGGCAAGTACAAATCTATGGTTTCAACCCCAGTGACCCAGCAATGGATGTGCCAGATGCTGCACCTGAATTGAATAAACTCAAGATGTTGAATTATGTACTTTATGACCAGGCGGCGCGACCCGATCTGGGTAATGTTGCTAGTCAACTTCAGCAATCTAAACCGCTTCCAGCTCAACTGAATGACTTACAAATTCAAGTCACTGGTGTCTTCACAATGGGAGCCTCTTTCTCGGCTGATGGCAATTTGATTGTGAGTGACTCTACTTTCTTGCGTCTGTTTCCAGAACGCCAAGCCGATGATATCGATGTCGGTCTAATTACGTTGAAGCCAGGTGCAGACATCAAGCAAGTGCAAGCAAATATAAAAGCCAAATTGCCGGATGATGTGCTGGTTCTGACAAAAGAAGAATTTATCCAACGGGAGAGAAACTATTGGAGTCAAGTTAGTCCTATCGGCGTTATCTTTGGCTTCGGAACTGTCGTCGGCTTTTTGGTGGGGACGGTAATTGTTTATCAGATTCTTTACTCTGATGTTTCCGATCACTTACCTGAATACGCCACCCTCAAAGCAATGGGCTATGGCGATAGTTACCTAGTTGGAATTCTGCTTCAAGAAGCTTTGATTCTAGCAATACTGGGTTTTATTCCGGGATTTGGGATTTCACTTGGGCTTTACGGACTAATAGCACAAGCGACGCTACTTCCCGTCAAAATGTCGCTTGAGCGTCTGGTACTCGTGCTGTCTTTGACGCTTGTGATGTGCATTGCATCGGGAGCGATCGCAATGAGGAAATTACAGTCTGCTGACCCAGCTGATATTTTCTAACTTCACACGCTCAATACCCTTAACCCCTCATACAACTTTTGCTTTTGTAGTTCAAACGATTACCGTAACTCCAACTAAGCTGCTATGCATACTTTAAATTCCTCAAATTCTACTCAGTTTTCAAGCACTCAACCTGTTATTTCTATCCATCAATTCAATCACTATTTTGGTGAAGGAGAACTACGAAAACAAGCGCTATTTGACATCAATCTCGACATCCATTCTGGAGAAATTGTAATTATGACTGGTCCATCGGGTTCTGGCAAAACGACATTACTAACACTAATGGGAGGCTTGCGTTCTGCACAAGAAGGTAGCCTGAAAATCCTGGGGCAAGAAATGAATGGAGCGAGTAAAAACGAGATGAGGGTAGTGCGACAGCAAATTGGCTATATTTTCCAGGCACACAACCTGTTGACTTTCCTTACAGCTAAGCAGAACGTGCGAATGTCTCTAGAATTACATGATCGCTATCTAGACCAAAATATGGATGAGATAGCAACCGATATTCTTAAGACAGTCGGTTTAGGAAATCGTGTGGATTACTACACCGATAATCTATCTGGAGGACAAAAGCAACGGGTTGCGATCGCGCGTGCTTTGGTGAGTCATCCGAAAATTGTTCTAGCAGACGAACCTACCGCTGCACTGGATAAAAAATCAGGTCGAGATGTGGTAGAAATGATGCAGAAATTGGCAAAGGAACAGGGCGCCACTATTTTGCTAGTGACGCATGATAATCGGATTTTGGATATTGCCGACCGCATTGTTTATATGGAAGATGGTCGCTTGGCCGCCAACCCTGATGCTGTTGCACTCGTGGAATAGCGATCAATAAGCGAAAGCGATCGCTCTTCACTATCTAACCCACATATCGCAATTTATCTTGACCGATGAACGAGACGAAACCCTTAGTTCTGGAAAATAGTACACTCTGTTTTGCTTAGCCCCTTGACTCTCCAGTCAACTAGATACTTTACCTTACAGATAGGGTAACTACGATCCGGAGCTAGTCAATATGGATACTCTGACTCTTAAGCTACGAGGGATGTCTTGTGCTTCCTGTGCGTCCAACGTAGAGAAAGCAATTCAAGGTGTTCCTGGTGTGGAGGAGTGCAATGTCAATTTTGGGGCAGAGCAAGCAACTGTTCAATACAATCCCAAAAAAACGCACTTAGAAGCTATTCAAAAAGCGGTTACTGATGCGGGATACGGTGCATCGCCACTTCAGGAAATCGGTACGAATGAAGACGAGGCTGAACAAGCTACCCGTCGCGCCGAACAGCAAATCCTGACAACCAAGCTAATTGTGGGAGGCATCATCAGTCTAGTTTTGTTCGTGGGTTCACTACCGATGATGACAGGGCTGCATATTCCCTTTATTCCTATGTGGCTGCATAACCCTTGGTTGCAGTTAATTTTGACGACACCTGTACAGTTCTGGTGTGGACAGTCGTTTTATCAGGGTGCGATTAAGTCAGTGAAACGCCGTGCGGCTGATATGAATACATTAATTGCACTAGGTACCAGTGCGGCGTATTTTTACTCAATTTTTGTTACACTTTTTCCGGGATTTTTTAGAGCGCAAGGGTTGGAACCAGCGGTTTACTATGAAACGGCTGCAATTGTTATTACCTTGATTCTGCTAGGGCGACTGTTTGAAAGTCGGGCAAAGGGACAGACTTCTGAAGCAATTCGTAAACTTATTGGGTTGCAAGCGAAAACGGCGCGTCTGATTCGCAAGGGTAAAGAAGTCGATGTACCGCTACAAGAAGTCCAAGTTGGTGATGTCGTGCTGGTACGTCCGGGAGAGAAAATTCCTGTTGATGGCGAAGTGCTAGACGGTTCCTCCACAATCGATGAATCCATGGTGACGGGTGAGAGTATACCCGTGAAAAAGCAGGCAGGGGATGAGGTAATTGGCGCGACGATTAACAAGTCTGGCAGTTTTAAGTTCCAAGCCTCACGGGTAGGCAAAGATACTGTATTGGCGCAGATTGTTCAGTTGGTACAACAGGCGCAGGGTGCGAAAGCGCCGATTCAACGATTAGCTGATCGGGTAACGGGATGGTTTGTGCCAGTAGTAATCGCGATCGCGATCGCAACTTTCGTGATTTGGTTTAACTTTACAGGTAATCTAACTCTGGCAATGATTACCACAGTAGAGGTGCTAATTATCGCCTGTCCCTGTGCCTTGGGTTTAGCAACACCCACTTCCGTAATGGTAGGTACGGGGATTGGCGCTCAAAACGGCATTCTGATTAAAGGGGCGGACAGTCTGGAAATTGCTCACAATCTTCAAGTGATTGTTTTGGATAAAACCGGGACTTTGACTGAGGGCAAGCCTGTTGTAACGGACTATGTGACGATTAGAGGAACCGCCTACAGTAATGAAATCAATCTCCTGCGACTTGCGGCAGCGATTGAACGCAACTCTGAACATCCTCTTGCTGAAGCTGTTGTGCAGTACGCCAAAGCGCAAGGTGTCGATTTTCCATTACCAGAAGCAAAAGACTTTGAAGCCGTTGCTGGTGCTGGTGTTCAGGGTATTGTAAATGACCAATTCGTGCAAATTGGAACCTCTCGCTGGATGCAGCAACTGGGGATTCGTACTGAAGCATTAAACCGTTATCAAGGTACGTGGGAGGCGGCGAGTAAAACAACAGCCTTGATTGCGGTGAATGGAGAACTTGAGGGAATAGTAGGAATTGCTGATGCCCTCAAATCTTCCTCAACTGAGGCAGTGAGAGCATTGCAACGGTTAGGTTTAGAGGTGGTGATGCTAACAGGTGACAATCAGCAAACCGCAGATGCGATCGCAAGTGAAGTTGGCATCAAGCGTGTTTTTGCTGAGGTTCGTCCCGATCAAAAGGCAGCAATTATCCAATCTCTTCAGGCACAGAAACGAGGAAGGAAGGAGAAGAAGGAGAAATCCAATCAAAAATCAATTGTTGCGATGGTGGGGGATGGAATCAATGATGCCCCAGCACTTGCTCAAGCTGATGTTGGGATAGCGATTGGGACAGGGACAGATGTTGCGATCGCAGCCAGTGACATCACTCTAATTTCTGGCGATCTGCGTGGTATTGTCACAGCGATACAACTCAGTCGCGCCACAATTAACAACATTCGCCAAAATCTCTTCTTTGCCTTTATCTACAACGTTGCCGGAATTCCTCTGGCTGCTGGAATTTTATTTCCTTTTACAGGTTGGTTACTGAACCCAATTATTGCAGGTGGAGCAATGGCATTTAGTTCAGTTTCGGTTGTTACTAATGCCTTACGACTGCGAAACTTTAAACCTTCCTTCAGTAGATAATTCTAGGAGTAAAAATCATGTTCAAAAAAAGTCAATTTTTGGGTCGCCTGATTGGGCTAAGCTTATTAATTTCAATCACTTCCAGTATTCCAGTAAAGGCAGCTACCGCAGCAGAAGCGCCTAGACAAACAAGTCAATTTCGGCAAATTGAGCAGCCTTGGGGGCTAAAACTTGGTGTTACTTTGGGAGGGGCTGCACTCATCGGATTAGAGCTATGGTGGTTTTTACTGAGTAGAGCTTCCCCAACTAGAGCAAATGAGGATGCTGATTGATAATCTTCGCAGTTCACAGTTGGTTTTTATAGGGGTTTTCCAGAAAACCATACAAACTAGTGCTGCACTGTCTTCTAAAGGTAGTGCAGCGCAACATAATTAAGCGATCGCCTATTTAACTTTGACTAAGGATATGACAAAAATCGAAAATCTAAATGAATTAATTATCAATAGACTTAGATTCGTTATCATAAACTACATATACAACTAATGAATGTATTTTCATTTCAACAGAGCGATCGCCTAGATTGTACTCAAGTATCAATTCAGTAGCGAAGGAAAGACCGCTTGAATAGCTTGCAACTATTTAGTACCGATTAACGTCTTTGAAAATAACTGGATAATATCTACCACCACGAGCTAATTGAAGGAAATGACTACCCTATATTCATATCCCTCGATTCATCCAATTAGGTGAGCTAATGAGGCGAAGTCTCTTGCTGATATATCTTTTACCTTAATAATTGTTCAACAGGCCGTATAAGTCAAAGAAAGAGAGGAACAATCTATGAAAACTACCCTGAGAACTTCAGTGCTTCTTAGTGTTCTCACTGTTTCTGGTTTAATGTCCTTGGCTGCTCCTGCACAAGCACAGAGAGTTTGTGTTGTGACTCGTTACAACCAAGTTAGTTGTACAAACAGAGATGATTATCGGTACAATCGACGACCTCTTCGCGTAAGGCAACCTATTCGCGTAAGGGTAGGAGTACGTCAGGAAGTCAGAGACGTTTATGAAGATGTGCTAGGTCGTGATGCAGACAGGCGAGGACTCAGAGACTGGTCAAGGACGGTAATACGCCAAGGTAATTCACTTGATGATGTCCGTGAAGGCATTGCTAATAGTGACGAGGCGAAAAATCGGATTAACGACATCTATCGGGATGTACTAGGTCGAGATGCTGAGCCTGAAGGTCTTAAAACCTGGACTGGCGCTTTAGAAGATGGTGAAAGTTTAGACGATGTTCGTCGTGAGATTCAGGAAAGTGATGAAGCGAGGAGTAGAAATCCTTAAGGAGCAACAATATTTAAAGCTTACTCACTTGACTCCCTAAAAGGGTGATAAGTGTTCCTCTCTCTTTCTGACTTAGCTTGGTAAAAAGCGATCGCTACATTGTTATCTGGTTGTCACGCGCTCGTCACATGGGTTGATTAGGCTTAGACCAAGAGGATTTGAGGAAAGCCTCTTCATCATATCGAATGAACGAAAAACCCGCAGAAGCTGTCTGTTGCGGGTTTTTTCTTCTGGGTCTTTGTCTGGTTGCTATACCTGTGCAAGAAAAAGCGATCGCTTCACCTTCATCAACAAGACCTGGAACAACTTCCAATTACGGTCTGGGGAAGGGTGCGATCGCTGATGTCGAACACAAATAGAGAAGCTTTGTTATGAAGATGGGTCTTGTTGATTAAACCCAACCCATCTTCTACTACAACTTACTTCAATCCTGAGCTGGCTAGGCTTAGACTGGCTCGTCATCCCGTTGGATTGTCAAAGTTTTACTGCTCGATATTGTTAACTTCAGAATCAGGAATTTGCTGCAAACCGACTAAACCAGGGAAACACCGACTAGATGGACCAACTAGCTCATAAGCAGCGACTGTCTCATCATCATCCTGGTCATCATTATTGGCAGTCTGCTGGTCATCATCCTGGTTATCATCATTGGCAGTCTGCTGGTCATCATCCTGGTCATCATCATTGGCAGTCTGCTGGTCATCATCCTGGTTATCATCATTGGCAGTCTGCTGGTCATCATCCTGGTCATCATCATTGGCAGTCTGC
>NZ_JCACKQ010000045.1:53195-274179 GCF_059505465.1 Symplocastrum torsivum | reverse complement strand
CATCATTGGCAGTCTGCTGGTCATCATCCTGGTCATCATCATTGGCAGTCTGCTGGTCATCATCCTGGTCATCATCATTGGCAGTCTGCTGGTCATCATCCTGGTCATCATCATTGGCAGTCTGCTGATCATCATCATCCCCGCCACTACTGCCTTCGCGTACAACGACGTAATAGCGTCTTCCTCCCCGTTGAACTAACCGTACACGAGTCCGACGACGATCTTCATCATCATTGCCAGTAGCAACATCATCACCAAAATCAGCATCAATGTCTGTAACAATCCGGATGTTGCTAGATGCGAGGATTTGATACTGAGCGCGAGCTGTGCTAGACGTAAAAGCTGTTGCTAAGCTGAAAACATTGACGTTGACTGAATTAGCGAATGTGGTGTTTGTGTTTGAGACGCTGCTGCTAGCTGAAGTGCTGCTACTGCTACTACCACCAGCATTCCCACTATTTGTAACGACAATTATTGGGCTACCAACTGTAATATCGGTGCCCCCAACTACTAGGCTGCTATTTCTGACAAGTGTAACGCCACAGATATTACAGAAAGAGAATTCACTAGAATCATCAGAATTACCAGAACCGCCAGAATTGCCAGAACCGCTATTAAAGTCGTCGTCTTGGATGTCAGTGAATTGTATATCTCTGTTGATGCTAGTCACCCCAGCAGCAGCGTAGAAGTCTACATCACCACTACTGCGACCGTCTAATTTGTTTGTTCCTTGCTCAAATGTGAACTGTGTATCCCGGCGGGCAGTACCACTGAAGCCGAAGGCATTAGCATAGTCTGAAATAATGCCTTCACTTTCACCTTCGATCTTGTACTTGGTGATGATGTTGTTTTCATTTAATCCATCATCGGTCTGAATGTTAAAAGGTCCGTCGATAGCAATATCTACAGCAGCCAAATCCGCTTCAATCTGGAACTCGCGCTCTCCTTGAGTCCCAACGCTCTGAATCTGGAGTTTTTTATTGACTTCACCAACAAATCTGATGCTGCCAGTGTCATCATCACCGATACCGTTATCGTCGTCATCATCATCACCGATACCGTTATCGTCGTCATCATCACCCATACCGATACCGTTATCGTCATCATCACCCATACCGATACCGTTATCGTCATCATCATCACCGATACCGTTATCGTCATCATCACCCATACTGTTGCCGTTGCCATCTACGGCGAAGTCAGTACCATCTTCCGGTGTGACGTTTTCCCCTTCAAACGTAAATTTGATTCGTCGCTGCAAATTAGCTGATGATGTTGTACTTGTGGAAGTGCTACCCGATTCGCGGAACTGAAGATTTGAAGCTAGATTAATTACACCATCATTGATGTCAGCCTCGAAGTCACCTAGTTGTAATTCTCCAAGTGTGGCTTGAAAGCTAGAACCATTAGCAACTGTAGCTTCTACGGCTGGCAGGAAAACTAACGGAGCATCACCCGCTGTCTGAGGGCTAATCAATGTCCCGTCAACTACACCCAAGTTGGACTGAAAGCTTGTTAAGGTAAAGTTCAGGACTGTATCCCGGTTTAGGAACGGAGTAGGAGTACCACCATTTGCAGAGAAGGCTATACCCGCTAAACCACCTTGTAGTGTGCCTATATCACCCGCATTAGGCTGATTATCTGCTCCAGCGTCGAAGCTAGCAGCAGTTGGTGTAAAGATTGCTGTGCTTGTATTGCCATTTGGAGTTTCTAATCGGAGTCTGTTGATTCCAACATCAAATAGTTCTACTCCTGTGCCACTGCCTCCTGGTACAGGTACAAAAAAAGCAGCTTGTCCAGCAGTGCTGCCGCCTGTCACTTGAATCTGGGCACGAACAGCAGGAGCGATCGCAACTGCTAAACCTCCAGCTAAACCTAGGCAAATAGCATAACGAGTTGATTTGGCAATCATGTTAAGACTCCGTAAGTGAATGAACGAAGGAGAGAGGAAACTAAGAGATTTTGATCAACTGGAAGCTCAACAGGTCACAGTACTTTTTTCACTAATTTATCCCGAACGCGGTTCCACCGAGACGTATTACGAAAAGTGGTATAGAGTGTCCTGACTCTTACAAATTGTTAGGCATAAAAATTAGGGTCGCGCCTGAACAACACAGACCTACCTAAAGCCATACACGGCTTTGGAGTCAAGGACGCTGTCATGCGGTTGGAAGTTCCTGACTAAGCGAAATTTTTCTAGATTGTCCACTCGCTGAGCTTGCAGTTGACTTTGAGGAAGCGTTAGCAATTTTCACCCTGAAATTTTTAAAGAGAACAGACCGATAAGCTTTCCGGTCTATTCGTTGGAATTGAGAAAAGCAATAGTGCTGAAACCTCTAGAAGTTAAAGGTTGTCCGAATTGCTCCAATTGTAATCGTGTCGTTGTTATCGTTGTGATTCGGATTGAAAATCACAATAACTCCAGGGGTGATGCTGATGTTGTCTGTCACCTGGAAACGAAAGAAGCCTTCTACATGAGTGGCTGTATCCGGTTGACCCCCTTCACTGAATGTGAAGTCACCTCGATTTACGAAGCTAGGAATATTTCTCCCACCATTGTCATCAGAGATGTCACTACTGGTAATTTTGGGAGGCTGTCCGACATAGATGCCAGCTAAGTTCCCTTCACCCAATAAATCAGGGAAATTGAGGAAAGCCATCCAGTTGAATGTCTCCACAGTTCCATCCCCACCCGTGAAGTCAGATGTTGTGTAACCACCCCAACCTCCAACAGTGAAGCCTGGTGTAAGTCGCCACTCTAAGGTTGCACCAAAGGCATTTGTTAACATCGGCGCTCTGAGGAACCCGTTAGCATTCGGGATTTGGATTGCCAAGATGTCATCACCAACACCTGTGCCCAATTGACCAGAGGGTGAGTAGGAGTTGATGTATTGAAGGGAGATATCAATTGTATTGGTAGGAGAAATGACTAACTGGGCACCTGCTGTCGTTGTCCCTTCATCTCCACCAAATAAGCCACCATTAATGGAATCGTTGGTTCTGTTGGCTGAGTAGACACCTTGCAAGCTAAACCGGGTTCCGAGTTGCCAGTCAAAACCGACACCGCCGCCGTTTCCACCAATACTGATAATCGGATTACGTTGGGCAAAGCGGGAAAGTGGTCCAGCCCCAGCACTTTCTACACGATTTACTCCCCGGAAAACGTTAACTGGGTTAACACCTACTGGACCAACGATGAGGGCAAAGTTATTACCAAACAATTGACGGTAGTTGAGGTCACTCAACTCAAAGTCGTTGTTGTTGTCTCCTTCATAACCCAAGCCGACATAGTTCTCTAAAAAGACACCTGTGCCTGAGCCTTCACCTGCTTGGAGTCCAGTTAGTAGAAGACTGCGAGGACTAAACTGAGTGAACAGACTCAACTGCACATTGTCGATGACATTAACATTGGTGGAGTCGTCCTCGAATCGGTCTAAGAAGAAATCAAATTCATTTTCACTGCGTCCTTGAACCCCAAAGATTGCTTGTCCAAAGAGCTTTGTGGTGGTGGAGAATTGATTATCTTCCAAAGCGGCTGTGCGACCTTCTAACTCGTCCACTCGTGTGCCTAAGTTCGCCAGTTCTGTTTCAAACTCACGCACTAAGCGTTGCAGTGTTTCTAAGTCTTCACGGACGACAAAGCCTTCACTAGAAGCGGCAATCAACCGTTCAACCTGCTGTAGGCAAGAATTTAAGCCTGCGGCAAATTCATAACGGGTGAGGGCACGACTACCTCGGAATGTGCCATCTGGATAACCCGCAATACAGCCATAGCGCTCTACAAGATTTCGTAGTGCCTCATACGCCCACTCACCTGGGGAGACATCAGACAGTTGGGTAACATTGGTGACTTGACCCATTGGGTCATCGGCTTGCATTGGATCTAGAGAGTCCAATTGCCCCTCTGCCGGAGCGATTGGTTCACTGGTATCTCCCTCTGTAGGCAAGGCTTGCGCTAAGTCTTTGACATTCGTTTTAACTGCCTCCGTTGAGTCAGAAGCCGCTTCTGATTCGGGAAGGAGAATTTTGGGCAAAGCTGGGGAACCAGTTGGTGCAGCTAAGGCTAACTCACCAGTGGCTGTTTCTGTTGCCTGTACTGGAGTGTTGTCAGTCGCAGCCTGTTGGGGAGACACAGGAGAGGGAGAATTGAGAATTTCTCCTTGTCCTTCTTGTTCCGATTGCGATCGCTTTTCCTCCGATACAAGGTTAGGCGCGAGTTCTAACTCAGTTACTGGATTGGTCAGTTCTGCTACCGTTGGCTGGTTCGTAGCTGAGGCTACCTCCGCTTCTTCTGCTATCGATAAACCTGTAGATGCCGGGAATTCCTGAGTTGAAGCCTCAGCCGATGTCACTGCTGTTGCACTAATCTCTGGTGCAGCTTGAGCGGTTGAGATAGTGGCAGCAAAGCAACTAAGGGTTGCAAATACCAATGCTGAAGATGCTGCCTTTTGATAATCTGGACAGGATTTCACGGTGCTATTACTCCTCGAAACACCTTATTCGCGTTTGATTTTAGCTGAGATTTAAGACAGAACGTTAATTTGTTTTTATTCTTTAGTTGGATTTAAAGTAATTTAACTTGATACCGTACTCACTTAGCCAAGATTTGTATGTAGAACTATCAAATTCCTTGCCGATTTAATAATGGTTGTGCTATGCAATTCGATTAATGACTTTGTTAAGATACTAAAGGTTCTTGCCAGTTCTCCTAGGTTTCTTTTGCTGACAAACGCCACACCCAAATGATGATTTAGCTAGGCTGACCTTGGGATAAGATTAGCGCGATCGCTAAACGTACTGCCTGTCCCACTATCGAAAACCGTGCTGCCTCATTTGCCGTTCCTTCCCAATGTAGTAGCAGCTTTTGGAATATTTCGTCTTGTTCCGCTCGCCTCATAATTGCCTGAACAATAACTTTCTTCTGGATTTCTTCAGTAGAAAGATTCTGTTGTCTCAAAAAGTCCAGCAGTCGCTGTACACTCTCCACAAACTGCTCTGGGGCTTGGGAGATGATAATTCGTTCTATCTGATTGATGACTTCTTGATACATCCGCCGTCGGCGCTCAGCGAAACCTGGAGGAGGGGGTAAGACTGAACTCCGGGATAGAGGTTTGATCTTCGACTCTGGATTTTCCTTAATGTTTAGTAAGTTCAGGAGGGTTTGGCGTTGAATTAGGAAACGCTCCAAGATTTTTGGGTAGAGTTGCAGGATGCGTTGACTCACGAGTTTGGTATTCACCAACTGATTAGCCGACAACCGCAGCACGTAGTTTCCGTCATTAAATTCATAAGATTTAATCGCCAACAGGATGTCTGGGCACTCCAGTTTTACCTGAGTTAGCGTAAACACTAATGCCTCCCAATTTGGGGCTTTGGGAAAGCGAACTTCGATGCCAATATCTTTCGTGTTTCTAAGCGCCAGTTCTCCGGGTTGTAAATCACCACTAGCCGGATAGCGATAGCTAGGGCTTTTCGTCGCATAGTTAAACTGGGTAAATAAGTAACGACAGTTAACTGTTGATAGATCAACCTCTTCAAGGTGCCAGCCGTGAATGCAGCAGCCTGTTAGTTCTGCCCCCTCAAGCTTGGTACGAATCAAATAAGTCTCCAAGAAATAGGCTTCACTCAAATTCGCCTCACTCAAGGTTGTATCCTTCAGGTAAGCGCCACTTAAGTCTGCCCGTCGCAAATCTGCCCCTCGTAGATTCGCTTCACTCAAGTCACTATGCAATAAATAAACATCGTGGAGAATTGTTCGCAGCAAATCCGCTTTATGCAAGCTGGCTTTGAGTAAATAAGCACCCGTGAGATTTGCCCGACTGAAGTCCGTGCGATCGCAGATCGCTTCACTCAAGTCTGCACCTGTTAAAATTGCTCGATGGAAGTCTGCCCCACTGAGATTTGAGCCACGCAGGTAGACAGCATTAAGGTTCGCTTCTGTCAAGTTGGCATCAACTAAAATTACGTCTCGCAAATTCGCTTTGTCTAACTGAGCCTCCCGCAGATTAGCACTTGTGAGGTTAGCTCCAATCAGCATCGTGCGGCGGAGATTGGCTTCCATTAACTCGGCACCAACTAGCACCGCGTTGTTAAGCTTCGCTTGTTCGAGATTACTCTGATCTAGCTTTGCCCCTTGAAGATTTGCTCCACTCAAATCAGCATCAGTCAAATCTGCCCAATTTAAGTCAACGCCTTCAAGCAGTGCCCCCCGCAAATCCACTTTACTAAGCTTGGCTCGACTTAAAGTAGCTTGGTTAAAGTTAGTGTTGTTGAGTGCAGCATTGCGTAAATCAGCTTGATGTAGACAAGCCCCCGTCAGCTTGGCATTGCTTAAACAAGCCCAACTGAGGTTAGTGTTAGTCAGGTTAGCACCCGTTAAATTGATGTGGCGAAGATTCGCCCCTGTTAGACTTGCACCACTGAGGTCAACATGGGAGAAATCACGTTCTCCTTGTCGATAGCGATCGAGAAAGTTTTGTACTTGCATTAAAACCCTTCAGGCAGGGTAATCTCAAGACTGATTGATACGCCTTGTTTGAGTAGATATAGCAACCCGATTTGACTTGTAAGATATCAGAAGTTCAGATTCCCGACTTCTTTGAGAAGTCAGGAATCTCTCCACGAATTATTTAAGCACTTTGCCATGAAAGCAACAAAAGAAAAAGATGTATCCTTGCGGTATCAAGATTCTGACTAAGGATGATGGCTCAAGTTGCTTCCTTAAATACCGAAGCCTTTTTTGAACACCTCTGGCAAGACTACATCCAGATGGCACCAGCAGCGGCACAACTACAGCAGGTATTCCTTGAGCGTGGTGAGCAGGTAGTCAACGACCATATTGCCTTGCGTACCTTCAATCTAGAACCCATCCAACTGACTGCCTTAGAACCTCATTTTCTGGCAATGGGCTACCGTCGATTTGCTCCTTATCAGTTTCCCGAAAAGAAGCTACAAGCTTGGGGCTATATCCCACCTCACGATACCTTACCCCGTATCTTCCTCAGCGAACTCGATTGCAGTGCCTTTAGCGTTAGTGTGCAGGAAATCCTCCGCCAACTATGTGTACAGGTAGAGCCAGAACGTGTGCAGGAGATTGATATATTTTGGGCAGGACGATTGTGGTCACCAATCAGTTGGGCTGATTATCAAACCTTGCTAAAAGAGAGTGAGTATGCGGATTGGGTGGCAGCATTAGGACTGCGCCCGAACCACTTCACCCTCAGCGTCAATCATCTTGTACATACTCCCAGCTTGGAGGGTGTGCTGGAGATTGTGGAATTGCAAGGTATGGCACTCAACACGTCAGGTGGACGGATTAAGGGTTCATCAACCGTCTTGCTAGAACAAGCCTCAACTCTAGCCGAACGGATGCCTGTTGAGTTTGCTGGAGGTGAAGTGCATGAAATTCCCACCTGCTATTACGAATTTGCACGGCGTTATCGTGATGCTGATGGGACTGTTTATCAAGGCTTTGTCGCTGCCAGTGCTGACCGGATTTTTGAATCAACCCATGTGCATCGCTCAAGTTGAACAAGAAGAACACGGTAGCCAATTTGATTGAACCTTACCCTTTTTATTAATGCCTTTATGTCAGTTGCCGTTTCTCTTCAAAACGTTTACAAGACTTTTAATAACGTTCCAGTGGTTAATGACCTCTCATTTGCGATCGCATCAGGAGAAATGTTTGGTTTGCTTGGCCCTAATGGGGCAGGAAAATCTACAACAATCCGGATGCTAACGACTCTTACTCAACCGACACAGGGTCAAATTGAGGTTGCTGGCTATGATGTTGTGCGACAATCTACCCAGGTTAAGCAGAACATTGGTGTCGTATTGCAACAAACAAGTGTAGATGCTGACCTTTCTGTTTGGGAGAATATGGAACTGCATGGACGCTTGCATCACATTCCTAATCCTGGGCGTCAACGGCTGATTAATCAGTGGTTAGAGTATGTAGAATTGGCAGATCGACGCGACAATTTGGTCAAAACCCTGTCTGGTGGGATGAAGCGTCGATTACAAATTGCTAGGGCGCTGTTGCATCAACCCAAGATTCTATTTTTGGATGAACCAACTGTAGGACTAGACCCTCAAACCCGCTGTCGCCTTTGGGAAATTATTCGGGATTTGAACAAGCAGGGCATGACAATGTTGCTGACAACTCACTACATGGACGAGGTGGAATTTTTATGCGACCGTATTGGCATCATGGATACTGGTCAGCTAATTGAACTTGGCACCCTCCAACAATTACGGCAGCAACATGGAGAAGGTTTGGTGATGAAGCAAGTGGACGACCGCTTTGAGTACAAGTTCTTCCCCGATTTGGCACAAGCAAACGCCTACCTCGACAGCTTACCTAATAAAACTGGTATGATGGCACGTCCCGCCAACTTAGAAGATATCTTCGTTGAACTTACAGGACGGCAACTTGATTGAGGAGTCGGGAATTGGGAATTGGGAATTGGGAATTGGGAATTGGGAATTGGGAAAAACTAACCGTTGTAGTAGTAATAGTAAGTAGGCATTAGCTCGCCCTAGTAGAGCGTCAAGGTGGATTTATGGGTAAATGTTAAAGGACTTCTTCCTTATGTCTCCTTTGTCCTCTGCCGTCTGCCGTCTGCCTTCTGCCTTCTGCCTTTTGTAATAACCTTCCATTCCAAAGTCCAAACTCAAGAATCATACATGCCTTGTTTAGCAGCCCAGATAGAAGCGATTCTTTACCTGAAGGGACAACCCCTTTCAATTACAGAAATTTCTGAATATGCAGGATGCGATCGCGATAATGCCGAAGATGCCCTGATTGAACTAATGGCAGACTATGCTCATCGGGATAGTGCCCTAGAAGTTGTCGAAACTCCATCTGGCTATAGCTTACAGTTACGCTCATCCTTTCAAAACTTACTACAAAGTTTAGTGCCTGCTGAATTGGGTACAGGTGCCTTGAGAACACTGGCTGCGATCGCACTAAAAGACCCAATTGCACAACCTGACCTGATTAACCTGCGTGGTAGTGGTGCTTATCAACATATTCAGGAGCTTATCAATTTGGGGTTTGTCCAGAGACGCCGACAAACTGATGGTCGTTCCTACTGGTTACAAGTTACCGACAAATTTCATCAACATTTTGAACTTGATCAACTACTGCCACCACTGGAGAAGCAGTCCCAATCCTGACAGCGCTTTGAACCTTTCTTCAAACGTGGATTTCTCCTAAAATCTCTTCCTAAAGAGCGAGAAATCATCATACAAGGTAGGAGTCGCCAGACATCACAATCGTTTAGAGTAGAAACTAAGCAAGTCAAACCGAAGATTACTAATGGTATTTAATCCTGACTTTCTCAATTCCCAACCTGAAGATGAGCAAGTAAATCAACTTCTGAACTATCTCCAGCACCAATCCCCAGATGTTTTGTCGCGAGTTGCCAAGTCGGCAAGTCCAGAAATTCAACAAATCATTTCTCAAAACGTTCAGGGACTAGTGGGGATGCTCCCTTCAGAAAACTTTAACGTGCAAATCACAACTGATCGGGAAAACTTAGCAGGATTGCTAGCTTCAGCAATGATGACTGGCTACTTTCTGCGCCAGATGGAACAACGCATGGAACTAGAAGAAACCTTAGTTGACTCAATTTCATTGCGTCGCAGTGAACCTTCTAAGCCAAAACCGCATCACGGTGAAAAGCCCAATGACTCCTCTAGGCAAACGGAGCTGTAAACGCCGTGCTTTTTGATACGCATACACACCCCCGCTACACTTAAATCGGGTACGGGGGATTGTTGCTGTCGTCTTCTTTTAGTCGGTTCCGCCCTTGCTGTGACCGCCCCGCTCTTTTATGAGCATTGTTTTTCCTGGTTAGACTTGCTGTACTTGAGAGTGGAACCGACAAGCTTAGCCGCCTGCCGCAAAGGTCAGCATAAGAATTACTGACAGCAAAAGACCAGGACTCAGTAGCAGTACTAACATTAACAAATCGTGCTGGGTCATAACCCTAAATCTCCTAACTTCTCATTTTTACGCTAACGCGCTACATCGACGACTTCCTCAAAATGAACAATTTATTTCAAATTGCTATCTGGTCTATTCCTGTATATGCCTTATTAGTCCTAGTTGGGGGCATAATGGGATACCTCAAAGCAAAAAGTAAAGTCTCGCTATTTTCTGGGATAGGCAGTGGAGTAGTCTTGCTGGTTGCTTGGTTGCTTTGTCGTCAGATACCCATAGTAGGGTTAGGGCTAGCAGCATTGATTGGATTAGTGCTGTTTGTGGTCTTTGTAACACGCTTTCTCCGTACTCGGACTTTTATGCCTGCGGGGTTGATGATGGGATTTTCTCTCGCAGCTACGGTTATATTTTGTCTAGGATTGCTTACCAGCACTTAGTTTAAGAAAAAAGCGATCGCCCTTTTAGCCTCCAAGGAATGCGATCGCACTACATCACAAATCCAAGAAAATAATTCTTGTCTATTTAAGAGTTACCGTTACCTAAGTCTTTATTCTTAAAACCTTAACTACCTAAAGAAAGACAGTGGGAGACTTTGAGAATTAAACTTTCCTCATCTGCAAAGCCACTCCACTGCCAAAGATTCATCGAAAACAGAGCCATGAATGATTATTAGAACTGGATTACTAATCCACTACTCTAATCCAGCCTTTATTTAAGCCTTGATAAACCTGTTCAACTAGGTTTTTTTCCTCTAGCGAAAGTAATTTTTTAGACAATACTGCTGACATAAATAAGTGCTGGTCAACGCGAGTAATCTTGCGTAGGTAAATAATCCGATTGGCAACTTGTTGAACTGGAAATTTAGGGAAGCAAACTTGTGTCGGTTTCATAACTTCTTGGCACGCTCTGTAATTCTACTATCAGCGATTTCACGGAAATTCTCAGTGATCGACAGGTTCACGGCTAGTGATAAGACCCGGAAAAGAAATGTGACGAAGCCTTTGACACAAGGTGATATAGATCACCAAAAGTAATTATCTCAGAAAATTTTGCAAGGATACATATATTATGTGTCAATCTGTAAAGATTTGTAAATAGCATTAAAGTTTTTCTAGGCAGGGCTTACGCAGAACCTCTACATGTAGGGTGGGCAGTGTCACCTACTACTACTACGAATAGTCTTTAGATGAGCAATTTGTGTAAGTCCTGCTGGCAAATGGTGTTAAGCCGCAGGCGTAGAGCGCGATAAGATACAGTTCATGCTTACTCAATCCACGCTAGAGACAAGTAGGTTAATCTTGCGCCCACTCACTCGTGCGGATGCACCATCAATCCAGACAGTTGCGAGTATTCGTGAGATTGCTGACACTATGATTTCCATTCCTCATCCATACCCGGATGGTGAGGCTGAGCGATACATCTCCAAACAACTTGCAGAGTTTGAAAATGGTCATTCTGTCACATTTGTAATCGAGCGTAAGTTTGACAGAGTATTTAGCGGACTCATTGAGATTCGAGATATTGAACGGGAACATTCTCAGGCTGAACTGAGTTTCTGGTTAGCCGTTGAAGCACGGGGACAAGGTTACATGAGTGAAGCATTGAAACCTGTGCTTCGTTTTGCCTTTGAAGATTTAGGACTCAATAGACTCTGCGCTTACCACATGGTCAGAAATCCAGCTTCAGGGAAGGTATTGCAGAAAAACGGGTTTGTCCAAGAAGGTTTGCTACACCAACGAGTGAGGAAGTGGGGGGTGTTTGAGGATGTGGCATTACTAGCAATTTTGCGTAGAGATTGGCAGGGAAAAGCAGCATAGCACTGCATTGCAATGAAGGAAACTGAACGAGGTTTTAACGATGAGGGGCGAATAGTCGAGTTATCAGATATACAGAATATGCCGAATTGCAGGCATTCGCTGCGGGTTAAAACGTTGATCGAGTTCCTGATGAAGCGGTTTGGTAATCCGCCTTACTGGGATGCGATCGCACTCTAAAGACTTTGTGAAATATTGGGATGGTTACTGCAATACATTATCACTGAGGGACAAGCCACTATCCCCCAGGAAATCCGCGAATTTCTAGGCTTACAGTCACCGTCGGATACATTATAGTTTTCACTCTCTCCCCGAAGCGTTTTCAAAGCGTTGAATCTCAATTAGGTAGCCATTTGGATCGCGCAAGAAGCCGTGGTAAATGTTGTACTTTTCATTCAGATCCGGCGGCTTTTCAAATTCGACACCCCGCAGAGTAAGATAGTTAAACCACTCGTCCACCTACTGCGTTACGAGGGTAAAAATCACATTCGATTGCTTCTCAGTGGGCGGAGTTTTTGTCTCGCTACTTTGGCATAAGCCCACGTACCCATCACCACTGACCCGATAAATCCGACAACTACCTTGATCGAGCCATAACTTCAATCCCAATACATCTTCGTAGAACTGTGCCGAGATTTCAAGGTCATGGGTGTAAAAAAAGGTAATTGAAGACTCAATCGACGGATGGGGCATGGCTTCACTTATTCCAACAACTGGGTGAGATAATTTTAGCCGTCCTATCATCTAAATAAAATTCATAGACAGGTTCTCCGCCTAATTCACAACGTAAAGGTTCAAGAATTTTCGTGAAGGGATTCCAAACCGCTGTTACTGTCCGTTTGGCTTTCTTTCTAACCAATTCACAGTTGATATGGACTGTGGGTAAATGGATGACCATAGCACTGTGTAAAAAAGCATCTACTACTAGGGTATAACGTTCCTTGATATCCGCCAGCTTCCTCTCTAATTCCCTTTGAGTTGCTTCAATACGAGCTAACTCCTTTTCTTTTTCCTCACCTATTAAACCTTTATACTCAATCCTTGAAGCAATCTCAGTCGCTATCGTACCGTAATAAGCGTGAAGTCGTTCAGAATCTCTCGTTAGAGTTCGTGTTAACTTAGCGCTCCAATTCTCTAGTTCAGCTTTAATTAATTTCGCGGCTGTCTGTTCGATTAAACTCGATAACTCCTCAAAGGGCTTTGTTATTAAGTCTGGAGAATCGTTGACATCAATTCGGTCAGCTTCCCAAAACAAAGCATCTCCAATGTCTATGGGTGTCACTCCGGTTAGCTCATTGATGATAAAGGAAACCATCCCGATTCTTCGTTCATCGGCTTCCGCTGTGTAAGCAACATTGCACCAGATATAACGAGTCGTTTCGGGTTTAGCTTCCAGAAATCGAATTAAGCCATTTTGAGGAACAATATTTTGTTGTAGGAGTTTCTCAAATCCTGTAGTTTTTAGATAGCTATCATACTTCACCCCGACTGCTGCCACACATCCTCTATCACTTAGCAGTTCAGAAAACTTATTGAGTAGAGTCGAGTGATAGGTGACAAAATGGCTCTCAGGAATATCCGCTCTGGTGGTTAAAGTAACTTCTTCAGGCAAGTCGAGAGCTTTCGCGATATTAGTCGCTAACAGGACATTCAACACCTGTTCACCATCCGGTTCAGCGATTCCTTCGTGTAAAGAGATGAGTTGTGCCAGGGTAGACAGAATTGGATCAGAAACCATTTTGAGATAAGGAATACACAAAAGAAGGCAGAAGATAGAAGGCAGAAGGCAGGAGGCTGTTATGAGAATTTAATCTACTTCCTGACTTTTGCAGCAAATGAGTAAATAGTAACTCGCTCCTAGCTCCTAGCTCCTGTTCTTTACCCTCTACCTTCATTAGTTCCCTTCTGCCATCTGCCATCTGCCTAAATTATGCTTCAAAGTCTTCTCCAAAAATCTGTTCATCAAGTTCACTTGTTTCCCGATACTTATCTTTAGCTTTTATCAACTCGGTAGCTAGATTTTCAAACGCTGTATCTAATTCGGGTTTGGCTTGATGCTTTAACCAAATGTCTATCACTACTTCGCTGAAATCAAACTCTTCGTCAACGTTTCCTAAGATAGTTTCGATTTCTCCTACCACTAGTTCAAACATATTGATTTTATCGTGCAAGATTTTCAGGATATATTCTTCAATACTGTCCTTGAGACAAAAGTTGAAGATAAAGACATCCTGTGTCTGTCCGATGCGGTGGATTCTCCCAATGCGTTGTTCAATTTTCATCGGGTTCCAGGGTAAGTCGTAGTTGACGATCGCATTTGCAAATTGGATATTTCGTCCTTCTCCACCAGTCTCAGAAGCTAGTAAGACAGGAACGCGATCGCGAAACGCTTCAATTGCCGCATCTTTCTCTTTTAACGACATATCCCCCAGAAACTGAGCAAACGTGATACCCGCTTCTTCGAGTGTTTTGGCTAAGTAGGCACTTGTTGCTCGATGGGTAGTAAAAACGATGGTTTTTTGCGTTGACTTTTTGAGTAAGTCTACTAAAGCTAGAGCTTTTTCAACTTGTTTAACCTGTGAGGCGCGTCGAGTTAACGTTTTTAGTTCATCACTGGGGAATTTTTTTGCAAGGTTCTTGAGAGAATCGGCTAAGGCTTGAGGCGAAGAACCTGCCCGCATTAAGAGATTGGTACGGGAAAATTTGTCTAACTTCTGTGTTTTGGCAGAGTCGGATTCACCGATTTCAAGAGAACGCACATACTCAGTCAAGTCTTGATAGAGTTTCTCTTCACTCTTGGAAGGACTAACAGTGATGGTGGTAGCGAAGCGTTTGGGGAGTTGAACATCAACTAAAGAACGGGTATTGCGTACCATCACCTCCCGCATTAACTGCCGCAGCTTTTCTGGATTTTTGGGCACTCGTCCATTTTTTGAGGAAACGTACTCTTTTTTAAACGCGGCTTCTGTCTTCAACAATCCTGGTTTGAGGAGGGTTAAGAGATTGAATAGTTCCACCAGGGAGTTCTGGACGGGGGTGGCGGTGAGCATTAAGATGAATCGTTTATTTAGGGCGTTGACGAGTTTCCAGTTGAGGGTGCTGCGGTTCTTCAGGTGGTGCGCTTCATCAACGATGACTAAATCCCAGGAACGAGTTGTGACTAAGTTGAAGTGCTTTGCTGATTTAGCCGTATTGAGGGAGGCAATCAGTCGATTATTTGTACTCCAAAATTCACCGGGGTTGAGTTGGAGTTGTTTGTCGTCGCTAGTAACGGTGTCGATACCAAATTTCGTTTGCAATTCCTGTTGCCACTGAGAGACGAGGGACGCTGGGGTGAGAATCAACAGGGATTGAATCATGCCTCGCGCTAGGTACTCGCTTAAGATGAGTCCAGCTTCGATGGTTTTTCCCAGTCCTACTTCATCGGCGAGGAGGGCACGTCCTCCCAGTTGTCTGAGGACTTTTCGGGCGGTTTCGATTTGATACCAGTGCTTGTCTATTGCAGTTAGGGTGGGGAGGCAGACAAGTTGGTCGTAATCTGCCATCACGGATAAGCTGAACAGCTTTTTCCGGGCTTCGTAGTAGTTAATCTCGTCGGATTGCCCATCAGCAAGTGCTTGTAGGGCACTGGAGTGGTTGAATTTAAAGGTGTACAAGCTGTCCATGCTCTCTCGTTCCCCTGATTCTCAAGCGGCTACCCTTAGAACGCACCCTAAGTATCTCTCATGGTAATCAGAAAGCAAGACATCTTCCTTTTGACTTTTGACTTCCTGATGACTGTCACCCAAAATCCTGGCTTTGGGTAGAAGAGAGAGTCTAGTCAGATAGGCTAAAAACTTAAGATTTTACTCTAGCGAAAGCGCGACACTCTCAACTCGGTTCATAATAAGCAAACAATCATTGTTAATAGAGCCGCTGTCACCGGAGCAAGACCTGTGCAAAGCCAACTCGAAGCCTTCTGGATGCCATTTACTGCTAACCGACAGTTCAAAGCTAAACCACGGATGTTGGTTGCAGCAAAAGATATGCACTACACGACGGCTGATGGTCGTCAAATCCTTGATGGAATCGCTGGGTTGTGGTGTGTAAATGCGGGTCATTGTCGCCCAAAAATTGTTGAAGCGATTCAGAAACAGGTAGCAACCCTTGACTTTGCGCCTACGTTCCAAATGGGGCATCCTGGTCCTTTTGAACTGGCGGAACGTTTGGTTAAGCTGATGCCAGGTGGGAAGTTTGACCATGTGTTTTTCACGAATTCGGGTTCAGAGTCGGTAGATACAGCGCTGAAAATTGCGATCGCTTATCATCGAGTGCGAGGCGAAGGGACTCGTCAGCGTTTGATTGGACGGGAACGTGGCTACCACGGTGTTGGTTTTGGCGGAATTTCTGTCGGTGGGATTGTCAGCAATCGCAAGTTTTTTGGTAGCTTAATTCCGGGTGTCGATCATCTCCCCCACACTCATAATCTTGAACACAATGCCTTCAGTCATGGTCAACCTCAGTGGGGCGCACATCTAGCCGATGAACTGGAACGAATTGTCACGCTGCATGATGCTTCAACAATAGCGGCAGTAATTGTTGAACCCGTTGCAGGTTCGACAGGGGTTCTGATTCCGCCAGTGGGTTATCTGGAAGGTCTACGTGCCATTTGTGACAAGTACGGCATTCTCTTAATATTTGATGAAGTCATTACTGGTTTTGGACGCTTAGGTACAAGTTTTGCAACGGAGTACTTTGGTGTCGTTCCTGATTTGGTAACGGTGGCGAAAGGAATTACTAGCGGTACGATTCCGATGGGGGCAGTGTTTACCCGCCAAGGTATTTACGACACGTTTATGGAAGCGTCGGCAGAAGGTGCGATCGAATTATTTCACGGCTACACCTATTCAGGTCATCCGGCTGCGTGTGCAGCGGCACTGGCAACCCTTGCTATTTATGAAGAGGAAGGGTTATTTGCTAATGCCCACCATCTCGCTAGCTACTGGGAAGAGTGTCTGCATTCCCTGCGAGATTTACCTCATGTCATTGATATTCGTAACTTAGGGCTTATTGGGGCGATTGAGTTGGAACCCATTCCAGGGAAACCGACAGCACGGGCTGTGGAATGTCTCCAACGCTGTTATGACAACGGGTTACTCATCCGCACGACAGGGGACATTATTGCTTTGTCTCCGCCTTTAATTATTCAGAAATACCACATTAAGGAAATGTTTGAGATTCTCGCAGGGGTACTGCGAGAATTGCCCTGAGCTTTATCCTCGTTTTTTCAGCTTTGTTACAATAATCAACAATAATCATTCCTCGTCTAAGATTGGAGCATGGACTGTTTTCTAATGCTTAGACATGGCAAGGTCGTATAGAGTACATCCAAAGTACCTCCAAGAAGTCAACTTGGCTTGGAAGCGTAAGAGTGAAGGACGCAAGAAAGACCTTGCCGAAAGATTAGGGCTGTCTCTGTGTCTGGTTATTGATAAGCTTTTTCTCAAAGGCGAACCTGTTAATCGTGTAAATTTTATAGAAATTTGTCAGTTCTTAGGGCTAAACTGGCGAGAAATTGCTGGTGTAGAGGAGCAGGAGAAGCCGATCTCATCCCCAAGGGTAGGGGAAAATCCTAGTAAGGCAAACGCTAGTAGCGCATCCCGTCCTCCTATTGTTGTCTCTAATACAACTGGAGATGTTAATGACGTTGATCAGGCGATAAATGAGCTAGTTAGCACTCTGTGTGAGATGTTGCATCGCCTTACCCGAAAAGCGGGGGATTTGGTAAGGGCCGATCGCACCAGCATTTTTTTACTCGATCAGCACAGAAGAGTACTGGGCACGGTTGTTGCTGACGATGGCGAGGGGGGTGGGCTAGTGATTGATATCCCTGTTGGTAAAGGGATTGCTGGTCTAGCTGCCACGTCCTCACAAGTCATCAATGTTCCTTTTGATGTCTATGACGATCCACGTTCTGAAGCGGCGAAGAATACAGATCAGAAAACGGGATACCGTACTTACTCGCTTCTGGCTTGGCCTGTATTGAATAAGCAAAAAGATTTAGTTGCTGTTGTGCAATTAATCAACAAGTTGAAGGCGAATCATGATCCTGAAGACGACTTGTCTAGAAGAATTGATAGGACTGGCTTTACGAAAGAGGATGAAGCAAGGTTTGCTAAATTTGCACCTTCGATCCTCAAACTCTTAGAAAAATCTCAGTTTTGTTACCAACTGTCATTGAAAGTGAGAAACAATGCAGGGGTCAATCAGGCTGACGCTTTCCAGAATGCTAAATTGATTGCACAACTCAAGCGACAGGAACGACTGCTGCGAAATAGTCTTAACAGATTTAAGTTGGAAGACAAAAGCTCTAGAAAGCAAAAAGCACGACATTAGGCTAGAAGCGCGATCTCACTTTCATCTAAGCTCGTTGAGGCGTTGTAGAATGACTGTTTTATCTTGAAAAATGGCTTGAACTTTATCCAAGTAGAGTTCATAACCTGCGCTTTGCGATCGCAAACATTGTAGATAAGGCATGAAGTTCATCTCTAAAGACTCAATTCTTTTGCGAAGAAGCGCTAAAGATTTAACGTTTCTGTGGCGCCTGAATTTTTACCCGGATATAACAGAAGGAACCTGTAAATTTAAGTAGCGCATGGTAGCGATTCAGGTAGTACAAAAATTTGTAGCAGTCTAGGGAATTAAATATGGCGAAGGTAGCACTGCTGATTGGGGTCAGTGAGTACGAGCCTGGTTTAGATCCACTCCCTGGCGCTATCAGAGATATTAAGGCAATGCAACAAGTTTTGCAGCATATAGAGATGGGTGGTTTTGATGAGGTAAAAACTCTGACAAATCCTAACTCGTTGTTGATGCAGGAAACCCTTGAAGTTTTGCTTGCAAGCCTTACTGAAAATGATTTAATCCTACTGTTTTTCTCCGGTCATAGTGTCAAGGATGATAGTGGTACACTCCATTTTGCCACTCGCGATACTGGCAGAACCTCCACAGGAGAACTGGTCAAGTCAAGCACTGTGTCTGCTAGTTTTATTCATGACCTTATGAGTAACAGTAGCTGTAAGCATCAAGTCATAATCCTTGACTGTTGCTTCAGTAACACCTCTCCTCCAGAAATCACAACAACAGGTGATACTAGTGTAGATATTAAAGCTCAACTGAGTCGCCAAGGACGAGCACTCCTCACATCCTTTACTTCCACGCAATATTCCTCTAGCCAGAGAGGTTCTGAGCTTTCGGTTTACACCCGTTACTTGGTTGAAGGAATTGAAACGGGAGCCGCCGATTTAGATGGTGATAGCTGGATTGCGGTGAATGAGTTACATGAATATGCCAGCCGCAAGGTTCAAGAAGCGGCTCCAGCGATGAAGCCAGAATTTTATTTCCTGAAGGAAGAAAATAAAATTCTCTTAGCTAAAGCACAAACTAATGACCCAAAACTGAAATATCGCAAAGAAGCTGAACGGCGGGTAAGTCGCGGCGAGATTTCGCCATCAGGACGTTATATTTTGAACTCATTGGCGTGGGGCTTGGGGCTAACCTCTGAAGAGCGTGCAAATATTGAAGCTGAAGTCCTAAAACCTTATCAAGAGTACCAAGAAAAATTACAGCGATATCGGCGGGTGTATATGCAATCCCTCCAAAGATGCTACCCTCTCAACGCTCAAGCTCGTGAGGAGTTAACCTGTCTTCAACAGTTTCTGGGACTCAGAGATGAAGATGTCATCCCAATCGAAGAAGAAAGTGCTCCAAAGTTAGCGAATAACTCTCAATCTGACAATAAGGCGAATGAGCTAACGCAATTAAGACTTGGGAGCCAAGCAAACTGGTTGCCTTCAACGCCTAGTGCAATTTCGCCGGGGTACATACCAAACCAATCTATACAACTAACAAACCCCCCTCTTCCCATAAATTCATCATCAGGGTTAGCCGAATCACAAACCAGTCCCGCTTCTGTTTCTAGGTTTCCTAACAAGTTTCTTCTCTTGCTGGGAATTGGAGGAGGCTTAGCAGCTTTAGCACTAACGATTAGCATCTTTACTCGCTCACCAAACTCGCCTCTATCCAAGTCAGAAAATACCGAATTGTCGTCACTGAATCCTTCACCAACGCAATCTCCCACGGCGACAAATTCTAACAAAAACTCTAGTTCTACCACTGCTCCATCTCCTAACCCTACCGCTTCACCCAAGCGTGAAGGTTGCTCGGCTGTTGTTAGTGGAAACTTACGCTCTGAGCCTGCTCCTTTTCGGGATAACATTGTCAAGTCTGTTTTTAGGGAACAGCTACCTGTTACTGGAAAGCAGACAAAAGGAGGCTGGATGGAGGTTAAACTCCCTAACAATACCTTAGCTTGGGTACACCGGGAGGTTGTATTAGACGAGGAAGAGATAGACTCTTGCCTATTTGGAAATGGAGAAACTATTAAGCTTGTGCCTGATATTGAGCCTCCTGAACCAAGTCCATCTCCCGAATCTGAACAATGAAATTTAAAGGCACATCAGCCTAGTATCGTTCCAGGCAAGTTGTGTTGTCTTTAAAATTCTGCATTCAACGGTGTCCGAGGGAATGGGATCACATCACGGATATTTCCCATACCTGTCATAAACTGCACCACACGCTCAAATCCCAAGCCAAACCCTGCATGAGGAACAGTACCATAGCGGCGCAAATCTAGGTACCACCATAAATCGTCTGGATTCATTCCCTGGTTTTTAATTCGCTGCTCCAGAACATCAAGTCGCTCTTCCCGTTGGGAACCGCCGATAATTTCACCAATCTTGGGAGCGAGAACGTCCATTGCGGCTACGGTTTTCTCATCATCGTTCAAACGCATATAGAATGCTTTGATCCCTACTGGGTAATCGCTAACGATAACGGGTTTTTTGAATAGTTCTTCAGCGAGATACCGCTCATGTTCTGACTGCAAATCTAAGCCCCAGTTAACGGGGTACTCAAACTTGCGATCGCTTTTTTCCAAAAGGGCGATCGCATCTGTGTAGGTAATCCGCTCAAACTCGTTGTTGATAATATTGTCAGCCGTGGCGAGAACCGAATTGTCAATCCGCTGGTTGAAGAACTCCATGTCCTCTGGACACTTCTCCAACACTGACTTGAAGATGTACTTGAGAAACGCTTCTGCCAAGTCCATGTTCCCTTTCAAATCGCAGAATGCTATCTCTGGTTCCACCATCCAGAACTCTGCCAAATGTCGCGAGGTATTGGAATTTTCGGCGCGGAACGTGGGGCCAAAAGTATAGACATCCCGAAACGCTAGTGCCATCACCTCAGCTTGCAGTTGACCACTAACGGTAAGGTAAGCACGGCGTCCAAAAAAGTCTTGGCTAAAATCAACGTCTTGGGAGTCTGTCTTAGGAATATCCTTCAAGTCTAGGTTGGTGACGGTGAACAACTCACCTGCGCCTTCACAGTCATTCGCCGTGATCATCGGGGTATGAACCCACAAAAAATCTCGTTCCTGAAAAAATTGATGGATGGCGTTTGCACAAGCATTGCGGACTCGGAAGACAGCACCAAGAGTATTGGTACGCGATCGCAAATGCCCAATCTCCCGCAAAAATTCAAAGGAATGGCGTTTCTTCTGCAATGGGTAGGTTTCAGGATCAGCTTCCCCGTATACCTTTATCGAGGATACCTTCAGTTCAATTCGCTGTCCTTTCCCCTGAGATGGCACCAGCACACCCGTCACTTCAACAGAAGCACCCGTATTCAGTCGCTTGAGAACCTCTTCATAGTCTGGCAAGTCAGCATTCAATACGGCTTGTAGATTAGCGAGAAATGAGCCATCGTTAACTTCTATAAAGGCAAATCCCTTCAATTCCCGCTTCGTGCGTACCCAGCCTTTGATTGTCACCGACTCATCAGGCTGACCATTTCGTAATATTTCCGCAATCCGTTGAGTCATCATGTTTCAAATAGCCACGCTTTCAGTCACGCTTACAATACAAAGACCAGGAGAACTAATAGATATTAACTTCAGTTTAATGGTTATGCCACTGGGTTCGGGCTGGAACTGTATGGCATCCTTCATTCTTCCTTTAGCTTTGCCGCTCCCAATTTACTACCTTTGGCTGCGACGTGCTTTCTCCATAACTATTTGAATGTAAGCGCTCTTTCCTTTCGTATATCCCTCACGGTCTGTACGAAAACGCACTGCCAAATCACGTTTTAGCACCTCGTAGCGTTTTGCCTCTTCTGGATGTGATCGCAGGTAGTCATGAAACAACAGACGCTCCCAAAACTCACCATATGCCTCAACGACGTGAACGTGATGCGTTCTTCGCAAACCATAGGGAGGCATTCCTTTAACGAAAAACATCCGCCCTGGTCGGGGATCATCTCGCCAGTAAACATATTCAAGAGCTTTTAATAACGGGATAAGTGATTGTGCGGCTTCTAGGGAATGTACCCCGACCATCAAATCAATAATAGGCTTTGCTGCCAGACCTGGAACCGCTGTGCTACCAAAGTGTTCGATGGCAATAACCTTGTCACTACCTAATGCATTAAGAATTCGTGTAGACTCCTGTTCAAATAGAATTGACCAGTATGGGTCGGATTCAACAATTTCTACTTCGTCCCTCAGTCCACCTCTGCTAGGCAACAACTAAACTCCTAACCTCTGTTCTGAAAGGTTAGCTAGCACAGGATTTCAGTATCCAGCCAATAACAATACCCAGTCCCCCAAAACGGACGGCTTGCCAAAAAGGTTCTTTGAGACTACCCCAGGAAAATAATTGGCTTTCTAAGTTTAGTTCTATTGTTTCCAGTTGTTCTTTTATTTGCTTTAATTCAGCTTGCAGCGCTTGTCGATTGCTAGACTGACGCAATTCTCTCCTGACTTGCTCTCGACGTTGCTGAAGTTCAGCTTGCCGTTGGCGATCGCGCTGCACCTGAGCATAACGCTCTTTGAGTGCTTGAAGAGAGCGCTCTACCTCTGACAAAGCTTCCTGAAACTCGTCTGCACCCGTATCCGGCTGGTTGGGTTCTGAACCAGGGGACGATGAGGATGACGGTTTTTGCGGCATCTTCTAATGCCTTAGAGTAAGAGTAAATGCGAGTGTGCTTGCCATCATGCCTGAACCAACCCAATCCACTAAGACTAATCCCCTAACTGAATTTAGTACCCTTGAGCTAGCTCAAGCGCTGGCGGAGCGTCTAGCCATCACACCGACTGAGTGGCACCGATTAAAGTCTAATCGAAAAGCACGCGCTAGCGAACAAGCTGCCGCTGCCCTAGTATTTCTCCTGAAGGAACAGCCAGAAGAAGCACTTGCGAGATTTCGCCAAGCCTCAGGATGGTTAGACCGATCAATTTCCGCCCCTCCTTGTCCAACTCACGGGGATCAGCGCCCCTCAAGGAACCAAGGGTAGACGGGAACGACTGTTGACCTGCTTACAAAGTCTCAGTTCTGTTCCCTGGCGATTCCACTGAACCTGATCAAAAATCTGGTGGAGGAGACATAAGCCTCTGCCATTTTCTGATTCATCACTCGGCAAACTACAATCATCGATCTGATGACTACAAGGAGGAGAAAAGCCGGAACCTTCGTCCGAGATTATCCACCAGTATTCGTCATTTATGACTGAAAAGTGAACCACTACCGTCTTACTTGGGTCTAAATTGTTACCATGCTTTGCCGCATTTACCAATGCTTCTTGCAACCCCAGCCGAAGTTCCGGTTGCCATCTACGGGGAATCTGTTCAAGAAGCAAATCGAGGATGGGGCAAAGATAGAGGGTAGAAGCGAAGCTAATCGTTCCCCAGTCGCGTCCAACCGGACGCAAAGATATAGCAATCACTCAAAAAACCTCTAGCTTTCATGTGGTGGACTTGATACGTTACACAGCTAGCTGCCATGTTTCTTCTCTCATCTTTCCTAAAACCAGATCTCCCTGGCTCAGGCTGTTTATATGAATCTTAGTAAGTGTCCAGGCTTTCGACGCTGACTCTACAGGGGTTGAGTTCCGCAAGGCTAGCGCGAAACTTTAACACTCAGTTTAGAGTTTGGTCTTTGACCTTTTCCGTTGAATTGCTTGGAGCTATTGCTCGCTTACCAACGGATCGGGGTGAAGTGCGCTAACTTCTTGCCTCTAGAGAGGATCGGTTTTCTCTCATCGGTTTAGAGAGGAACCTTTACATACCATTGTAACGAAACACTCTCTTAAACACCAGATCGTGGCTTCAAATAACCGCCCCATCTGGATTCCTCTGTTTTTAAAGGATGTTCTACTCTTACTTTTTTATCTGGATAAAGTAGAGAAATGTCAGTACGGTTTCAGCCTCTAAGAGATGTACTCATAGACATTTCCCTTGCCTTGCTTCAGCCTTGTCGTGTTAGGAAGGCTGCACATTCAACGTGGGGTGTTTGAGGAAAGAAATCAGCAGGTTGTATGTGATCTAACTGATAGCTACCAGTCTGGCTGATGAGCTTGAGATCCCGTGCCAGAGTAGCTGGCTTACAGCTAATGTAAACGATACGCCTGGGTAAGATTTGAAGAAGGGTTTCGATGACCTGGCGATCGCATCCCTTACGAGGTGGGTCAAGTAAAACAATATCGGGTGTGATCCCCAGTTTTGGCAGCAAGGTTTCCACCGTTCCAGTTTTAAAGATTACATTGCTGATCCCGTTAAGCTGGGCATTGCTTTGGGCTTGTTCTACGGAGGCAGGTTGTACTTCTAAACCAATTGCCTGCTGCACTCGTTGCGCTAGGGGCAGAGTAAAGGTACCAATGCCACAGTAAGCATCGACTAGTACTTCATCCCCCTTAAGCGCTAGTTGTTGTGCGATCGCATTTAATAGTGCCTCTGCTGCCTCTGTATTGACCTGGAAGAAGGTTTCAGGCGATAGTTGGAACTCAAGACCAGCAAACTCTTCTTTCAAATAAGGCTGACCCGTAATACAGCGAGTTTCATCACCAAAAATCGCATTGGTGCGGTTTGGGTTACGATTCACCGAAACCCCCACCAGTTTGGGGTAGCGAGTCATCCACTTTTCCGCTTGAACATCAAGATCTCCTAGCTTCCAATCAGTTGCGATCAACGTCAGCAGCATCTCTCCGGTACGGCGCCCAATCCGCAGCGACAGGTGACGGATGCGTCCTTGATGACGGCGTTCGTCATATACTGACCACCCCATTCGCTCAATATCCTGCTTAACTTCGGCTAACAGCGGATTTAAGCGCGAATCTTGCACAGGGCATTGATTTAGATTAATTAGCTGGTGACTTCCTTTTTGGTAGTAGCCTGCCTGAACTTGACCCGTTGCGGATCGTTTTAAGGGATAGGTCACTTTGTTGCGGTAGGCAAGGAATGAGTCACTGATCAAGATGGGTGCGACAGGAGGTTGAGTAAAGCCACCAATGCGTTCTAAGGCTTGAACGACTAGATTATGTTTCGTTGATTGCTGATACCCGTAGTCAATGTGCTGCCACTGGCAACCACCGCATTTGTCTGCGACGATGCAGTTGGGTCGAATGCGATGGGGAGATGGTTCTAAGATTTGGTGAAGTTTGCCATTGGCATAGTTGGCTTTGACATGTACCAGCCGAACTAGAATGCGATCGCCCGTGACCGTATCTGGAACAAAGATTACTCGACTGCCCAAACGTCCAACACCCTCGCCAGTATCATTCAAATCTGTAATCCTTACCTCAACCAACTGACCTTGTTGCCATTGGTCTAGGCGGGGATCATCGTTTTTTTTATCTGCACTACCAGGCAGTTGAGTCGTAGACACAGTATTTTCCTCTCTTTATTTGTGTAGCCTAGAGTCGCTAAACTACAAATGTTACCTAAGTTAAACCAATAAGATGAGCGTAGTTAGCCAAGTTATTCTCCAAGCAGACGACCAACTCCGATATCCTAGCTCCGGAGAACTCAACAGTATCAATGAGTTTTTGAAAACAGGTGAACAACGGGTGCGGATTGCTACCACTCTCGCTGAAAATGAAAAAAAGATTGTTCAGGAAGCTAGCAAGCAGCTTTGGCAGAAACGTCCTGACTTTATTGCTCCAGGTGGCAATGCTTACGGGGAGCGTCAACGGGCGCTATGCTTACGCGACTACGGCTGGTACTTGCGACTGATTACCTACGGAGTCCTGTCCGGTGACAAGGAACCCATTGAAAAAATCGGTCTAATTGGGGTGCGAGAAATGTACAACTCTCTTGGTGTGCCAGTTTCAGGGATGGCTGAATCAATCCGTTGCTTAAAAAATGCTTCTCTAGGATTGCTTAGCCAAGAGGATGTCTCGGCAGCAGCTCCCTACTTTGATTACATCATTCAAGCTATGTCTTGATTTTTGGGCTAAGTATATTTTTTGCCTAATATAACCTCCAGCAAAGGTGCTGGAGGCACTTTTTCCTAGTTGAAGTAGCTCTTAATGGGGTATTAAGTCCTTAAAATTTAATTCTAGCTGGGTAAACGGCTTAGTATCGGGAGAGGTCGTTCTTAATCGAATAAAAAACCGACAGTCTCTACTCAGAACCTGTCGGCTGGTTGTGTGTTCCCTATTGATGACTCGGCTAGAGTTCAGTCATGATTTAGTATGCAAAAGTTAGCAGCCTGAGGATGACGATCTTGATCAGCTAAGTGCTGTGAATCTGATCACTGTTCAGAAAACGCTCAAAAGCATTACTTCTGCTTCTGAGTTCCGCTAAGTGAGATGGCTAGCGAAAGGAGAAATCACTGGCTTTAGCTCTGAAAAGTGTTAAGCACGTCATGTTCCCTTAGATCAATGGTGTTTGTGAAAAAACTGCCTTGGGTTTCACTCTTGCTCCTTCTTTTTACCTACGGTGTCTTTGGCTGGTTGCTATCTACTGACGCAGAAAGACTCGCTAATGTTGATGCTCGAAAACTTACTAGCACAACATTAACGTTGGGGAATACTGCTTGGTTGCTCTGGCTAATGGGAGCTATTTATAGTTTTCTCATTGCTTTCGCTTTGGCGGCTCCTTTGACGTTAATTAGAAACTTTTACACGGGTTGGCTGCAATCGGATACTAGAGCGTTTTTTTCAGTGATTTTTGGAGCTTTTTTTGCGGTAATCATCCTTAGCTGGCTTGAGGTTGTTGTTCGCATATTGGTTTTGCTTGCTGCTGGTGCCTTGGTCAGGTTAGATCTTCAGACAGCAGATTACGGGGAATGGCAAGCCTTTGGGATTATCTCTGCCGTTTCCTTGGGTGGCTTTAGTTTAGGGGTGATTATGCATCAGCTAATTTAAGCTGACGGGCGCTAGAAGTATGGAAGACTTAAAGCGATGAAGCCTTAAGTGTTTAGCTTAGAACTCAATCGGTTTTCGGCAATTGAATCCTCGCTCCCTGTGGCGTAACAATGACTTTGCCACCGAGTGCCTCAATGCGACTGATCGCAAGTTGACGGGTGCGATCGTCTAGCGCATTACTTAAAACCATTGACCAAGCATTGACTTGGGCTGATTTGCTCAGGGGATTACGGGCAAGAGACCCAGCGCTTCGGCGAGAAATTGCTACTATATTCTTACTTTCTTCATCAGAATAGGTACTTGCCCATTCGGCTGCCTTCTCATAGGATTGTCTTGCTGCTTGAGCATCGCCTAAAAACAACAACTCATCTGTGGCTTTATAACGCCAAACATAGTAGGACTTAGGTGGTGATTGAGGAGCAAGCGACTTTAGCCCTTTGTCCATCAGCGCTACAGAGCGTTCTGGCATTCCTGCGTATAAAGAACCACTCCCAGAAAGGAAAAAATACGCCTGCAAGAATTTGGGGTCGCGATCGATGATTACATCAAAATAATCTGGACCAAGCCGATAGCCAGTCGCTGCGCGAGCTTCATCATCACCAAAATACTGTATGAAATTTAGAAATGCCCAATCTGCAAGCAAATTATCAAAACCAAAGGCAGGAACTTTCTGGAGCAGATTGAGGCGCACTTTTTCTGCCTTGACTTCCGTTTGAAGAGCTTCTGGTGAAGCGTTTTTGGCTCCGCCTCTTATTTGAGCCAGTTGAGGCATCTGTAGCGCCCCAAGTGCAAAAATAGATAAGAGGGCGATAAAGGATAGCCCGATTGATTGACCTACATTAGGACGAGATAGGAAAGATATCATAACCTGAGCCATGAAAAGATTTCGCTAGATGTTTTCTAGGGATTTTTTTGCAATAACATTCAGGCTAATCAAAGTGTCTAATATCCGTAGACTACTACAGTCATTAAAAATCTTAAACTCTGAGAATTGCTCATATTCTTGAAAACCTGCTTCTTCTAGGTAAAGTGCTAAGATTTCAAAATCAAAACCAACTTTATGAACATCATAGATATTTGTCTGACCACCAAATATAATTCGCATTAGGTGATGCCGTTCAAGAGGCATTAAATTCGGATTTAGATAAAGCCAGCATAAGGTTTTCAAATCAGGTACACTAATTAAAAGTTTACCTCCTGGTTTAAGCACGCGATGCCATTCTTTTAAGGTATTTATGAGTTGATTATTCAGACCGTAGTAGAAGTGTTCTAAGACGTGACTAGCGTAAATCGACTCGATAGAATTACTTTCAAATAGACTCAAGTCATTAGCATTAGCTACATAATCTACTTCAGGACGAGGTTCGACATCTAAAATCTTCCATTCAGGATGAGACTCCTTACCACCAATATGGAGTTTGAGAGGTTTCATTGTTACTTATAGTTAAACTTTAGAAGACGATTGAAACTATATTGAGCAAACCTATGGGCTTTTGAGTAATGAATCACATAAGTTTGTACCGAAAATGAGCATAAGTACCAGGAAAAAAGTTAGTGACTAAGAGATATTATTCATAACATAATTTGACCACATTTTCTCGTAAGCATCTTCCATATCACGAGTAAACTGCTTCGCATTCCATAGCGGTGCTGTTTGCCTGGATTGTCGTAGTCGCCAGGATATCTGCTGTCTGAGATCGGAATCTTTGCCTAAGCGAATTCCCCACTCTACATACTCTTCATCAGTCCACGCGATTCCTTCTGTGATACCTGCATTCATCATCATGGTGTAGCTATTACGAGCAGCAAATTGTTGTCCAACTCGCGTTACTAATGGAATACCCATCCAGAGAACTTCTAGAGTTGTGGTAGCGCCGTTATAGGGGTAGGTATCTAAGACTACATCAACAATACCCAAGTTAGCCCGGTGTACTGCTTCTGAAGTCACCTGTGGCAGAAATCGTAGGCGATCGCAATTTACGCCTTCCTCTTCAGCAATTTGGCTAAAGAAGCTTGTAATTGAGTCTTTGTCCGCTAAACCTTTAATTAGGAAGTAACTATTTGGCACTTCCTTAAGGATTTTTAGTTGTAGTCGTGCGGTATCTGGATGACGCTTGTATCCTCTTTGAGAGCAAAGATACACTACACCATCACTAGGAATATCTAAGTGATCTCGACGGAGGGTAGGCACAGCTACCTCAAAACCGTCAACAGCTATATAAGTCTGAGGAAGTCTCCAGATTTTTTCTGTATAGTAATCTTGGGCTGACTCCGGTAAAACATAAGGGTCAGCAATGAAGTAATCTACTGCCGGTACTCCCGACGCATCCCAGCCTAGCCAAGTCGCTTGAATAGGTGCTGGTTTCAACGACGTGATCTGACAGGTAGTATCTAAAGTAATGCTATCAAGATCAATTAATATATCAATTTCATCTTTATGAATTTTTTCAGCAATCTCTAAGCCATTGCTACCTGCTTTGTAAACCTGATCTCCTTGGTTAACATACCACGCTTGTAATTCGTCATTGCGTTGACTGTAGTTAACCAGATAAGAATAAACATGAAAACGCTCACGATCATGATATTTGAAAATCCAACGAGCTAACCAACCTACAGAATGGTTTCTCAAACAATGAGAAATATATCCAATCTTAAGTAATTTCGTTTGATTCTTTACTACTCTCTGAGTGTATCTCTCTGCCTGCTCTTTTGCATAACTTTGAATATTGAATTGGCAAAGTTGAGCAAGTTGATTATAGATATATCTGTTATGTTCTGGCTCGTCTCGTAAGTAGGGTAGAAAATAAGCGCTAGTAAATAACCGTTGGACTGTTGCTTGCTCTGACAGTAGTGGTTGTTCTTTGATTAATGACAAAATCAGAGACTCTTGATGCTGCGAGACTTCATCAGCTTCTTGCCAATATCCACCAGCGCTCATGAACCCACGTAGCACTAGATAACTGCTAAAAATTTGATCTGGTAATGTTTTTGATAGAGAATGGCATAGTTTTGCTGTGTCTATTCCTTTGGAATAATCCTTCGCGTTTTGATAAAAACAGGCTAAATGCCGTAGAACTTCAACATTATCTGGATCTAAACTTAAATACAATTCAAGGAAGCGTGCTGCTAACCCCGGATGTCCTACAGAGTAAGCAATTTTAAGTGATGCGGGTAACACAACAACTAAAAAGCCTCTAACATCTTGGACATGAGGTAAACAAACTTCAACCAATTCCAGAGATGATGGAGCTACAAAAGCGTTATCCAAGACATTTTGTAATACCTTTAGTAGTAAATCAGAATCAAGACTAAGTGATTCCTCCAATTTAAGAAGTTCTATAACACCTAGAGAAACTAACTGCTCCTCAGAGAAAATTTCTTGCTTAAACGCTAGCTCAAGCAAATGCAGCAAATTGTTAGCCTCCGTTGGGCTAATTTCTCTTATGTGCTGTCGGAGTGCCCAAGCGACTGAATAACTTCCTAGCTCTTCCTGCCTAGTCGCTTCTTTTTGCAGAACCTGTATGAGTTCTGCTGTCCAAAGGTCAACCTGTTCCGGCTCACCCTCCGCCATAGCCAACAGCCAGGTTGTCTGAGCTTCTAATTCTTGCCCTTGCAGCAGCAGCATCAAGCCTAAATTCCAGTAGTGAGACCTGACCTCAGGTTCGGCTGTAATTGCTTCCTCATACAGATTTTCCGCCTTACTGTAGTCTCCCAAAACCAGATGTTGATGGGCTTGCTGCTGCCAGTTAACCAAATTTCGCAAAGCAGATTCAGCCGTTGTAAGATTTATTTTTTCCGGTGACTTCACAACCTAGTTTTTATCTGTTTACGTGGTAAAGAATCAAACTGAATTTAGTAAACCTTGAAGCAAGGAGTCCTGTTTTAAAGATAGAACTATTGCAATTTTCTTTTGAGTTAGTGCCATTCGTCTTAGGAGAAGGTTATTAAAAGTAGTGGGTAGATCACTCTACCCACCTACTCCCAATAGTTATCAGTTGGCTTATTTGCCGCCTACTGGTTTATAGTCGGGATCTGGGCACGTTGGTGGACCTCCAGCAGCATCAAACGTGGCGGGTTGCGACCCATCTACACCACCCTGAATTCCACTAGCAATCTTAGCTTCGCACAATACAGCTAGCGTAGTTGCCTCACTTGTATCTGCTATCTCACCTAGGGCTACACCCCCAATGTAAGCTTTGATTGATGCTGCTCTTGGTTGTGCCTGGTTTGTTACCTGAGCAGACGGATCACCAACTGTAACCGTAGGTGGTGCCTCAGTAGCACCACCGTCAATGTTGTAAGTATAATTAGTGGTCTGAGTGGCAACGCCAAGACCTAATGCAGCGAAGCCTTTACCACCATCGAATTCAGTCATGTAATTGTTTTCTAGGAAGAAAGCTTGCTGAGCTCTATTCATTGAACCTACATAGGTTTTTGCTTCAGACTGCTTTGCCTTGTTCGCTTGGTTCAGGAAGGAAGGGAGAGCAATAGCTGCCAAAATACCAATGATGATGATAACAACGAGCAGTTCAATTAGTGTAAAACCTTCATCCTGCTTTTTCTTGTTGAGGTGTTGCAGGAACTTTGCTTGTAAATCGAGCTTCATAAAGAGATTTCTCCTTGAGGTGCGGGATGCTTAACTTCTTACTCCTGGGTGTAACTTACCCAGTTGTACTCCCTTTCCTATCACCCCATTAAAAAATTCTTCCGGAGTGCCGGAAGTCACTCAGGGTTAACGCTCCAGAAGCACATATCCATTTGCCTCCAGCCCAGTCAGTGCTTGTATCACGATTTCAAAAGCCTCTATCTCAGCCGTTGGCTTTAGGGTAACAGGATGCACAGGACGCAACTTCTGCCAGCGCTCCACCAGCGCCTGTATTGACTGAGCGGATTCCATCAGAGGTAAAAGGCAAGCCGCAATGGTACTGTCTACTAGGAATTGCTTTCCAGTAACCGGAAGATACTTACTGATTTCAAACGGGTTGAGTTGGGTGGTACACCTGACTACTTCTTCTTTCACGGCTGGCGTTCTCAACTGAGGATGCAAATGCGCCTTTGCTCCTTGCCAGTCAGAAGTTGTCCACTCGGCAATAGGTGCATGAGGTTGCGCTTGATTGGGATGCCCACACCAGAAGTCCAGCAGTCGGTGGATGGGATGTAAAAGCTCGAATAAACGCAGTTGCTGTTCTACGGAAATGTCTGGCAGGCTCATTGACAGAAACACAGGTAAATTGTCTGGCTCTTTGAATAAATTCATTAAATTCCATTGCCGCCAGTTCACCATGCTAATGAATTCTAGATCTGCTGCTCTCAAAGCAGAAAATACCTCAGAAATATTGTATCCCTTATCATTTTGGATTAAATAGTTTGACAAAACTGTCTGTTTTCCCTTTTCTCCCTCACAACCAGGACTCCAAACTTTGATTTTAAGGTCAATATCGTCCTTCAAAGCCTTCAGTGTTTCTAGCGTAATTTCTATCTCTACATCTTCGGGATTGCTATCCATCAATCCCATTAGCCGGAATAATTCTTGAGCGCGAAAAAAGGCAGCTCGTTGAAGTGAACTGTGTAGATTGCTGCGAATAATTCCCTGTGGCTTAAGAACCGACTTCATTGCCTCTAGAGCAACAACTGGTTCAGGAACTAGGTAAAGAACATCATCACAATTGATGTAGTCAAACTCTAAACCAAGATTGGGTAATTCATCTATAGAGAGTTGTTGGAATTCTCCGTTTTCAATACCATGATGCTGAAAGCGCTTGCGGGCTAGCTCTAAAGACTGTTCTGAAAGGTCAATACCAATAATTTTTGCACCAGGATTAGCTTCAGCTAGGACTAAGGATTTATATCCTGTGCCACATCCAGCATCAAGAATCAGTTTATCTTTGGTATCAATAACTTGATGATTTCTCAAATAGTAAGATGTTACTATATCGTGAAAATAAAGTTTATTTTTATCTTCTTTAGGAGATTTGTCTATTTCGATTCTTGGGTAAGGACCAAAGTCAAATTGTTGACGAATTTTTTCGATTATTTCAGCCGATTTTTCATCCATGAGTGCTATCTCCAAATGCAGAAACTTTTTTGGTATTCGTGAGAGTCGAGCTGGAAGGGTATCTAGCTAGATACAAGTATTCCCCTTCTGCAATTAAAAGTAAACTGACAAGTAAAAGTTACTTTGCCTCCATCGGTCAGCCAGTCTGAGACTAAAGTCTGGAGAGGAACACATAAACGTGGGTTGTGGCAGTACTGGTAAGGCTAGACCAGGCTGGCAGACTACATTAACAGAGAAGAGGCTATATTATCTGCTCAAAAACCGCTATACTGGTTTCTATGCGTAGTCGTTATGAGTTCATTTAGCTTATGTCCAACCCAACTGTAGAGAATCTCGTAATCATTGGCTCTGGGCCTGCTGGATACACTGCTGCTATCTATGGGGCACGGGCAAATCTGAAGCCGCTTGTGTTTGAAGGCTTTCAAGCTGGCGGACTACCTGGCGGGCAGTTGATGACCACGACGGAGGTGGAGAACTTTCCAGGCTTCCCAGAGGGGATTACTGGACCGCAGCTAATGGATCGGATGAAAGCGCAGGCAGAGCGTTGGGGAGCAGAACTGTACACAGAGGATGTTACCTTTGTTGATTTGAGCCAGCGTCCGTTTGTTGTCCGCTCTGAGGAACGGGAAGTTAGAACCAACAGTATTGTGATTGCGACAGGTGCTACGGCGAAACGGTTAGGGCTACCCTGTGAAGGTGAGTTCTGGAGTCACGGTATCTCAGCTTGTGCGATTTGTGATGGGGCGACACCGATTTTCCACGGTGCTGAACTGGCTGTAGTTGGGGGTGGTGACTCGGCGGCTGAGGAAGCGGTTTACTTGACGAAGTATGGTGACCATGTGCATATGCTGGTGCGTACTGATAAGATGCGGGCAAGTAAAGCGATGCAAGACCGGGTTTTGAATAACCCTAGAATTACGCTTCATTGGAACACTGAGCCAGTGGATGTGTTCGGTGAGAATGGTCGGATGACGGGCGTGAAACTCCGCGATACGAAGACAGGTGAGGAGCGTGACCTTCATGTTAAAGGGCTATTTTACGCGATCGGTCACAAACCCAATACCTCTTTGTTTGAGGGACAGCTAGAACTGGATGAGGTTGGTTACATTGTGACGAAGCCTGGGTCAGTAGAAACTAGTGTGGAAGGTGTCTACGCGGCTGGAGATGTTCAAGACCATGAATATCGTCAGGCAATTACTGCTGCTGGTACTGGCTGTATGGCAGCAATGTTGGCAGAGCGCTGGCTTTCAGTGCATGGTTTGATTCAGGAGTATCATCTTCCTCAGATACACTCCTCAGAAACGCCACCGACAACTGAGGTCATTGAAGAGAAGACAGCAGCAACACCGGAAGAGGTATTTTATATCAACAACACTCGCCATGAAGGGGGATACGCACTGCGGAAGTTGTTCCATGAAAGCGATCGCCTTCTGATGGTAAAGTATGTCTCACCCAACTGTGGACCTTGCCACACCCTCAAGCCGATTCTCAACAAAGTGGTGGATGAGTTTGATGGCAAGATACACTTTATCGAAATTGACATTGATAAAGACCGGGATATTGCTGAGAATGCCCAGGTTACAGGGACACCCACTGTGCAGTTCTTTAAGGACAAAGAATTAGTGGCGCAACTTCAAGGCGTTAAGCAAAAGAGCGAATTCCGCAAGGTGATTGAGCGCTACTTACCAGCAGGTGTTTCAGGCGCTAGGTAAGCTTGGCTGACACGAGAAAATTAAGCTAATCCAGATGCTTTTAATCTGGGGTAGCAATCAGAGGGCGCACACAGTAGTGAT
Organism: Symplocastrum torsivum; assembly: GCF_059505465.1. NCBI lineage: Bacteria > Bacillati > Cyanobacteriota > Cyanophyceae > Oscillatoriales > Microcoleaceae > Symplocastrum > Symplocastrum torsivum. Next base: position 239,331 of record NZ_JCACKQ010000045.1, on the reverse strand, counting down.
GCGTCCTGTTATTATTTGCCGATAGCAAGTGACTACGGCAGACACTAATGACCTTAACCAGACTCCGATTACCCAAGTCTTTACGCCTTTCTGAACGTCGCAGTCTCTCGATGCAGTTGATGCTCGTGGGAATTGTGATTACAGTTTCCTTCATAGCAGTTGCACTTCTCGCTTCCACGTTTCAGGCTTGGGGATGGCTGCAAGACCCGACAGCATCTCTAATTAACCCGATTCATGAACCGCCTGGAGGGAAGTACTGGTTCGGCACCAATCGCCAGGGGTATGATGTCTTTTCCCGTACCTTGTTTGGTTCTCAAGCGGCATTGCAAGTGGTAATTCTTGCCACAACCCTGAGTCTAATTATTGGCGTTCCTTTGGGCTTGGTGAGTGGTTATCTGGGTGGCAACCTGGATAGGGCGTTGCTGTTTTTGATGGATACTATCTACACCCTGCCTGGGTTTTTGCTATCGGTCACGCTAGCATTTGTGGTAGGACGAGGGGTTTTGAATGCCGCGATCGCACTTAGTATTTCCTACATTCCCCAGTACTTTCGAGTAGTCCGTAACCACACAACTAGCGTCAAAAACGAACTATTCATCGAAGCAGCACAAGCGATGGGCGCTTCGACGAAAACAGTTTTGTCTCGCTACCTATTTCTCAATGTGATTCAGAGTGTGCCAGTAATCTTTACCCTCAATGCGGCTGACGCGATTTTGCTCTTAGGCGGTTTGGGATTCTTAGGCTTGGGATTACCAGAACAGACACCCGAATGGGGACATGACTTACGTCAAGCACTCGATGCTTTACCGACAGGTATTTGGTGGACAGCGCTTTTCCCTGGTTTAGCCATGACATTAATGGTAGTGGGATTATCTCTCGTCGGAGAGGGCTTGAGCGAGTTTATCAATCCCCGATGGCGGCGGGAAAATTAGACTTCTTGCAGAAGTGGCGCTAAGATGCTGTAGCAATTTAGCAAGCAGTTTTGGGTTGGCGGGTGTGATGGAGCCGGAAGTAATTGGCATTGATTTAGGGGGAACAGCAATTAAACTGGGGCGATTTCGTCAGGATGGAACTTGCTGCCAGTCTTTGAGCGTACCAACACCCCAACCAGCAACGCCTACGGCTGTTGTCGAGGCACTGGTGGAGGCAATCAATTCATTAAATTCTGAAGAGGCTAGTCATCAGGTAGCCGCTATTGGTGTTGGCACTCCTGGGCCGGCTGATGCCGAGGGTCGGATTGCTAGAGTTGCTATCAACTTGGCAAATTGGCAGGATGTCCCCCTTGCGGATTGGTTAGAAGCAAAGACGGGTTACCCGACTGTTCTTGCTAATGATGCCAATTGTGCAGGCTTAGGAGAGGCTTGGCTAGGTGCGGGTCGTCAATTTCGCAATCTAATTTTGCTGACTTTAGGCACGGGTGTTGGAGGCGCAATTATTTTAGATGGGAAACTCTTCACAGGTCATCAGGGTGCGGCTGGTGAGTTGGGGTTAATTACCTTGAACCCAGATGGACCAATGTGTAATAGCGGCAATCAGGGTTCTCTAGAGCAATACGCCTCCGTTCAAGCAATTCGCCGTTGTACTGGCAAAGAACCGAATGTACTCGGTGTCATGGCAAGAGAAGGCAACAAATTTGCTCTCGAATTTTGGGAAAGTTACGGGCGCAATCTCGGTGCTGGTTTGGCGAGTCTCATCTATGTCCTAACGCCAGAAGCCATTGTCATTGGTGGTGGAGTGAGTGCGAGTGCCGAATTTTTCTTCCCGGCGGCATTAGCAGAAATTGAGCGACGAGTTCTTTACAGTTCCCGTGCTGGTTTACAACTACTCACGGCTGAGTTGGGTAATCAAGCTGGGATGGTGGGTGCGGCAAAATTGGCTTGGCAAAAGGTAGAGGTTGTTAGTTAGTTGTTGGTTTTTGGTTGTCCTCTATTGACTTTGATTTGTGTCTTTCTAAGCTATCTGCCGTTCATATTTTGTCTAAGTCCTACTGATCCAAAACTAGCCTATTATTTGCTGAATGTTTTTTGAACCTACGCCAATTGTTTGGCATAACGGCAAGCTGGTTCAACGCGAACAAGCTGCACCTTCCATTGCTAGCCATTCACTGCACCTTGGCATCGGTGTCTTTGATGGCATCATGGCTTACTGGAATGGCGATCGCTATTACATTCATCGTCTAGAAGCGCATCTAACCCGCCTTCGTCACGCGGCTACGCAGATGGGGCTTGCCTTCTCCTGGTCGAATGAAGACCTAACATTAGGGATTAAGTCACTCCTGGATCAACTACCTCAAACTAATTACTACATCAGACCCATTGTTTACCGTGCTGGAGCTTACCTAAACTTTAGTGAAACAATGCCCGTGGATGTGACAATTTTGGGGGTTACCATCGCACGGGATGTAGACAAACCGATTAAAAGCCACATTTCAAGCTTTGAGCGCGTTTCAGGTCATGCGATTCCAATTACTTGGAAGATATGTGGAACCTATGTCAACAGTTACTTAAGCCGTCGTGCAGCCCAACTGAGTGGATTCGATGATGCAATTCTGCTTGACCAAGAAGGTCGAATCACCGAAGCAACTGCCGCTAATCTTTTTCTCCTTCAAAAAGACACTGTAATTACGCCAGCGCTGACTCCAAATATTTTCCCCGGTATTACCCGCGACACAGTGCTTGATATTGCCCAATCTTTGGGAATTGAGGTGGTTGAACGCGATATAAGACCTGATGAACTTGGGAATTTTGATGGTGCTTTTTTAGCCGCAACAATGATGGAGTTAAGACCCTTGGAAACAATTGATAACTATCGGTATGACTCGTGGAATCATCCACTATTTCGCCAATTTTTGAAGGAGTTTCGCGAAATTACACATCAATAACAATTACAACATAAATCCCTCAACTTGATAATGATGCTAGCTTTTTGATCCAGTTGTCCAATCCCTCGAATGACTCGTTCTTTACTGGCAATCAAGTGTTCTCGAATTGCGTGAGCAGTGGCTTCTAGGTTGCGATCGCTCTCTACTTCAGTATCCTCATGCTTGCAGTTTATGTGCGATAAGCCTACGGCATGGCTTCGCTTACCGCTTCTCGTTAAGGGAATTTATGTCCAGCAAATTGTTGAACTATTGAACTTGGAAGAATGGAGCGATGACGACACTGAATCAGAAGAACAAGCAGATTGAGAAGCAGCTACTGGAATATTATTTGAATCTTCAGTATCCAGTAACACTTTACCTCGATCCAGAGGGGGGATATGTGGTTCAGATTAAAGACTTGCCTGGATGTCTAACTCAAGGTGAAACGCTGGATGAAGCGATCGCAAACATTAATGAGGCGCGGGAGTTGTGGATTGAAACTGCTTACGAAGCTGGAGATGAGATTCCTTTACCCAGTACTGATGATACCTACAACGGTAAGCTACTCCTGCGGATGCCTAAATCTTTGCATCGTCGTTTAGCTGAGAAGGCAGACGGAGAAAATGTGAGTCTCAATCAGTACATTGTGTCTCTGTTGAGTAGAGGATGATAGGGTTAGTGGTGCGATCGCAATCAGCGGTAGCTTTACATTCTTCCGCACCAACCACTACACACTATAGCCTTAAAAACTATGATTATTTGAGCGGTTGTAACAGGCTCCATAGCCAAGACATATCGCCCTTACCTACATTACATTCTCTACATAACACTTGATAATCATCAATATTGCTACTAGCTTTCCAATCTTTTTCCCATGCGACTGGAATCTTGTGGTCAACTTCTACCTCAACAGATGGAGCGCTTCGTCTACACATTTGACAAGTAGATTTATCTCGTAATAATACCTGATATCGAAGTTGGGGGCTTATTTCTCGTCGATGGTTTAATGATTTATTGGCTAGGCTCTTAAAATGCTTGTTTAGTTGTTTTCGTTTTCTTAATCTCGTGATAATAATCTCAGCCTTATCTCCATGTATTTCTCTAAGTTCTCTGGCTAGTTCTTCTGAGAATAGATCTCTGTGAACCCTATAACGACGTTTAAATTCACTGAAAAGTGTAGTATTTAGCTCTCTTATCTTAACTTTGTCAATGTAAATTAAAAAAAAATGTAATTGAGTGGTATTTTGAGGAGCGTTACAGTATAAAAATCCTATTTCTGGCGAAACCCATATCTCAGCGTTTTTAGGAGTAGAAGAATATTCTTTAATCAATCTATTCATAACTTCTTTCATCAGCTCAATATAATCAAGAAAAGTGTCACTATCCCACACAAATTTGTGCTGAGCTTTCCAAAACCAAATATCTGATGGAATATCGTTAATCATAGAAATTTGTTTGTTGCTAATCTAATGCATTTATTTATCATATTATTCCTAATCTCTTCGTTCTGGTTTATTCCAGGCAGCGTCCTGCTCATCAAGTGATTGGATTAAAGTTACCCTCTTGCAAAACACCAATCTTGGGTAACTCCTTCCACTCCGGTTCAATCGGTGAGTAGCGGCAATAGCACACAACGATCTCATCATACTCAGCCGAATCAACGGACTTGAACCGCTCAACCCGACTCACTTCCCAGTCAGACCAACGAACATGAGTACTAGCATCTGGAAAGTTTGGATCGACGGACTCTTCAAAGCGGGCAAACTCACGCGGACGATAGCCTGGTTCTGGCAATACCTTGTCAGAACAATCCAAATATTCAGCCAGCATCCGGGTTAAGTGTCCAGCAGGTTGCAACTTGCGTTCCTTCCACTCCTTCGATGAAGCGGATTCAGTTTTGAAGACAATCCATCTTTTCACAAGTTATTCCTCCCTCTCATGTTTGGGTTCGTAGGGACTAGGCGGGAACTCGGTTTCGCCGTCAAAAACACAATCAACCTCAAGCATTGAATATGCGGTTGGTACGACTAAAGAGCGATCGCCTTTGTAAAGCAAGAAGTGCTGTCCTGCCATTCCAACAAGTTAACCTTGAGAACAGAGCAATCAGGAAGTTAGCAATGTCACGAGCAATTGACGCAACAGAAGTCGGTAACCACATTAGTGAATTGATCCAGCAGGTTGTTGAACAGCAGCAGCCTCTCATTATCGAATCTGAGGGGAAGCCTCAGGTGGTTATGCTTTCCATCGCTGAATACGAGCGTTTGCTCTCAGCTAACACAGTAGAAGTAGGGCAAACACCCTTAGGTAGGAAACTCTCTCGAATTCGTCAGCAAATTGTTGCTACGGGTGAACCCCTTCTAGGTTGGGAAGAAGTCAATCGGGAAGTAGCTGAACGTTGAGGCGAAAACGGCTAGAACATTCCATGAAGCGTACTTTCATTGATACAGGTGTGTTGATTGCAGCAGCCCGTGGGCAAAATGATGTCGGTGAATGCTGAGGAACTGATAACGACTGAGAAACCCAGTAAACCCATGCATCGTGTTACGAAGATCAAGGTTATTTCGATCGCTCTAAACGAGTCTTAAAGCACGATTGCCTTAGGCACGGCCCAAAGGGCATTTGCGTAAACAGAACTGCCACTTTGCCAGATGCGGTTGGTACAACTAAAGAGCGATCGCAAGATGTTGATCAATTTGGCAATTTGTATCCTCAAATACTTTATTTTTCAATCTCAGCGTTCATTGTATACAGCATACAACATCAGCCTGTATACAGCATACATAACTAATGGATTGTAGAACACAATCCAGGTCACTGAGCAACAAGTTTGTGATTCCGAAAGTTAGAAACTTGCACCTTCAAAGGAGGAGATATGGCGCAGTCCAATCATGAATTAGCTGTAGACGAAGCTCCAGATCCGAACAAAGCAAAAGTCTATGTTGAACTCATTTATGGCTTAGATGATAGACCACCAGTAGTTGAAGCCTTTTTTGTCGCACTTCAGCACGTCCTTGCAGCGTTCGTTGGCATCATCACTCCACCGTTAATCATCTGCAATGCGCTGGGGTTAGATCCGGCACAAACCAGCTACATCGTCAGTATGTCGTTGTTCATTTCAGGTGTCTCCACATTCATTCAGTGCAAACGAATTGGTGTGGTTGGCTCTGGGTTGCTGAGTCTGCAAGGAACCAGCTTTTCCTTTTTAGGGCCGATCATCGGAATTGGAACAGCGGCAGTACAAGCTGGAAGTTCTCCCCAAGAAGCCTTAGCCCTAATTTTTGGTGTATGTTTCTTTGGTTCGTTTATTGAAATCATTCTGAGTCGCTTCCTTCACCTTGCACAAAAAATCATCACCCCAGTTGTATCCGGCACGGTGGTAATGGTTATTGGTTTGAGCTTGATTAAAACCGGAATTATCAGCATGGCAGGAGGCGTTGTTGCTCAGCAGAATGGGACGTTTGGGAGTAGTCAAAACCTAGCGTTGGGAGGATTAGTTCTTGCGATCATCATCCTGCTCAACGTCTTGGGAAATCGATACTTGAGAATGGGCGCGATCGCAATTGGTTTATTTGTCGGCTATATCATCTCAATATTTTTGGGACTTGTAGACTTCAGTGTTTTGGGTCGGCTGCCCTTATTTAGTCTGCCTATTCCATTTCGTTATGGGATGAGGTTTGACTTCGCCGCGTTTGTTCCCTTTATCTTGCTTTACCTCATTACCGCCATTGAAACGATTGGTGACTTAACAGCAACTTCTGCTGTCTCAAAACAACCGATTAAAGGAAGCCTCTACTTCCGTCGCATCAAAGGAGGTGTATTGGGGGATGGGATAAACTCGCTCCTCGCTGCCGTGTTCAACACCTTTCCCAACACAACATTCAGCCAGAACAACGGCGTGATTCAAATGACTGGAGTGGGAAGCCGCTATGTTGGCTTCTACGTGGCGGGTATCTTTGCCGTTTTAGGTTTACTACCCATCGTGGGCGGAATTTTTCAAGCCCTTCCTCAACCCGTACTTGGTGGTGCAACCATCATCATGTTCGGTTCCATTGCCGTCGCCGGAATCAATATTATTGCGTCAACAGAAATCGATCGTCGCGCCTTGATTATCGTAGCGGCTTCCCTCGCTTTGGGCTTAGGCGTTGTTTACGTCCCTGAAATTCTGAATGATAAACCAGCACTCATCAAGAACATCTTCTCGTCCGGCATCTCTACGGGTGGACTAACGGCGATTCTTTTAAATGCGTTCCTGCCTAAGCAGATGGATAGTCCTATCGTTGAGCAATCCGCTGAATCGGAACTCGATAGCTGAGTGCAAGAAGGCAGGAGGCAGGAGGCAGGAGGCAGAAGTAATATCGCTTTTATAGTAAACCTTTTAGCCAATGTCCAACTGGATAGTTATTTCCGCCGCGCTGCACCGAGTTTCAATAAATGGCTTGTGACGTTATTGTGTCAGGACATCCCACCAGAGTCTACGCCAACTGTTCGCGGTCGAGGTTGTAACCAGTTCATCAGCATTCAGCGCCCAACACCGTTCTAAATGCTCGACTTGTTGTTCCTCAAGCATCTCTTCCGTGAGTGTGATGAGAACGACTCGCCAGAGATGATTGAGTCCAAATGCAAAGCTTCGTTTGTTAGCTTGAGGATTTGGTGTTGAGTCAGGAATGAGTTCTAAAGCTTTGTAGGTTTGCCAGTGGGATTTTTTAGCCGAGTTGTGATGTTGAAATTTCATTGGTCATTACTTCGTAATCGTGTAGCGAGTTACGTTTCGATTCAGTAGAAACGCTTAGCGATCGCATTTTTCTCTACTACCGTTTCTGCGATCGCTCGGTCAGGAATTAATTCAGTAATAAAAGAATAAGCCGTTGAATTAATTTCTGTACCAATTTATACAGTTTACTGGCATTGAAATTCTAGTTCAAGTAATTGTCAGGGTTTCATCAATAACTAAGGAGGAAGAAACACCCATGGACAACCTAAAAGTCGTGATTATCGGTGCCGGAATGGGCGGTTTAGCGACTGGCATTGCGTTGCGTCAGGCTGGCTACGAGGTGGAAATTTACGACAAGGTTAGTGAATTACGCCCCGCAGGAGCCGGAATTTCTCTTTGGTCAAATGGGGTGAAGGTTCTCAACAGGCTGGGCTTGGGTAAGGAAATTGCCAGTATTGGTGGCAAAATGGAGCGTATTGCGTACTACAGCAATACTGGGGAAAAACTGACTGATTTTAGTCTTTCACCTTTAGTTGAGCAGGTAGGGCAGCGCCCGTATCCGGTTTCTCGAACTGATTTGCAGCAAATGTTGCTGGATGCATTTGGGACAGAGAATGTTCAACTCAACTCAAAATGTGTGGCCGTGGAACAAGATGCAAATAGCGTCACAGCGATTTTTGAAGACGGACACAAAGCAACAGGTGATGTTCTAATTGGGGCAGATGGCACTCACTCAACGGTGCGTCGTTATCTGCTGGGATATGCTTCCGAACGCCGCTATGTTGGCTATGTCAACTGGAATGGTCTAGTTCCCATCAGCGACGATCTCGCTCCAAAAGATAGCTGGGTGATTTATGTCGGCGAACACAAGCGTGCCTCAATGATGCCAGTAGGAGGCGATCGCTTTTATTTCTTTTTTGATGTTCCCCTACCCAAAGGCACTGTCAGTGAACCCGAACAGCGTCGGGAAGAACTCGCTGGATTCTTCAAAGGTTGGGCTGAACCCGTCCAAACTCTAATCCAGCGCCTCGATCCGTTAAAAACTAATCGTGTGGAAATTCACGACATTGAACCCTTGGAGAAATTGGCTCAGGGTCGAGTTGCTCTGTTAGGAGATGCCGGACACAGCACCGCGCCAGATTTAGGACAAGGTGGTTGTCAGGCGATGGAAGATGCATTGGTCTTGGCTAACTGTCTGCTAACTACGAATCTCAGCGTTGAAGATGCGCTCAAGCGTTACGAAGCAGCGCGTAAGGAGCGAACCGCTCAAGTGATTCTCGGCGCACGGAAGCGATCGGATATGACTCACGGCAAAGACCCCGAAAAGACCCAGCAATGGTATAGCGCACTGAAAGATGAAGATGGAAGCGACATTATTGCTGCCATCTCGAAAACGATTCTTGCAGGACCCTTGCATTGATAAAGGCTGAGCCAAGCTAACTGGAGAACTCAAAATATGGGCAAACTCACAACTCATGTCCTTGATACAGTTCACGGTTGTCCGGCAGCTAATTTGGCAATTGAACTGTGGTCTGTGGATTCCAAATCCGGTCAGAAAACCTTGCTAAAAACCACTACAACTAATGCCGATGGGCGTACCGATGCACCCTTACTCATCAATGATGAATTTAATGTGGGGGTTTACGAACTGGTGTTTGTCGTGGGTGAGTATTTTGCTCAGAAGATGCCCAATCTCCCCAATCCGCCATTTCTCGATCGCGTTCCCATTCAGTTTGGTATTGCCGATCCCACTGCTCACTACCATGTACCGCTACTCGCTTCACCGTGGTCGTACAGTACCTATCGCGGCAGTTGATTTCTTCCGATTGCGCCTTATGAGATAGGCGTGATCGATAACTTTTCATCCCGTTCTTTTTGTCGATTAAGTGTGAGGAAATTTGTGGTGCAATTTAACCTGTGGAAACCTTTGTTAGCCGTCTTAATTATCGGGGGTCTTGGGATTACCCAACGTGCAACAGCCGAACCCGCACAGATAGAGGAATTAGATACGGTTACTAAAGAGCGATCGCCAATTCATATCGAGGTTGTCCAGGATTCAGAAACTTCCTTAGAGCCAGAAACAGGCGTTGACAGCAGTTTTCAGGTAATTAGATCCGAATATGAGAACCTAACCCCCAGCCCCTTCCCTCGTAGGGAAGGGGAGAAATCAAAGCCTCTCTCCTTGCAGGAGAGAGGTTTGGAGAGAGGTCTGCGTGTGGTCGATTCATTTGAAACTCGCTATGAGCCTATCTCACAACCAGATGAGTCCTCTCTAGTTGTTGAACCAGTCATGGGACAAGTGACCTCTGTTTCTCAACTTGCAGATGTGCAACCGAGTGATTGGGCGTACCAGGCACTACTATCTCTTGTCGAACAGTATGGTTGTATTGCTGGCTACCCTGACCAAACGTATCGTGGTAATCGAAGCTTAAGCCGCTATGAGTTTGCGGTTGGTCTAAATGCCTGCTTAGCTCGCATTAAGGAAAAAGATTAACTGGTCATGTTTCAGTAATTGACTTTGTCCTAATTGCCTTGGCGACTGCTAGAACTATTCCTTTATTAATGAATGTCCTACACGATTACTGAACTCAACCAGATGAATGAAGAGGCTTTTGTTGAAGCATTAGGAGCAGTGTTTGAGCATACGCCTTCGATCGCACAACAAGCCTGGACTCAACGCCCTTTCTTTGATGTCAATACTCTGCATCAAAAGATGGTGGAGGTGGTGCAAGGGATGAGTCAATCGGAGCAACTAGCGTTAATTCGTGCCCATCCGGATTTAGGGAGTAAGGCAAAAATGGCAGAAGCTTCGGTGAAAGAGCAGGCGGGTATTGGATTGAATCAGTTAACGCCTGAAGAATACGATCGCGTTCTATTGCTCAATCAAGCCTACAAAGACAAGTTTGGCTTTCCGTTCATCATTGCTGTGAAGAACCACACGAAAGCAACGCTTATAGAAGCGTTTGAGTGCAGATTGAAAAATCCAGTAGATGTTGAAATGGAACTTGCCCTCACCGAGATTGCCCAAATTGCTAAGTTCCGTCTGCTGGAATTAGTAGAGTGAGTAACATCCGAACACAATGCCAGCTTCTCGATCCAGCCAGATGATAAATAGAAATATCAGGAGTTCATCTATGGAAGTGCTTCCCTTACTGAGTATAAATGGCGATCGCCTTAACCGTAGCCTTGCCCAACTCGCAGAAATTGGCAAATTACCCCATGGGGGTGTGAGTCGAGTTGCCTTCACCACTGAAGATTTACTCGCTCGTCAGCTTGTTCAGTCCTGGATGATTGAAGCAGGCATGACGGTTCGCACGGATGCCGCTGGTAATATTATCGGCAAGTATGCCGGACGGCGCGAAGGTAGGGCGGCACTGGCAACTGGCTCACATATTGATACCGTTCCAGTGGCAGGGCGCTATGATGGCTGTTTGGGAGTATTGGCAGGGATTGAGGTGGTGCGGGTGTTGCATGACAATCACCTGCGACTAGATCACCCAATTGAGGTTATCGTTTTCACTGATGAAGAGTGTACTGTACTTGGCTGTAAAGCGATGGCGGGTGAGGTTGTCAATGACCCAGGATACTACCGTCGCAATGATGGTACGCCGATTCAGACTTGTCTGGAAAAGATTGGTGGCGATTGGTCAAAGATTGCAACTGCCAAACGCGATCGCACTGAGATTGCTGCCTTTGTCGAGTTGCACGTTGAGCAAGGGGGTGTCTTAGAAACTACAGAGGCTCAGATTGGTGTTGTCAAAGGCATTGTCGGACAGTATCGTTTCGCTGTAACTGTAACAGGGCGACCCAACCACGCGGGAACCACGCCAATGAATATGCGAAAAGATGCGCTCGTTGCTGCCTCTCAAGTGGTGTTGGCTGTCAATAAATTGGGTGTTGAAACGCCAGGGGAACAAGTTGCAACCGTAGGTTATTTTAATGTGTCACCCAATGCAGTGAACATTGTACCTGGACAAGTCGATCTAAAAATTGACCTGCGCGACCTTTCCCAAGAGCATTTGGAGGATTTGATTCGCCAGATGGAGCAGGAGTTTAATGCGATCGCAACTGCTACCCAAACCGAAATTGTCATGCACCAAGTGTTGCATGTGCTGCCGACGCTATCAGCGCCCAAAATCATAGATACCATTGTTCAAGTTTGTGAAGAATTGGGCTTGAGCTATTGCCATCTGCCGAGTCGTGCAGGACACGATGCTCAAGAAATAGGACGCTTCACTGACATGGGAATGATCTTTGTTCCCAGTCGTGCTGGAATTAGCCATGCTGAAGATGAGTACACCTCACCTGAGCAATGTATTCAAGGATCGAATATGCTGCTGCAAACTTTTCTGAAACTGGATCGACTGTATCCCGTCTAAACAGATAGCAGAAGGCAGAAGGGAAACATTGACGGGTCAAGGTTTCAGTATTTAGCGCAAGTTTTAATGAAATTGATATAACGGACAACTTAGGCACAAAAAATTTCCCTGGACATTTGCAAAGATGTTTTGTCCAAGGAAAGCTAGTTAAAGGTTACTCAAAGATTGCTCATCAAGCAGGTTTAGCTTGCGATCTTTGTTGCTCAATGAGGCGGATGATCGAAGCTTTTTCCAGCATTCCTACAAGCACACCGTTGTCGCGAACTACAGGCACTTCATTGAGTTTGGCTTTTTCCAAAAGCACGATCGCGTCTAAGAGTGACTGGTCAGATTGAACGGTTGTAGACAGATCTACAGGCTGCATCAATTCTCTGACTGGAGTAATCGGCCAGTTGGAGGTAGGAACTGTTTTCAAGTCATCAACAGCGATCGCACCTAGGAGTTGACCTTGTTCGTCGGTGACTAAGAACCTGCGCCACTCCGCCTTACCAATGATGTAGTTGTTGGCAAACTCTCTTAATGACAAGTCAGCAGATACAATCGGGCTGTTGGGAGCCACAGCATCTTCAGCTTTCAGACCTGTTAGCTTTTCTTGAATAGAAGCAGATTGAGCAGATCGACCCGCATTTTGTAGCAAGAACCAACCAATCAACAGTGTCCAGAAGCTACCGAAAGTGCTGATACCCAAAATCGCTTGTAGTCCAATCGCGATTCCAATCCACCCCAAAACCTGACCAACGCGGCTGGCAAAGACTACACCTTTGTAAGGATTACCTGTAATCTTCCAAACCAGCGATTTGAGGATGTTACCGCCATCTAGGGGTAAGCCCGGAATCAGGTTGAATAGTGCCAGAACTAAGTTGATGTAAGCAACCAGTTGTACCATTGCTGCCAATGGTCCTGAGAGATTTGCCCCCATACTGATGGCTGTTAAGAGACCAAACAAGACGATGCTAACGGCTGGGCCGGCGATCGCAACCCAGAATGCTTCACCAGGCGTTTTTGACTCGTTATCGAGGTTTGCCATTCCACCGAAGAGAAACAGTGTAATCGATTTAACCTCAATTCCTTGTCGGATCGCGACAAAGCTATGTCCCAGTTCATGTGCCAAAACTGAGGCAAACAACAATAAAGCAGCAACAAATCCCAGAAGCAAAGGTAGTCCAGCGCCTAATCCTGGGAAGAGAGATGCCAATTCACCTCCGTAGCTGAATGCCACCAAGCCTAGGACTAAAAACCAGGAAGGATGCACATAAAAAGGAATCCCGAATAAATTACCAACACGAATACTGCCATTCATATGGACTACCTCTCCTTATATCTGAGACGTTTTATTTCTTTCATCTCTTATTTCCATCGTAACGAAATGTAAAAGATGCTCTCATCTATCATCTGTCGTAAAATCCGTCCGCTGCGGTTCGGTTTTGGGAATTCCAATTACCTGTGGTATCCCTGCTAGCATCGGCATAATTAAGATAAGCTCTGCTTTTTGTGCCTTAGCCGCATTAGATCTCTAGAGCGAAATGTCTTCTCCTATTGATAACTAAATTATGTCTGTTTTTGAAACAAAAATCATACGCTCTTACCAGCAAGAAGATATCCAGCAAATCCTAAACTTGGCGATCGCGCGTCAGGATAATGTCGAAGAATTTTCCCATGAGCAGCTTGTAGAGATTGCTAATGAATTAGGTATTTCTACAGCAACCCTCCTAGAAGCAGAACGGGACTGGCTACTTCAGAAAGGAGAGCAACAGAAGCGTAACGACTTTAATCTTTACCGACAAAGCAAATTAAAAAGACGTTTTGGCAAATATTTAATCATCAATAGCTTTTTGGTGGGGCTGAACTTCCTCAGCAATGGTCAGATTTCTTGGTCTTTATATATTTTATTGTTTTGGAGCCTATCCCTTGGATTAAATACTTGGAACACCTACCAATTACAAGGTGAAGAGTATGAAGAAGCTTTTCAAAAGTGGTATCGTAAATACCAGCTTACAAAATCAATTTCTACTCGCATCAACAACTGGATGAAAGTTTTAAATTGAGGTAGAGACTTACTTTGTTAAAGCTTGTCTGGCTAAAATTTGCTTTCATTCGCGATAACAGGTAACGGTTTATTCCGTTGTGGTTCCAAAACCCGGTAAACATCTACCATTTGTTGTTTGCCCTTGAGAGCTAATAATCCCCATGGTTCAACCTCAAATTGCTCTTGGAGATGAACCAGAGTTTCGTAGCCGATGAGGATGCGGCAGTTGGTAGGTTGGCGATGTTTTTCGCAGCTTTCGAGACGGGCGGCAATATTCACGCTGTCGCCAATTACACCATATTCCAAGCGGTCTTTACCCCCCAAACTGCCAACAACAACGGGGCCTGTGAAAATTCCGATCCGCATCTGAACCACTGGTAAGCCAACACGTTGCCAATTTTGGTTCATTTTCTCAAGGCGATCGCTAATCCCTAAGGCGCAAGCAACTGCCCCTTTGGCGTCTGCTTCAACTTCAGTCTTGAGAAGGCGAGAGGTGGGTACACCAAACACCGCCATGACACCATCACCTGTAAACTTGTTGACGATTCCTTGATGGTTTAATATTTCCTGGGTGATTACCTCTAAGAGTTCGTTGAGCCACTCTAGCAAGGCTTCAGGAGTCATTTGTTCGGAGATAGTGCTGAAGTCTTTGATGTCAGCAAAGAGCATTGTTGCTGTGAGGCGGATTCCCGGAAGCTTACCCGATTTGAGTAGGCGATCGCGTCCTTGCCAAAGGGCTTGAGCAATTTCCGGTGAGGTGTTCTGCCCCAACAACTTCATCACAATTTGTTGTTTTTGTTGTGCCTGATATGACCGGAAGCTGACAACTGTACCCACTGTCAAGACAAATCCTAAGGCAGGGGCGGCGAGTGGTATCCATCCAGCACTAGTAAACGAATAGAAGCCACTGCCAAATAACGTACCTAAACATAGAACAAAGCCAATACTCAGCGTCAGGGGATGACTCGCTATCCGGCCTAATATCCCACCAGTGGCAATCCAGCCGATAATCCATAAGACTTCCTGTGATTCCGACCACGACCAAAATAGCGATCGCTTACCTGTGGCTGCATCGAGGAATTGGCTCACCATCTGAGCGTGAATCAACACCCCTGGCATCTTGTAGCTTTCTTTGAGGCTAGGGCTGTAAGGAGTGATGAACATATCCTTCAGGCTGGGTGCTGTGGAGCCAATAATCACTATTTTGTCTTTCACCCAACTGGGATCGACCTTCCCGGACAATACATCGCTCAATGAGACTTCCCGCACCGCATTTTTAGCGGAACGGTAATTGAGCAAAACTTGGTAGCCCTCTGCTTCTATTGATTGATATCCACCAAAATCTTGCTTGATGGGTACAAAGACTGATAGCCCTAATTGGAGGTGTTCAGAATTGCTCTTGCTACCTTGAGGTTGTATACCTTGCTGTTGCAAGTAGGCAAGCGCAAGACGCAGGGAAAAGGAATAAAGAGTACCACCGTCACTTCCAGCAAACAAAATATTGCGGCGAACAGCATTATCTGGATCAATCGCTAGGTCATTGAAACCAACTCGCTCAGGAGAAACAACCTTCGGTGCTGGTGTTCCTGCCAGGGTATCGATGTTTTGGATGGCAATTAAGTTCGGTTGCTTGAGTTGGGTAACTAGTTCTTGATGTCCCGGTTCTATTGGAATATTGCGGTACAGATCTAAACCAATGACTTCTGGTTGCGAGGCCTGTAACTTCCTCAACAGCTTCGCTAAAACTTCGTCAGAGATCGGCCAAGCGTTTTGACGCTGGATATCATCTTCTGTGATTTCAACGACCAGGATTCGAGGGTCTGGTGCTGTTTCCGGAGACCGTAAGCGCACGAGTTGGTCAAAAGCGACGAGTTCTAAATGCTGAAGTCCACCGAGATGCCTTACTCCCAAAAGACCTGCCGTTACAGTGATTGTTGCGGCTGCAACGACTCGCATACTAGTCAGGTCAGGTAAGTAGATACCAATCTTTCGAGCGATGCTGAAGATCATAAATGTTTTAATGTCTCACTAACCTGATTGACAGCACTGAAGCAAAAACAAGTTTTGAGCGGGCTGGAAAAAGATGGCTCTCTACAAAAGTTTTGGGCAAGTCTAATGACAGCAGATAACCCTAATGTTGTTTCTTCACTATTCGCAACTGTGACAACGCTATCAGGTCAAATGCTTGAGGGCTGATGCTAGGGGTTAATCTACCCAGTTGCTCACTCAACAAAAAAGATGTTGGCAAAATTACATACCACATTATTACATCTGAGGTATGGGGGGCAATAACCAGGCAGTGCAGATCGCTCTAAATACTTCTGCTAGTTACTGGGTTACTATTCCTTAACATTCGTAACGCTCATAGCTCTTGTTGTAGCCTTTCTCTACCAACCTCTGACTTTCTAGCGATTACAACCTCCATAAGGCTGCGTGTATGATTATGAATGGCGACAATTCTTAAAAAAACTACATGATTGTTTCCCCCTCCGGATTGGAGAAAATTAAAGAATCATTTAAAGAGAAAGTATTCTTTGGTAACGAACCAACGACTGAGTTAGTTGCTATCTTAATCGTCTATTTTGTCCAAGGAATCCTTGGCTTAGCACGTCTAGCGGTTAGCTTTTTCCTTAAAGATGAACTTTCCCTCAGTCCAGCCCAAGTCGCTGCCCTAATGGGTATTGCGGCTTTACCGTGGGTGATTAAGCCAGTCTTTGGCTTTCTCTCAGATGGACTGCCCATATTCGGTTACAGACGACGCCCTTACCTCGTTTTATCTGGACTATTGGGGACAGCCGCTTGGCTGAGTCTAGCGACTGTCGTTGATACCGCTTGGGCGGCAACCGGGGCAATTCTCCTGAGTTCTTTGTCTGTTGCCATTAGTGATGTGATTGTAGACTCACTGGTTGTGGAACGAGCGCGGGAAGAATCACTCAGCGACTCTGGTTCTTTGCAATCACTGACTTGGGGTGCTTCAGCCGTTGGCGGCTTAATCACTGCTTACTTGAGTGGTTTACTACTACAACACTTCAGTACTCAAACGGTCTTCGCTATCACCGCAACGTTCCCTCTCTTGGTTTCAGCCGTTGCCTGGTTTATTGCCGAAGAACCCATAAACTCACGCCCCCATGCCTCCACTGTTTGGAACCAAATCCAACAATTACGTGGTGCAATTACCCAAAAAGCAATTTGGTTGCCTACCGCCTTCATCTTCATCTGGCAAGCGACACCATCGGCGGATTCAGCATTTTTCTATTTCACAACCAATGAGTTGGGCTTTGAACCGGAATTTTTAGGACGTGTGCGCTTGGTAACCAGCCTTGCGTCCCTATGTGGCATTTGGTTATTTCAGCGCTTTCTAAAGAACATTCCTTTCCGCCTTCTCATGGGTTGGACTACGGTAATCTCCTCGCTGTTAGGAATGACGGCTCTAATCCTTGTTACCCACACAAATCGGTCTTTGGGCATAGACGACCACTGGTTCAGTTTGGGAGATAGCCTCATCCTCACCGTGATGGGACAAATTGCCTTTATGCCAGTTCTGATACTTTCAGCACGATTGTGTCCTGCGGGGGTAGAAGCGACCTTGTTTGCCCTGTTGATGTCAGTCTGGAACCTTTCAGGGCTTTTATCTCACGAACTGGGAGCCTTACTAACCCACTGGCTGGGTATTACAGAAACAAACTTTGACAAGCTTTGGCTGTTAGTGGTAATTACAAACGCTTCAAGTTTATTACCATTACCATTTTTGGGCTGGCTACCTGCTGCTGACCCACAAATTGAAATTGAATCTGTAGACCCTCGACGGGCAATGCCCCAAGTTGAAGTTTTTGAACATCATGCCCTAGGCTCCCAGGCAGAACAACCCTTCCTGCCTGACTTGGTGCCAGATTTCATGAGGACTCCCGTAGCCTCACAGCCCCTAGAAGAACCTGTTGAATAATTAAGCACTATTCTCACTGATAAAAAAATCATGCAAAACTTACCGATTAAAGAACGTTTTTCGGTACCTGTCTCTTCGGTGCCTTATGAGCGCAATGACTGGAAAAAAGGCTATCTATCGCAGCCGAATGAATATGACTATTGGATTGATGAGGTAGAAGGGGAGATTCCTTCATCGTTACAGGGGACCTTGTTTCGTAATGGGCCTGGATTATTGGAAGTAAATGGTCAGCGTATTCATCATCCCTTTGATGGAGATGGAATGATCTGTGCGATCGCTTTTGATAATGGTCGCGCCCACTTCCGCAATCGCTTTATTCGGACCGAAGGCTACCTTAAAGAACAGCAAGCGGGAAAAATTCTCTATCGAGGCGTTTTTGGCACCCAAAAGCCAGGAGGCTGGCTAGCTAATGCCTTTGACTTCCAACACAAAAATATTGCCAATACCAACATCATCTACTGGGGGGGCAAACTCCTTGCCTTGTGGGAAGCAGCAGAACCTCACGGCTTAAACCCAAAAACTCTAGAAACACTAGGAAAAGATTACTTGGATGGTGTTTTGGAAGAGGGTAACGCCTTTGCTGCCCACCCCAGGATTGACCCGAATTGTGAACAAGATGATGGTTCCCCTATTCTGGTTAATTTTGCGATTAAACCAGGTCTTTCCACCACAATTACCATCTATGAGTTAGACCCACAAGGTAAACTTCTGCGGAGTCAGGCTAGAAGTGTTCCTGGGTTTGCTTTCATTCACGACTTTGCGATTACGCCAAATTACTGCCTGTTCTTCCAAAATCCTGTTAGCTTCAATCCAATTCCCTTCGCGTTGGGACTCAGGGGTGCGGGGGAGTGCGTGAAGTTTGAACCGAAAAAGCCTACCCGTATTTTGGTGATTCCCCGTAATTCCAAAGAACCAGTCCAAATACTAGAGACGCAATCGGGTTTTGTCTTCCACCATGCGAATGCGTTTGAACAAGATGACAAGATTTGCATTGACTCGATTTGCTACGAGTCTTTTCCGGAAGTTGAAGCGAATAGCGATTTCCGACAGGTTGATTTTGATGCGATCGCACCAGGACAACTGTGGCGGTTTACCCTAAACTTGAATGACAAAACTGTACAACGTCGCCTACTAGAAGAGCGTTGCTGCGAGTTTCCCTACGTTCATCCCAACCATGTCGGACACCCCTACCGCTACTTGTTCATGGGGGCTGCTCATAATCCAACCGGGAATGCACCCCTACAAGCACTTCTCAAACTGGATGCAGTAACAGGCGAACAACAACTCTGGAGTGCTGCACCCCAAGGTTATGTCAGTGAGCCTATTTTCGTTCCTCGACCTGATGGCAACGAAGAAGATGACGGTTGGGTGCTTTCATTAGTTTATGATGCTAGCCGCCATCGGTCTGATGTCGTGATTTTAGATGGTCGTGACTTCAATCGAGGACCAGTGGCACGACTCCACCTGAAGCATCACGTCCCTTACGGTCTACATGGTAGCTGGACACCAAACGTGTTTTAGGTGAAGCGATCGCACCTTCGAGGCAGTCTCGATTAGACCCAGTCCCAGTTCTCGCGATGATGGCAGCAAGTACGCAGAACATGGGTCTGGGGCAACTCGCTCAGTGCAAGAAGACAGAAGACAGAAGGCAGAAGGCAGAAGCAACATTACTTGTACAGTAGCCTTATAGCTAATGTCCAACTGGATAGTTATTTCCGCCACGCTGCACTCAGCAACTTACCTATCGTTTTGGTGTACGCAGTTAATGAGGACTAGTTAAGAGCTGATTGGATAAAATCAACGAGGGTGAAATTCAACAACATCTTTTTTAATCCAGACATCATACTTCCCATAGAAGTCTTGACCAAGCAGTCCTAAATCCAGCTCAGATCCACCAATCGCAACAGGAACATTCGTTTCCACTGCGTCCTCAACAGCAATTGATTGAACTTTACCAATGGGAAACTTTACGGCTTTAGCACTAGCTGTATCCGCTATCACTTCACCCTCTGGCTCAATACCAAGGCTATCAGCCATAGCTTGTGTAATTACAGTACCACTAGCGCCAGTATCGACAATCATCTCAAACCTCTGACCACCATTAAACATCACCTCGATAACTGGTGTTCGACCAGCGCGACGTTTAATTGGAACTGTAATCACCTGCGACTTAGCAGAAGCGGGGATTAAGTTCGTCTTGGGTGTTGGCGTGTTAGTGATTGGCGAGGTGGGGGGAGTCGCTTGCTCAACAACAGTTCGGGGAGCTGTTGCTACTGTAGTTCTTGCTGGAGAATCAGGAAGCGGACGAGTCGCGAGTTGTTGAGCGATACGCAAATTACGTTGATATTCCGAAATTTTCTGCTTAGCGATCGCCTGATAAGAACTAGAAGGGGGCAAGCTGCCCAATAACGCGATCGCTTCTTGCCAGCGACTACTCACCAGTTGCCAATCGCCGGAAGACTCAGCGGATTGACTAATGGTTGCTGCACTGTAGGCAACATCCAATGCCCGTTCATAAGCTTCTTTTGCCGCAAGTGGGGATTGACTTGTCGGTGTCGCTGCTGGTTTGGGCTTAGCCGATGGCTTCGCAACAGGACTTGAAGTTGAAGAGACGGCAACTGGTGATGGTTCATGGGGCTTTGATACAGCCGTGATGCGGCTGCAAGCCACATTGAGCAAGGCTAGGGTACCTGAAAGCAGCACAATTGCCGCACGTTCATGAGAAGACATGCACTTTAAAATTACTCATGAGCTATCTATCTATATTCCAGTTTAAACATACAGACTGAGGTAATACACTTGCCTTTTAAACTCTCCTCCTTTGAGAGGAGACAGTCGAGTTGTACTACGTTATCGCTGTTATCATCTGCTAACAATTGATGGCTTAAAAACCTGCCAGTCTCCTTAAAGCCATGAGATAATAACACGTCAGTGATTAGTTGTTCCTCATGTCCTTCCATCGACCACCAACAACTAAAAACTAACAACTCACAATTATCAACTGCTTATGCCTGTTTTAGCGGCTTCACCTGCTCTGCTCGTGCTAGCAGATGGAACATCGTACCAAGGCTGGTCTTTCGGTGCTACTGGTACTGCCATTGGAGAAGTAGTGTTTAACACTGCGATGACGGGTTACCAAGAGGTAGCAACCGATCCTAGCTACTGTGGTCAGATTGTCACCTTCACGTATCCCGAATTGGGCAATACGGGTGTTAACCCAGAGGATGAAGAATCCGCACACCCTCAAATCCGGGGTGCGATCGCACGTAACATTGCTCGTCGTCCTAGTAATTGGCGCTCAACACAGTCCTTGCCTGACTACTTCAAGGAACATAACATCCCAGGAATTTACGGGATCGATACTAGAGCCTTAACCATTAAACTTCGATCCTCCGGTGCCATGAACGGTGGCATTTCCACAGACATTCTCGACCCTGCCGAGTTGCTCAAAAAGGTTCAGGCGGCACCCAGCATGGCAGGATTAAATCTGGTTCGGGAAGTCACAACGAAAGAGGTCTATGAGTGGTCTGACCCCACAGATGAAATCTGGGAGTTTCGCCCCGTACTGGATGAGACTCCGGATAAACCCCTGACAGTTGTAGCGATTGATTTTGGCATGAAACGCAACATCCTGCGGCGTTTGGCAAGCTATGGTTGCCGCGTGATTGTGGTTCCTGCCGATACACCGCCTGAGGAAATTATCAATTACAACCCTGACGGAATTTTTCTCTCCAATGGCCCAGGCGACCCAGCCGCTGTTAGTGAAGGAATTGCCACGACAAGAGCCTTATTAGAGCGTCAGCGACCCATATTTGGCATTTGCATGGGTCACCAAATTCTCGGTCTTTCCTTGGGTGCGGAAACCTTTAAGCTCAAATTTGGTCACCGGGGCTTAAATCACCCAGCAGGGTTACAGCGGCAGGTAGAAATTACTAGCCAGAATCACGGTTTTGCAATTAATGCTGATACTTTAAATCCTGAAGTAGAAATTACTCACTTCAACCTGAATGACCATACAGTAGCCGGGTTGCGTCACAAAACGTTGCCCTTCTTCTCGGTGCAGTACCACCCAGAGGCAAGTCCGGGACCTCACGATGCTGACTATCTATTCGAGCAGTTTGTCCAATCAATGCGATCGCGCAAAGCGCACCAGCAAAGCTGATCGCATCGTCAAACCGCAGTTCAAGGGAGCCAAAACTAAAACGGCTTTTATAAAGTGCGACTTAAAGGTAATATAAAGCCTTGCCAAAAATAGCAGGTTACTTTAAAGTAGACGGGAACTTCTCGCTATACTATTGCATACGGTGTTGGAGTACCTCCGAAGAAAGCCTTAAGCTGATTTGGAACGTGTAAAGCGCCGTATGAGCCTATTTATAACAATAGGCAGATACGGTGGGGCACACCGAAATTTAAGCTTGAGGCTGGGTCGGCAACGACCAAAGGAAACTTCTTGATCTAAAATCTGGATGACAAATCATCTGTTTGCCAGAGGTAAGATCAGCCCAAGAATCCCCGGTTATAGCCTTAGTCTTGTTGCCAAGGGGAATGTCAAAAATAAAAATGTTAGTACGCTACAGTAGGAGGGTGTTATTCCTGAGCCACTAACCCTGACAGTCAGCTTAAGGGGCACTCGCGAAGTTAGGGAAAATTGCCAACTTTTCCGCCTCACTGGATTGCTAGATGCCTTTTCGGAAGCTACATTCCGCAAGGTCGTTAGCAAACATATTGATGATGGCCCGACGAACGTTATTTTGGATCTTTCCAAGATCGACTTTGTCGATAGCTCTGGATTGGGCGCTTTAGTGCAGTTAGTGAAGAAGGCTCAAACAGCTGAGGGAACATTGCAAATTGTAACGAATCCCCGTGTGACTCAAACAGTCAAGCTGGTTCGCCTAGAAAAATTTCTCTCGCTGCAACCTTCTGTTGAAGAAGCCTTGGAAAATGTAAAGGGTAGCTGACAAAACTGTACACAAATGTCAGGGCGGGCTTTCAAGCTCGCCCTTATTCTATCGGGAACCTCAGTGGCTTGTCTTTGAGTCTTATTAATGCCATGAAAAATTCCTGGCAACGCTAAAATTTAGAAGGTTGAGGTCGGCAGAGTTTGTGACATCACAGGAGGAAGAGCCTTCAAATATCTTAGAAACTGAATCAGCACTCTCATGGGCGGAAGCTCGGTTTAAGCTCTTGAGTAATGTCGCTGATTCCAACTTTAAAATTCAACAAGTTTCACCAGCGTCTTTGGCGTATCTAGGAGATGCTGTTTATGAACTTTATATCCGAACCTGCTATCTGCTCCCCCCTAAGCGCCTTAATAACTATCATGATCATGTAGTGGATCAAGTCCGAGCAGAGAGTCAAGCCAATACTCTGCGATTAATCACTCCCCACCTCACTGAAGGCGAACTCGAAATCTTGCGGCGTGGGCGCAATGCCACGGCAGGAATCCCTCGGCGTCTCGATCCGGAAATCTATCAGCAAGCAACTAGCTTAGAAACCTTAATTGGATACCTGTACCTGACTAATCCCCAACGTCTAACCCAGTTGTTAGCGCATTTACCACTCGATCCCCATTAAATCATCAACTATTAACAATATGGCTAATCAAAACCGCCGCCCTCACACTCCTGGTAAGCCAAAGCGAGGGAAGCCGATGCATGAGGCGCGTGAAAATCGCAAATTCTCCCGTTCTCAGGACGAAAACACTGACCGCTACAAGCCTCGCTCTACAGGGAAGCCGAAGCCAGGAAAGCCTGTTCGTTCCCAAAACTCAGAGCCGAAGCTGCGCCATTCCTCAGAAGACAAAACTGAGCGACTTGAGCAACGCTATCCGAGGAAGCCGAAACTGGGGAAGCCTGTTCACTCTCAGGAGAAGAACAGTAGGACATTCAAACCTCGCAACCCTGTTGCCGTGTCCAAGCCGATACGCAAAAACAATCAAGAACCTCAACATTTTAAGCCAACAACAACCGAGCCACCTGTTGCCCCCCAGCAGGAAGAGGAGGATACTGACTTAATCTATGGGCGTCATCCTGTTATTGCGGCGCTAGAGAATCAGCGCCAGCTAAACCGGATTTGGATTATTCCCCAACTGCGTTACGATCCCCGCTTTCACTCCTTACTTCTCCAAGCCAAGGCAAATGGTACGGTGATTGATGAAGTAGAACCTCGCCGCCTCAGCCAAATCACAGAGGGCGCTAACCATCAAGGTATTGCCGCTCAAGTTGCTCCATATCCTTACGTGGATTTAGGAGATTTAATTGATAAGGCAAAAGCCACGGCTGAGCAGCCAGTGATATTGGTTTGTGATAGCATCACCGACCCCCACAACTTAGGGGCAATTATTCGCACAGCCGAAGCAATGGGCGCTCAGGGCTTAGTTATCCCTCAACGTCGTGCTGTGGGAGTGACTTCCACCGTCATGAAAGTTGCAGCGGGCGCTCTAGAAACGTTTTCAATCGCACGGGTTGTCAATCTTGGTCGTGCTTTAGAGGAATTGAAATCGGCTGGCTTTTGGATTTATGGCACAACATCTAGTAGCGGTAAAGTACTACACAGTGTTGAATTTAAAGGTCCAGTAGCATTAGTAGTAGGTTCAGAAGGCAATGGTTTGAGCTTGCTAACCGAACGTGGTTGTGATGAACTAGTCTCAATTCCCCTCCAAGGCAAAACTCCGAGCTTAAATGCCTCGGTTGCTGCCGCTATGGTGTTATACGAAGCTTATCGACAACGTTGGTCAAATTTCTTGTATCTTGGCAGTCTTTCTAAGAATACTTTGAAAAAAGTAACGTGAAGTTGTATAACAAAATGTAAAAATAACGGTATTAAAAGACCGATTAGAATCTTATATTCCAGGCAAACAGCATGAAAGAAGTGTTGATCAAGATTCTCCAGTTCTTAGGATTGGCTTTTTGGGTTGAAATTATTACGGACAACCCTCGTTGCACCTACTACTTTGGCCCTTTCTTCAGTGATAAAGATGCTCAGGTCGCGAAGACTGGGTATGTTGAAGATTTGGAAAATGAAGGCGCTCAAGGCATTGTTGTTAGTGTCAGGCGCTGTAAACCGAGCAAACTAACACTTTTTGATGAATTGGGCGAGCCGAGTGAGCGCGAGAAAATACATTCTCTTAGTAGACAGCCATCATAACTACTCTTCTCATCTCCCAAACTTTCTACTGCCCCAAAATCCTCTTGCTAGCTCTACACCTTCTTGGTTATTTCCCAGTTAACCCGACGGCCTGAGGATTATCTTCTATCCAGTGGTCGATATCGCCTAATACCTGATCGGGAATCTCCCAAGGAAATAGGTGAGCTGTATTCGGGTAGCAGTGCCATTGACAATTTTTGAGATGCTGAGCAGTCTCTTGACTTGACTCGACGGTGATGTGTCGGTCAGCTTCTCCTGTCAATACAAGGGAAGGACATTGAATTTTCTCTAAGTCTGCAAGTCGGTTATAGCCAGCTTTTAGAGCCGTATTGAGGGCACGGGTGGCAGCCGTAGAGGTTTGTAGATAAGCGGGCATGGCTTCGAGGGCAAGGTACTGGTAGGCAGCCGGAGTGTGTTGTTGGATGAGGTAGCGATAAAGCGATCGCTTTCCAAACCTTTCAATATTCCACTGCCAACCAGGTTGTAGTCGGTTCACAATCGAAGCAAGCCCAGTGTAGAAATTATCTTCCCAGCTAATTGGCGGATGACTTCCTCTGGGTCGAGCCGCTGTAGCCACTAAAATTAAACCTGTGACTCGCTCTGGTAGTCTTAGCGCCAACTCTATCGCAAGAATTCCGCCTAAAGACCAACCTAGTACAAGACAACGGTCAACCCGGAAGTTGTCTAGAAGCGCTTCCAAGTCAATCAGGTGGTCGGTCATTTTAAAGTCTAATTGAGTTCTACTCTTGCCATATCCCCGTAAATCAGGGGCAATAGTCTGGAACCGTTGTGATAGATGTCGGGTAAAAACTGACATACTACTGCCTGCACCAGGATGCCCGTGTAAGCAGAGGATAGGGAAACCCTTTCCTTGAACTTGAACGTTGAGATCAGTGGCGTAAGGTTTGGAACTCATATCAAATAGCGGAACCTCTACTGTTTCCTTCACCCTTTGTCTCTAAAACTTGGCTAACCGAACGAGTTGAGCTTAACAATGCGGAAAATCCGCTGGTCTAAGTAGTGAGCATCAGCGGATTTTCGGCTTGTAATAGATCCAGGAGAGCTTTACAGATGTCTCAACTTAGCCAAACACCTGCATCCTATACCTGTGATTTAATTGAGATCATTCTGGTTAGTCTCATGGGGTACTGCGGGTAGATCCAGGGATTGTTCAGGCAATGCTACTGCTGCCTTAGGAATCTCAATCACGGGTCGGTTAATCGCAATCTCTAGCGGTTCTGGAGCCACCTCTTGGTTTAGAGACTGAGCCAGCCGTGGCACCAGTGAATCACTTCCGGGAAGAATTCCTGATAAGGCACCAACAACCATCGCTGCGATCGCAGCACCACCCCACATGACTGTTCGTCGATTCTGACGACGGTCAATGCGTGAGAAAACTTCCTGTGCCGTATCTTGAGCCGTGTTATCAACGGCTGGCACTGGGAGTTTTTGCAAACCTTGGCGTAGCTTCATAAGGCGGGAGTGCAAACGCTGCATATCCGCGTCGGTTGCCAACAACTCTTGCACCTGTCTACGCTCTGCTGCTGTTACCTCACCGTCTATAAATGCACTAAGTAATTCAAAGCGATCGCGCTGTAGGCTATCCATCTGTTTAGCAGCTTCCTGCCTGGAATGTTTACGAGCGTCAAAATTAGAGGTCATTTCCGTCTACTACCAAGTCATAGCAAGCGCTCAACCAAGGATATTTTATAGATTCCATAATAAACTGACAACCACCTCAGCTTACCGTCCTTAAGAAAGAAACCCAAATTAGGCTTCTAAGTAGGTTTGAAGCTGGGATTGGAGTCTAGATCTGGCTCTGGCAATTCTTGACTTTACGGTACCTAAGGAAACGCCAGTGATTTCAGCAATTTCCTCATAAGCCATGCCTTCAATTTCCCTCAGAACAATAGTTGTCCGAAATACCTCTGGCAAGTCTGAGATGGCTTCACGAAGCTGTTCATAGAACTCCCGTGTTGTCATATCATCGTCAGGATTGGGATTGTCTGAGGCTATTTCCCAGTCCATTTCTCCGTCATCCAGACGACGTGGAGCATCTAGCGAAAGAGGATTGGCGACCCGTTTGCGCTTACGCAGTTCATCATAGAACAAATTCGTAGCAATGCGGCTCAACCAGCCCCGGAACTTGACTGGCTCTTGCAATCGCTTGATGTTGCGGTAAACCCGAATCCAAACTTCTTGCGCCAAGTCAGCTCTATCCTGCCAGTCGGGAGCCAAGTGGTACAAAATCTTATCCACATGGGACTGATATCGACGCAGAAGTTCAGCAAAGGCAGTCCGATCAGGGCGAAGTCCGTCCTGACAGCGCAAAATCAAGTCATAGTTTGAGAGTTTGTCGGGTTGCACCGATACTTGAGGGACTGTTGCCTCAACGGTTGACCAAGTTACAGAAGTCGATTGGTTCATGGATGGAATGGGTGCTAGAACATCCTTCCTCCCAAAGACGCACAACTTTCACATAGAGTTCCCGCATCAATCAGCGACTTTGTAATTGCCTTTTAGATGTGAGTACGCAAGCATTAGCAAGCACAAGGCAACTATCATTTCTTTTATGACAGTCATAGAGCATCCCCCAATCGGGTGAGTTCTACTAAAAAAAGTTACTTGAGCGTAATGAGTAGTAAGGTGAAAAAGACGTTAAAAATTCACAACCCTTTATTAGGTAAGGATTACGGCTCAACGACTTTAAAAATTTATTGCTCATTACTCTTAACTCATAACTCTAAAAAAACTGTAAACTCAAAGCGTGACCACTCAGGCGGGATTTATGCCTTTTGCCATTCCAGGCGTACAATGTACCTCTACTCAATGTCGAAGGTCTACGTCGTTGGAAGCTATAACCAGAATTCTCTTCATAAGGCAATTTTTCCGGAAAATTATCTTTACTATTGGTTAAAAACTGCTTGATTGCCAAATAGCCCAAAGGAGTCAGGACGAGAGTGAGGAATCCTAGAGATCGCATCACCATTCTGCTAGCAGAAGATACGCCTGACGACCAGATCTCGATCAAGCAGGCGCTCGGTGAGAGTCGTCTACGTTACAAGTTGTATATCGTTAAAGATGGTGAGGAGCTGCTGGACTATCTACAGCGTCGCCGCCAGTATAGCGAGTTGGTGAGCGCTCCACACCCTAATCTGATCTTGCTAGATTTGTATCTACCAAAAATTAATGGAATTGAGGCACTACAAATCATTAAAGCTAACCCTAAGCTCCGGCGCATTCCGATTGTCATGCTGACATCCTCATCATCAGAGGAAGACATTCGTCGTAGTTATGAGCTAGGAGCAAGTTCTTACCTAACTAAGCCAAGCACATTTGAATTGCTAGTTGAGGCAATGAATACGCTAGCCGAGTACTGGTTTGATATTGTAGAGTTGCCGCCTGCGAACACTCATGAGTGAATATGGGCATCATAAACTCATTCAAGACAAGCGTGATGCTGCTTTGCTTTGGAGGAGCGGCAGTGTTGTTTTCAGCAGCACGACAAGAGCCAAAGCCAAAGCCTCTGCCAGCAAAACCTAAGCTGATCCAGGTTTCACCAGCCATCCCCCTTCTGGCTCATGCGATCGCTTCGCTTCATACTAAGGTCGTTGTTGATTTGAGTGATGCTCGTGCCTACACCTACTGGGGAAAGCAACGCCTCTCAAGCTACCCAGTCGCTGTTGGTCAACCCGGTTGGGAGACTCCTACTGGCACCTTTAAAGTGATACAAAAGCAACGCAATCCAGTCTGGCAGCAGCCGATCACGGGTGAACTAATCACTACTGGGCCTGATAATCCTTTAGGCGATCGCTGGATCAGTTTTTGGTCTGATGGACAGCATCAAATAGGGTTCCATGGCACCAACAAAGAGCAACTGATTGGTCAGCCAGTTTCCCACGGCTGCTTGCGGATGCGTAATAGTGATATTCGAGCCTTGTATGAGCAGGTGAGTGTAGGAACACCAGTTGTTGTTCAGAAATAGGATGTTGTTGGTCGTTGGTTGTTGGTTGTTGGTTGTTTGTAGTTATAGCTGTAGCCATAAAGGTTAGGACAGATTTAAGAACCCAAACAACCACGTACTTGTAATAAACCTTCTGCCTTTTGCCTTTTACTATAGTTTTCCAACCAACGGCTAACGAGTGCTACTCAAAGCTATTGCTTGGCGATTTTGGCTCAAAGCTGGGTGCGTAAACCTGTAGCAAGCTACTCACCTGCTTGAGGACATCACCTCCACTGCTTTTCCCGATCGCTTGACGTTCAGAGCCAAAATTGGGTCGATCCAAGTTACGGGAGATCGCATTACCGACTTGTTGAGTAATCAACTCATGAAGTTCCTCATTTGCTCGCTGACGCTGGTATTTTGCACCTTCTTCGGTTGTGGCATATAGAGGTGGCAGTCGGTTCAGCGCGTAGGCGGCAATATCGCCGACATCCAAGACGCGATCGCTTGTCGCTTCAATTTCAGCGACTCGTGCGATCGCTTCTGTTAGCACCAACTCCTCCATCACATTAATAAACTGCTTGCGGGGCACTGCAACCACTTCACCCGTTAGAAGTGCCCCCATCAGCCGATCCAACGCCATGTACTCTTCAATGGAAAGCTCCGAGGCTGTGTCACAAATACGCCCCACCTCTGTTTCCATTACTGGGGTCAAGTAACCATCTTGTAGAGCTTGTTCTACGATTTTTTCAATACTCATGATGTTGGAGTGTGCTTCCCTTTTTTCAGCGAGGAAGAGGAAACCTGCCATAAGTTTTCTTCAAATGAACACAAGATCCGCGTCATCGTTGAAAATTTCAGCAAAACTTAAAACAAGTTTTACTCAAATCCCTCAAATCGCCAAGGTACTGGGTCAACAGAAAGACCGTGAACATACAGACCCCAGTGTAAGTGCGGACCCGTAGAAGCACCCGTAGAACCAATAGCACCGATTTTTTGACCCGCTTGTACCATTTCCCCTTCTCGGACATCAATGCGGCTCAGGTGCAACATGATACTAGTAACGCCTTGACCGTGGTCAATTCCCACGGTGTTGCCATGCACCCGGAAGCCTTCAGAGACTCTTCCGACCAAGGCGACTCGACCCGCCGCAGGGGCAACCACTGGTGAACCCATGCCTCCTGCGTAGTCTACACCACGATGGTAGTAATCTTTAGCAAATACACCGTTGTAATAGCGGCGGATTCCGTAACCGGACGAGATTGCACCACTATTAGGTTTCAAGAACGGCCCCTTCCAATATTTCTCTGGTGTCTCCAGTTGTTTGAAAGCGGCTACCCGATCCAATTCCTGCTGTGTAGCAGACTGTCCAGCTGCTCCGGAAAGCCGGATACGCTGTGTTGGAAACGAGCGATTCCGCAAAGGTACTGACAATTTTTTGACTTCACCCCCTCCTTCAACCTGAATTTGCAGCGTTCCTGGTTGATCAAGAGGTGTAGTCGGCAATAACGCCCGGAAGTTACCTGAATTTGTGATAAAAGTTGGATAAGTTTTCCCACCCATTTTCATCGTGGGAGTGCTGTTCAGGGTCGGGCTTTGTTGAACGACCACGGATAATGTATCACCCAACTGAAGGTTAGTCGGTGATAAGCTCACTTGCACCGCTCGTACTGGCACCGCTACTGCAACGATCGCAATAATGATGCCAAGAGTCAGGCTGGTTCGTAACCAATTAGTGCGTTGGCGTCGAACCCACAAACTAGCATTGGCAAGCCAGCTTCGGCGGGAGCGTGATGGAGACGAAGTAGGCATTGAAGGCACAGTCAATAATCCTCTATCTGTTTGTTGACAACGGTTTAGCTACTAATAGCGGATAGACTATCATCTCGCACGAACTGTTTCCAACGCTTCTCGTTGAATTTTTGCTCTAAGCTGACCCAGAGTAACAGAGGAGCATTAAAACTTTGTATTCTATAGGTTAATAGAGCTTAATACTTTTCTCAGATAAAACAGGTGCAAGAAGACTTCCGACTAATCGTTGACTTTGTGTCTGTTCTCGCCGCCGCCGCTGTCGGTGGACTCTTGGCATCTCTTTGCCGTCAACCTGCTTTGTTGGGCTATCTCTTGGGAGGCATGATTGTTGGTCCCGCAGGTCTTGGTCTAATTAAAGAACTGGTTCAGATAGAAACCCTGGCACAGCTTGGGGTGGCTTTTTTGTTATTTGCCCTAGGCGTTGAGTTTTCCTTTGCAGAACTCAAAAAAGTCCAGGCGATCGCATTAGGAGGTGGTGGACTACAAATTGCTTTGACTATCCTGGTGACAACTTTGGTGTCTCTAGTTATGGGGTGGGTGAGTTCACCCCCACAGGGAGTTTTCCTCGGAGCAATTTTGTCCTTGTCCTCGACAGCGGTTGTCCTCAAGTGCTTGATGGAGCGTAATGAAGCCGGAACCCCTCACGGACAAGTGATGCTGGGGATTCTAGTAGTACAGGATTTGGCACTGGGATTGATGCTGGCAGTACTACCAGCACTCGATCAACCACCGGAAGCACTCGGAATAGCGGTGGGACTCGCTTTATTAAAAATTGGATTATTTGCCGCTGGTGCCGTAGCTGTTGGCATTTGGTTAATTCCACCTCTGCTGCGACACTTAGCTCGCACAGAGAGTCGAGAGCTATTTTTGCTTGGTGTCGTTACCCTCTGTATGGCGATCGCATTACTAACGGATAAGTTAGGGCTTTCGATTGAAATGGGAGCCTTTGTCGCGGGTTTGATGATTTCAGAGGTGGAATACGCCGACCAAACTCTGGCTTATGTAGAACCGCTGCGGGATGTATTTGCCGCTCTATTTTTTGCCGCAATTGGGATGCTGATTGACCCGATTTTCCTGTGGAACAACCTGGAATTGATTCTGGGATTGGTTTTACTGGTATTTGTCGGCAAGTTTTTGATTATCACACCGTTGGTCAAAGTCTTCCGCTATCCCTTGAAGACAGCAATAATTGCTGGTTTAGGATTAGCTCAGATTGGGGAGTTTTCGTTTGTCCTGGCTAGTGAAGGGCAATCTTTGGGACTTGTTTCCCGACGGGTTTATCTCTTGATTTTGGGGACAACAGCAGTAACGCTAGTGGTTACGCCGTTTGTAATGCAGCTAGTTCCAAAACTTTTTACCTGGATTGAGGGATGGGAAGGGCTGAAGCGCTATCTCGACACAACAGATATCCCGCAAGAAGTGTCGGGGGATTTGCCGATACAAGATCATGTTGTGGTTTGCGGCTATGGTCAAGTTGGACGTAATGTTGTGCGGCTGTTACAGGAGCATCACTATCCAGTTGTGGTAATTGATCAGTCGGAAAGTAGCATCCAAAAGTTAAGAGAAGCGGGTATACCTTATGTGTATGGCAATGCGGCGAGTTTACATGTGTTAGAAACGGCTGGGGTAGATAAGGCAAAAGGGATAGCAATCACCTTGCCTGACCCGATGAGTAGCCGACTCTCCTTGAAACGGGCATTAGAGCTAGACCCTGATTTGGATATTGTTGTTCGTGCTAACAATGACCGGGACATTGAATTGTTCTATCAACTGGGAGCCAAAGAGGTAGTGCAACCAGAGTTTGAGGCGAGTTTGGAATTGGCAACCCATCTACTCGGCGGTATGGGTTTATTCGTACCCCTCATTCAACGAGAAATGCAGCAAATTCGCGATTCTCATTACCTGGACTTACGCACGTCTCAAACTTCATCTCAGATTGCACGCGAACTAAAGTTGGCAGCGCAGGAAATGAACAGCAAGTGGTACAACTTGCCAGATGATTCACCGCTGACTGGCATGACGCTAAAAGAAGCAAATACTCGCCAATTGACAGGTGTGAGTTTGGTCGCGATTCGTCGTGCTGGAGGTGAGGAAATTGACTATCCTAACGAACAGACTCGGTTGAAAAAAGGCGATCGCTTATTAGTAGTAGGAGAACCTGAGGAAATTGCGGCGTTTAATGAACTCGCAAAAGGGGGAGTGGCAGTCCCAGGAGCCAGTACACCTGTACAGTGGGTGCAAGTGCCCCCAGGAAGTCCTGCCGTTGGAAAAGCGCTTTGGGAGCTACATTTCCGGCGGCAATACGGCGTTTCTGTCCAAGCAATTCGTCGGGAAGGAAAGTTCATCGCCTTTCCCGATGGGGGCGCAGATGTGCATTCCGGCGACCACTTGCTCTTATGCGGTGGTAGTTATCCGCTCAAGCAATTACGGCAGTGGATTGTCCAGGGAACCGAGATCCCTGTGATCTCACTCCCGGTACTCAAGGCACCTGTAAGCGAAGCTCTGCAAGAGTTTCTCCCTTTAGATAGTCAGCGAAGTGGCGATTAGCCTCAGAAAACTAGCCACCGTTAGAAAGCTGACCACTGATAGCTGATAGCTCTATATTAGTTACTCAATTGTTTGTAGAGCGCGGCTCCCATAGTCCCCATTTTGTGGCTTGATATAAGCAATGGCATGACGCCAAACAACCATTGGCTGACCATCGGACGAGTTGAGACAGATACAGTGCTGATCTTGCCAACGAATCTGACCGAGTAGCACATCTTGGGTAAGAAGTTTGATCTCTACCTCTTGTCCCTCTTTTATGAAGCCTTGAATTTGACGAAAGCTGGGTAGACCCGGATCGAATTCAGCCATGCAGCAAATCCTTAAGTAAGTGGAGGTATATATCTATGGAAATCGAATTTACAAAGTACCACGGTCTGGGTAATGACTTCATTCTGATTGATAATCGCGTCACTACCGAACCCGTTATTACGTCAGAGCAAGCGATAAAATTATGCGATCGCCATTTTGGTATTGGTGCTGATGGTGTCATCTTCGCCCTACCAGGACAAGACGGCACGGACTACGCAATGCGGATTTTTAACTCCGATGGCTCTGAGCCAGAAATGTGTGGTAATGGCATTCGCTGTTTAGCGCAGTTTCTCTCGGATTTAGAGAGGGCTGATGCCAAAACTCATGGCACCTCTGATGCGCCAAAGGCACAATATCATATTCATACCCTAGGGGGGGTGATGACGCTCAAACTCGAAAGCAATGGTAGAGTTAGGGTCGATATGGGGCTACCCCAACTGAGTGCTGCCGAAATTCCCACAACTCTAGCGGCGGCTGAACACAAGGTTATCAATACCCCAATTGAAGCAGCAGGGCAATCCTGGCAAGTTACCTGTGTCAGTATGGGTAATCCTCACTGCATTACCTTTGTTGAGGATGTTGCCACTATTCCTTTAGAAGCCATCGGTCCTCAGTTTGAGCATCATCCAGCTTTCCCGCAGCGGACAAATACAGAATTTATTCAAGTGGTACGCCCAGATTACTTGAAGATGCGGGTTTGGGAGCGGGGTGCTGGGATAACGCTGGCTTGTGGTACGGGAGCATGTGCTTCTGTCGTGGCGGGTGTATTGACGGGAAAAAGCGATCGCATTTGTACTGTCGAACTTCCTGGTGGCTGTCTAGAAATTGAATGGTCAGAGCAAGACCAACGACTATATATGACCGGACCCGCAGAGAAAGTATTTACTGGCAAGCTATAATTTTGCCGCTCTAGCCCTACTAAGGGATTTTCAAGAAATAAATTATCCAATCTTGTCTTGTGGGTCAGGCGTCTCGCCTGCCATTTAAATTAGGGCAGGCAAGATGCCACCCCACAAAAAATACCTGGATATTTTTTTATTTGGACTCCTTAATAAAGTAGAGACGCAATTAATTGCGTCTCTACTAGTGCAGCACGGCGGAAATAACTATCCCGTTAAAAAAGGTTGAAAAGCTTACTGTGCAAGCCATAGTCTTTCTGCCCTGGAGCCTCCTATTTTCTGCCTTCTTGCACTAGGCAGTGCTAAATAGGGAGGGAGTTTCCGCTTTCTACTTAGCTATTCTTATTATTAGAATTTTCTAACTATCAACGTCCAATTTTTTGGCTGTTTCTTTATTGAGTATTAATGCTTTTATGAAGCCTATAGGAAGTAAAAGTAACATTAAACACTCAAGAAAAAATTCTTCATCATAATTTTACATTTGTTCAAATACCATAAAGAATTTATCAAGATATTCATAGGTATCAAATTATTCTTGAAATCAAGCTTAGTACTGGTTAAAAATGAGTTAACTTAGACAGATTTGTTGTCAATCAGGAGTAATTATGTCTTTCATTAAAGCTAGATCTCAACCCTTCAAAATGAAAAGAGGTCGAAAATGGAAGCTGAAAGCTATTAAGCTCCCAAGATTTACCACTATTCAAACCGAGATTTTGGCTGGGATAACGGTAGCACTTGCACTGATTCCTGAATCTCTAGCCTTCGCTGCTATTGTCAAGATAAATCCGATGGTAGCGCTATATACCTCTTTTTGTATGGCGACGGTTATTTCTATCACTGGTGGTCGTCCGGCAATGGTTTCCGCCGCAACTGGCTCGATGGCGTTACTCATGACAACTTTGGTCGCCAAGCATGGAATTGAATATTTATTTGCCGCTACTATCCTAACTGGAATTATTCAATTTTTAATGGGGGTTTTAAAATTAGGGCGATTTTTTACGTTTATCCCACCATCAGTAATTGCTGGATTTGTTAATGCCTTAGCTATTTTAATTTTTACTGCTCAATTACAACAATTTGTCGGAGAGCCTTGGCAAATGTATGTAATGGTAGCTGCTACCTTGGCAATTGTTTATCTATTTCCTCGTATAAATAAGAGTATACCTTCTCCTTTAGTTGCCATTGTTGTTATGACGATTGTGGCAATGGTGACAGGACTAGATGTTCAACGAGTGGGAGACATCGGAGAAATCACTCGCGCTTTACCGATATTTCACTTCCCGAACATAGACTTTTCCCTGAAAACCCTTGCAATTATTTTGCCTTATTCATTACCTTTGGCGATTGTGGGTATTTTAGAATCTCTGTTAACGGCAGATCTTGTAGACGAGTTGACAGACACAAAAAGTTCTAAAAATAAAGAAGTTAAAGGTCAAGGTATAGCCAATATTGTTACAGGTTTCTTTGGTGGGATGGCTGGCTGTGGGATGGTAGGACAATCGATCATTAATGTGCGATCGGGTGCAAGAAGCCGCTTCTCTACATTTGTGGCTGGAGTCTTCCTTCTCTTCTCGATCATGATTTTGAAAGATGTTGTTGTACAAATCCCAATGGCGGCTCTTATCGGTGTGATGATTATGGTGGCAATCGAAACCTTTGACTGGAAATCCCTAAAGCATTTGCAAAAAATGCCAGTCAGTGAAGCCTTGATTATGCCTCTGACTGTGGCTGTTGTCGTCTGGACTCATGACCTTGCTAAAGGAGTTTTAGCAGGTGTTATTCTTAGCACTTTAATTTTTGGCTGGAAACTTGCTCAGATTAAAACAACAACATCGGTAGAGAGTAATGGAGCCAAACTATATAAAATATCAGGTCAACTGTTCTTCGGCTCAATGACGCACTTTATAGAGTTGTTTAACTACAATCAAGACCCTGAAAAAATCATTATTGACTTTAGCAACTCTCACCTGTGGGATCATTCCGCTGTAACGGCAGTTTCAAAGGTAGTTCAGAAATACCGGAAGCTCAATAAGAAGGTCATGATCGTTGGGTTGAATGAAGAGAGCCAGTTATTCATGCATAAAGTAGGGCTTACTGAGCTTTTATTACAATAAGCTGTTACGCATCTTTAGATGCTGACTAGTAACGTTTTTAGAAAACTATAGCCTGCATCCCATGCCTTAAACGGTTGGATGTGGGCTAAAACATTTTTTTGAGCTACCACAGGCTATTCCTATCATCAGTAATATGGCTTTGTGGCTATCTAGTTAAGAACACAGGTAGTGCAAGACGAAGCGATCGCTCTTTTACCCTAAAGCGACCAAACCCATTGGTAAAAACATGAATGATGGATTTCCCCAAACTTCTGTAATTATTTGCCCTGGTGTTCACGACGCGCAGTTGACACAAAGCTTTTTAGCAGAGTTAAATAGCGACAACACTAACACTGTATCCAAGCACTGGTTTCAGAACGTTTTGATTTTTCCCACTCAAGACTATCCTGCTTATTCTGCTATTCATATCTTGGAATTTTTGCAGCGTTGTACGGGTTCAATGACTCCACCTGTAATTTTTATCAGCTTCAGTGCTGGTGTTGCTGGTGCGATTGGTGCTGCGCTGGGGTGGCAGACGTTGGGAGGGAAGGTTAAAGCATTTATCGCTTTTGATGGCTGGGGTGTTCCTCTGTATGGTGATTTTCCGATTCACCGTATTAGCCATGATTATTTCACGCACTGGAGTTCAGCCCTTTTGGGTGCTGGGAAGGAGAATTTTTATGCTGATCCAGCCGTTGAGCATTTGGATTTGTGGCGATCGCCAAATTCTAGCAAAGGTTGGTGGGTTCATCCTGCTACGAATGATGTACCAGAACAGCGAACCTTCACAACGGCGGCTGAGTTCGTTAACCATCTGTTGCGGCGTTATCTGTAGACTACGAAATTAGCGATCGCTAAATTTTGAGACAAGCGAAAAACTAGAGAAGCGCTTGATGCTGCTGTCTTGCTAACTGAATAGAGTTGCAAGCCAACGCTACAACGATAAGAACAATTGCTACAGATTCATTGAGTCCGGGTTTCTCTCCCAGTTGTACCCAAGCTGCCAAGACACCAATTGCCGGAATGATCAATGTGCCTAAACCTGCTGCACCTGCCGATAATCGGCTTAAGGCATAAAGCCAGAGTAACCATGCGATCGCATTACCTGGGATGATGTTGTAGACCAAAGCAGCAATGAACGGTATAGACCACTCAATCGGTGGGGTAGGGACAACCAAAGCAACTAAGATTAGGGGAATGCTACCAAACAGCATTTGCCACGCGGTAAGAGAAAGCAAATCCAATGATGCTTGCTGATGCAGTTTCTTGGCAACAATCACACTCAGTGCCCAAGTGATACCTGATAGAAGGGCAAGTCCTTTACTCATCAAGTCACTCGTCAGGTTAAATGGCATCAGCATGAACAGCAATCCAGCTAACGCTAAACCAACACCAAGCCACTGCAACCCTCGTAATCGTTCTCCAAGGACAATCCAAGCAAATAGAAGCACCCAAAAAGGCATGGTGTAGTTGAGTACGGCTGTTTTACCTGCGCCACCACTGACTAATGCCCACATGGATAGTCCAAGAACACCACCTGTTTGCAGGATACCGAGCAAAAACGTTCCAGCAATTGCTTTGGGTTTGAGGGGTTTATGCAACACAATCATCACCAAAAATAGACTCAATGCCCCAAAGAATGCCCGCATCGCGGCGAAGTCAAAAGGGGGAGAATACCTTAACCCCACTTTCATGACGACCCAGTTGTAGCCCCAGATCATCGCAAGTGCGACTAGGGCTAGAAGTGCATATCCCTGTGAAGGTTTTTGTTTAGACACTACTTTAAGCTCTAATCTAATATGAAATGTTTGATACGAAATCGCGTTCGTACATCGTAGTTTCTTCTGGGGTTGCAGATGATTGTCACATTAGTCAGCTTAAAAGGAGGGGTGGGGAAAACCACCTCAGCTATCCACATTGCCGCTTACCTTCAACAGAAAGGTTCAACTCTCCTCATAGATGCCGATAAAAATCGGTCGGCTTTGGTTTGGGATAGGGAAAGTCAGCTTCCCTTTAAGGTTGTTAGTGAGGCAGCTGCGCCCAGATTTATCCAACAGCACAACTACATCGTGATTGACACCCAAGCGCGTCCCTCTCCTGAAGAACTGAAGGATTTGGCGGAGGGATGCGACTTGATGATTCTTCCTAGCACCCCCAAGGCACTAGACTTAGATGCCCTTAGCAAAACGGTGGAACTCCTGGATGGGTTGAATGCTAAATTTAAAATCCTCTTGACCCAAGTCCCTCCCCGTAGTTCTGTTGCGCGTAAGATCAGGGCATCTCTACAAGAGTCGGGTTTACCAGTGTTTGATATAGAAATCCCTCGGCTGGTTGCATTTGAACGCGCACCTGTCAAGGGGATATTGGTGAAGGATTATCCTGATCCGCGATCGCAAACAGCTTGGGAAAGTTATGAAGCATTGGGTAAGGAGATTCTGCCCTAACTTTAATCAACATTTATCGCAGCTACTCACTCAACACTGCTAGGTTAAATCCATTGATGTGGTAGACGGCTAGCCCTTATGAATAGTGAACTGCTTCAACAAGTCCGGGTTTTAGACCCGGTTTCTGGAACTGACCAACTGGCTGATGTTCTGATTACTGACGGTATCATCAGGGCAGTTGAAACGGAAATCTCTGAAATACCTGCCGATACAGCGGTACGGGATTGTCAAGGACTAATTTTAGCTCCAGGGCTAGTAGACCTCTACAGCCATTCTGGAGAACCGGGATTTGAGGAACGAGAAACTTGGTTGTCACTCTTAGAAGCAGCGGCAACGGGTGGCTTTACACGGCTTGCTGTCTTACCTGATACTCTGCCGCCCTTGGATAACCCTGCTGGATTGGCGGCTTTAAATCAAAAGTTAAATCAGATTAGGCAAAAACTAAACACTCTAGAAGAGGCGGAAAAAATTGCTCCTCCTCAGTTGTCTTGTTGGGGTGCCCTGACGCTGGGAGTTGAAGGGCAACAAATGACTGAACTCGCTGAATTAGCCTTCTCTGGCGTGGTAGGCTTCGCCGATGGGCATCCGGTATCGAATCTGGCACTAATCCGGCGATCGCTAGAATATCTCCAACCTTTAGGTAAGCCAGTGGCTTTATGGGCTTCGGATCACAAACTGGCGGGTGATGGGGTGGCGCGAGAGGGTGTGCAGTCAATTCGCTTTGGCTTGCCAGGAAATCCTGGGATCGCAGAATCAGCGGCTTTAGCTGCCCTCTTGGAAGTAATCGCAGCTATCGGTACACCTGTGCATCTGATGCGTATCTCCACCTGTCGCGGTGTCCAATTAATCGAAGAAGCAAAAGCTAAGGGATTACCCGTAACAGCAAGTACTACTTGGATGCACCTGCTGTTCAACACTGAAGATTTGGGCAATTATGACCCAAATTTTCGCCTAGAACCACCTTTAGGGAATCCAGTGGATCAGGCGGAACTGATTCGAGGAGTACGGGAAGGAATTATTGATGCGATCTCAATTGACCACACCCCCTACACCTACGAAGAAAAAACCGTACCCTTTGCCGAAGCCCCATCCGGTGTAATTGGCTTAGAACTCGCTCTACCTCTGCTTTGGCACAGTTTAGTTGAGACAGGAGACTGGTCAGCCCTAGAACTCTGGCAGCGTCTTAGCACAAATCCAGCAATTTGTCTACAGGAAACTCCAGCAGCGATCGCACCTGAGGAATCGGCTGAATTGGTTCTCTTCAATCCCCAAGCAACTTGGAAAGTCGAAAGACACACCCTCAAGTCACTCTCTGCAAATACCCCTTGCTTAGGTCAACAGCTTACAGGTCGAGTTGTAAAAACTTGGTGTCCTATGAAAAAGAAGAGAGTGGGGAGTAGCAAGTAGGGAGGAAAAACTAACAAAACTTGCTTTTTTGGGGCGAGAAGCCAACTAGTAAACAAAAAACTTGGTCTTGAGTTGCACCTTGTACCGAGACGCAAGAATTTCTTATCTGGAGTGCCATCCATTTCAAGGGGGATTCCCATTCCCCATTCCCCATTCCCCCACCTCACTTAGAGGCGGCTGGATAAACTGGCGTTGTGTCCAACTCACCCATATGATTCAGCGGCCAAAATCGCACTACAGCTCGACCGATAATATTTTCACGAGGGACATAGCCCCAATAGTGACTATCACAGCTATTATTGCGGTTGTCGCCTAGGACAAGATAAGAGTTTGCAGCCACAGTAACAGGTCCAAACTGGTAGTCGGGAGCCTCTTCAATATATTTCTCCTGTAGGAGCTTATCATTGATGAAAACTTGTCTCTCCCTAACCTCGACTTTATCTCCAGGTAGCCCGATTACCCGTTTGATAAATGCATCCTTGAGCTTGGGATTTTTCTGCTCTGTCTCATCTGTAGACGAGGGATTGGCAAAATTACCTGGCTGGGGGCTTGGGAGAGCGCCGAAGCAAAGACTAGCTTCATTAGGGGGCATAAACACTACAATGTCGCCCCGTTCCGGTTTTTGGAAGTGATAACTTACCTTTTCAATTATCAGGCGGTCATTAATTTGTAATGTTGGCAGCATCGATCCTGAGGGAATGTAACGAGCTTCCGCTACGAAGCTACGAATCCCTAGGGCGAGGACACCACTCAAAACAATTGTCTTGAGTCCTTCTATCCAAGGATTTTCAGCCTGTTGTAGGGGCTGCTTTTCAGGCTCT
Source organism: Symplocastrum torsivum (assembly GCF_059505465.1). Classification (NCBI taxonomy): domain Bacteria; kingdom Bacillati; phylum Cyanobacteriota; class Cyanophyceae; order Oscillatoriales; family Microcoleaceae; genus Symplocastrum; species Symplocastrum torsivum. The sequence continues at coordinate 197,991 of NZ_JCACKQ010000045.1, read as the reverse complement.
TGATCCTGCACACGAGTCATAGCCGTTCAATCACCATAGAGTCACAAGTTGAGCGGAGGGACAAAGCAGAGAAATCGCTAATTCCCTCAAATGTAAACGAAAAGTTCTTACATTAACTGTACAAGCTTAAATAGAGTACTGAAGTACCGACGAATTCTAGCATCCTCTTATGTTTTCTGACTCCTGTCTGTTTATCCGCCATGCTCGTATTCTTTTGCCAGAGGGTGAATTTTTTGAAGGAGATATCCAAACTCGTGGTCGAGAGATTGTTCAAATTGCACCAGAAATCCCTGCCTCAGAGGCAGTTGCGGGGGATAGAGAAATAGACGCAACTGGTTTAACTTTGTTGCCTGGAGTGATTGCTCCACAGGTACACTTCCGGTCCACCGTTGCGATCGCTCCTGGCTACGATGCGGATTTAATCCTGGTAGATTTGGACAATTATCACCCTGTCTTACGAGAAGAACTCCAAACCAAATGCGGTTGGAGTCCCTTTGAAGGCTGGAATCTCACTGGATGGCCCATATATACGATTGTTGGGGGACAGGTTGTTTATGAGAAAGGGCAGCTCAATACGGCTGTACGGGGTCGAGCGTTGACGTTTAATTAAGCTGGTTGTTTGTTATTAAGTATTAAGCTGCTCCCCATCTAGGCAAACATTAGCATTGTTGACAAAAATCTTGTGGGATGGGCCGAAAAGCCCGTCCGATCATGCAAGTTATAGCCATCAGCAGTCAGCTTTCGGTCAGATCGGCTCTAGTTAAATTGACGCATTAGCAAAGTCGGCGGATGGCGTTCCTCCCTTTAGGTGGAGAGGAACGCCATCCGCCGACTTTTTGCGTCTTAAGCCGCTTGCGATTGATTTTGAGGTTGGAACTGGAACAAGGAGTAAACAACATTCCGGCGGATGTCGATCATCATCTCCAAGAACGTTTCGTATCCTTCCTGCTTGTACTCAATCAGTGGGTCTTTTTGCCCATAACCCCGTAAACCTACCGACTCACGCAGGGCATCCATTGACTGTAGATGCTCTCGCCAGAGGGTGTCGATTTGCTGCAAGATGAAGAACCGCTCAGCTTGCCGCATCAATCCTGGCTGGATTTGATCAACTTGTGCCTCTTTAAGGTCGTAGGCTTTACGGACTTCTTCATGCAAGAAGGTTTTGATATCACCGACCATCATGTCGTCTAGATGCTGTGGCTCCAAGTCTTGTAGGAGGTAGACGAATTCTTTCACCTTCTCCACCAACTGATCTAATTGCCACTCTTCCTGCGGCAGTTCTGGGTTGACGTAAGCATCGACAATATCATCCATTGTCTTTTCAGCATATTGGATGACTTGTTCTTTGAGGTCTAGCCCTTCTAGGACGCGACGGCGTTCGGCATAAATTGCCTTTCTTTGGTTGTTCATTACCTCGTCATACTCAAACACCTGTTTTCGGGTGTCGTAGTAGAAGGTTTCAACTTTTTTCTGTGCGCCTTCGAGGGAACGGGTGAGCATTTTGGATTCGATGGGCATATCCTCCTCAACGCGGAAGGCATTCATCAACCCAGCAACGCGATCGCCTCCAAAAATCCGCAACAAGTTGTCTTCTAAGCTCAAGAAAAACTTGGTGGAACCAGGGTCGCCCTGCCGTCCGGCGCGTCCCCGTAGCTGGTTGTCAATCCGGCGTGATTCGTGGCGTTCTGTACCAATGACGTGTAGACCGCCAAGCTGTACAACCTCATCATGTTCACGGGTCGTAAACCCTTCGTATTCTTCTTTAATTGCTTTATAGACACTACGCAGTTTTTGAATAACTGGGTCATTCGTTGGAGCATTCTCTGATGCAACCGCTACCTTATCCTCGGCTTCTAGTTCCGGCAAAGAGCGATCGCCATACGTTTGTCCCGCGAAGTCTACGGCACTTTTTAGCTGTTGTTCTGTGTCTCGTGAGAGTTGGGTTGGGAAAATCTGAGGACTAGCTTTCCAGGTTTTCACCTTCTTTCCTGGGGCAAATCCTTGAGCACGCGATCGCCCACTTGCTCCTGGCACCGACACTGGCGCTAAAGAATCTTCATCCTCTGGCATGACAATCTTCGGCATGAAGTATTCCCGCAACTTCAGACGTGCCATGTAGTCAGCATTACCACCCAAGATAATGTCTGTACCTCGCCCCGCCATGTTCGTCGCGATTGTTACTGCTCCTTTACGTCCAGCTTGAGCAATAATTTCTGATTCCCGTTCCACATTTTCCGGTCGGGCATTCAGTAAGTTATGTGTCACTCCTAGTTGTTGAAGTAAACCGGAAAGCAATTCAGATTTTTCTACACTTGTCGTTCCCACAAGTACCGGGCGCCCGACTTCATGCATTTGGGAACACTCTTGTGCTATTGCTTGCCACTTTGCAGGCTCGGTCTTGTAAACGACATCTGCCAAGTCCGCCCGCCCAGGCGGTCTGTTGGTGGGGATAATTGTTACTTGCAGGTTGTAGATCTTCTCAAATTCTGCTTCTTCGGTCTTGGCAGTACCCGTCATCCCCGCCAGTTTCGGATACAGCAAGAAGAAATTCTGATAGGTAATTGTTGCTAGCGTTTGAGTTTCATTTTGAATTTCCACTCGCTCCTTAGCTTCAATTGCCTGATGCAAACCGTCACTCCAACGGCGCCCTTGCAGCACCCGCCCGGTGAACTCGTCTACAATCACCACTTCGTTATTGCGAACAATGTAGTTCACATCGCTGGCAAAGAGTTCCTTCGCCTTAATTGCGTTGAAGATGTAGTGTGCCCAAGGGTCATTCGGGTCATACAAATCCTGCACTTCCAACAGCTTTTCTGCTTCAGCGAAGCCTTCATCGGTCATCAGGACGTTACGTGCCTTTTCATCGACTTCGTAGTGTTCTTCTGGATTGAGATATCGCGCAATCTCTGCCGCCTTCATGTATTTCTGAGTGGGTCGCTCTACCTGCCCAGAAATAATTAAAGGTGTCCGCGCTTCATCAATCAGTACCGAGTCCACCTCGTCAATGACGCAATAGTTAAACGGGCGTTGCACAACTTCTGCCATCGCCGTTGCCATGTTGTCGCGCAGGTAGTCGAAGCCCAACTCACTGTTGGTTGCATAGGTGATATCACAAGCGTAGTTGCGTTGTCGCTCCGCAGGCCCCATTCCGGATTGAATTAGCCCAACGCTCAATCCCAAGAAACGGTGTACCTGTCCCATCCATTCTGCGTCCCGACGGGCAAGGTAGTCGTTGACCGTGACAATGTGTACACCCTTACCATCAAGAGCATTCAGGTAAGCCGGTAACGTAGAAACCAGGGTTTTGCCTTCACCTGTTTTCATCTCAGCGATTTGCCCTTTGTGCAGGACAATACCACCCAATAACTGGACATCAAAGTGGCGCATTCCTAAAACTCGCCGTCCCGCTTCTCTCACGACAGCATAGGCTTCTGGCAACAATTCCTCTAATAGCTCTTGTCGCTCGCGATCCGTTGTCGCTTTCTCCAACCTCTGCCTAAATTCTGCCGTTTTGCCCTTTAGCTGCTCGTCCGATAGCGCTTGGATGTCTTCTTCCAGAACGTTGATGTCGGTGACATAAGGCTGGTATTTTTTAAGTTTGCGGGCGTTAGGGTCGCCTAGTAAGTTTTTTAACATAGCAGGAGAGAGACTTAATATTCGCTAAGGTCTGGGTAGAGGTTAGAGCGTCAAGACTATAGGTAGGAGCAAGGAGTTAAAAATTAAATTCAAAACTGTTTACAGTTTTTGGTTCCTAACTGCTGACCATTGAGGCACCACCCTTTGTAGGGGCATTGTTATCATCATCGTATCATTTCCGCTGAGACTAAGACGGTACGGGGATTTGGACAAAAGCTGGTGAGTTGTTCCCTACAATGTACCTTGGGTAACGGAACAACTGTGTTTTTAGCATTTTCTCTCTCGATAAGCGATCGCTTTTCTCCTACCGATTGACCGAAGGCTAGAGACTCTGCTACACAGGCAACTACGTTGAAATCTTGAAATCTTAAGCCTAGCCCCACCATCAAATATTGCCGTAGGCACAGAGCCACGGCTTTTCAATGCCATGCCAGAAAGTGCAGCCTGTGCCACTGATTATCAGCAACACAGGCAATATCACAGTTTTAGTTATTGGGAAGCATCAAGCACTCAACGGGAGTACTTGATGTGACGTTGTTAAGTCTTTGGTTGTGTAGAAGCGATCGCCTCAGGCATTCAGGCTTTAAACTGTTGCATCCAGGAAAAGGTACAAGCTATTTAACGGTGACTATACCCCCTCTGATTATGACCACAGCCTTTTCTTTTACAGTTATGGCTTGACTGTAGAGTCCTAATAAATGAAGTACACATTGAGTCTTACAGGGATATGACTTCTCTGAGTTAGCGTCAATATTTAGTTGGATAGGGCTAGAAAAATACATAGCAATCGTGGCTGGGTAATTACGATCATCCTGGTTAGAGATCATAATCTCAGCAAGAGCAGATGGAGTACTAAGGAGAAAAAAAGCCAAAGTCAAAATAATGTTTTTCATGAGTTTTGATGGTAGATACACCTAATCGTTTGCTGACTTGTTTGTAAAGATAAAAGTTGAATTAGACCCTATAGGCAGTAGTAGATTCGTCAATTATCAGTTCAGAACTATTCACGACGAAATACAAAAGAGACATACTTTACTCTAAGGTCTACAAAAGAAGGATTTTTACTGCATTCTTATTACTCCCTACTCAGACTTAGGCATGTTTCAGAAGTTTTTCAGCTTAAGCCAGAAGCCATTAGAAGAAAAAAATTAAATCCAGCCTCACTCGTCAGAAAGAACCATAGGGCTTATTGCCTTAGTTGAATTCTATCTAAAGGTAGAGGCAAACATTAAGTCAATAAGTATTTTTCGCTATAGGATAAAATTACAATTAATCCCTAATCCTTGTCAAGGAAGGTTTAGAGCTTTTTTTTGGAATCCTTTGACAGCTACTCTTTGGGCGAGTTCTTTACAAAATCTTTAAAGAAACAAGAGTCTTTGTAATAATTTCTTAAAGCGATCACTACAACTCAGAAAATGTATGTCTTATACCGCGCAAATTTGTAACGAAGATTTAGCAACTTATCAATCCTCCTAATTTCAATACAAAGAGGAAAATCTATCAGCAAGTTGTGTAGGAATTGATACTAAGCGATCGCACCTTTGATTACAGCAGCAATCCATGGGAAAAGAGAAAAGATGCCTAGTGTTTCCCTTCCCCCTCTTTACCTGAAAACGTATGCATTTTAGAACGGCAAAAGCTTACGAAGCGACTAAGTGGCTAAAAACCAGGAGAATAAGCTGTTGCACATTTAATTCACATACAGGTAGCCGCCAAGAGCCTACTTATTAGGGGGGTTTCCCTTTTTAACTTTTGACTTGCTTAGTAGTTATTTCGTTCCATAAAGGCGATCGCCTGCATCACCAAGTCCCGGCAAAATATAGCCCTGTTCATCTAAGCATTCATCAATCGCTGCTGTATAAATCGGCACATCCGGATGCTGTTCATGGAAGTGCTGAATTCCTTCTGGTGCCGCGAGTAAGCACAGAAACTTCATTGACATTGGCCCAACTTCCTTGAGTCGGTCAACCGCCGCAACCGCTGAGTTACCCGTTGCTAGCATTGGGTCAACAACGAGAATATCTCGCTGCTCAACATCATGAGGAAGTTTGAAATAATACTCAATTGCAACATGGGTCGTAGGTTCACGATACAACCCAATATGCCCTACACGAGCAGAAGGCATCAGTTCTAAAATTCCATCCAAAAGCCCTTGCCCTGCCCGCATGATTGAGACAACTACCATCTTCTTTTCTGGGGCAAGCATGGGGGCCATCATAGGGGCAAGTGGCGTTTTGATGGGTTCGTACTTAAGCGGCAAGTCACGAGTTACTTCGTAGGCTAACAACATCCCAACCTCTTTCAAAAGTTGGCGAAACTTTGCTGTACTCGTGTCAGCCTGACGCATCAGCGTCAACTTGTGCTGTACAAAAGGGTGGTCAATGATCGTAACTTCAGCCGCCATTACCTTGTCTAATTGCATGGTTGCCTTTTTGAGGTTGCCTTTAAAATACCGTTCCATCGCTCTCGATTTGAAGAGGGGGAACGCCCCCTACTCTTAACTGGGCAGCAATTCGTCGTCCTGCTGTCCAGGTTCCTCCTTGCAAGACTTTCACCAATGGCAAGTCCACCTCACTTAGGTTTAGCTGTTGCCGGATTGCTGCTGCAATTTTGTCTAAGAGACTGACAGTAAGCGATCGCCATTCGACAATTACCTCCGATCCTGGTAAATGACGCTCTTGCAAAATAGCGGTATTCTTTACTTCCAAAAGCCCTAGATCTAGACATAAGCCACCATTGCGATACTCTGGTAAGCCTGTCATCTGATCTAACCCAGTAATCTCTAAACCCAGTTCCTGTAGGGGTTCTAAAAGGGAGTAGGTTAACCATTGGGAAAGTTTGTGGAATGGTACATACTGATCGCTGGGATGTTCTCCTTTGAGGGCAGGATGAACCCAAACATCACCTAAATTGACACCTGCGATCGCCAATCGTCCCGGCCAAATATTTCCCAATCCCTGTAATACCGCACTTAATACTTTGGTGGCAGCTAATGAAGTGGGGAGTGGGGAAGGAGAAGACAAAGGAGTGAAGCCTCTTCCTTGTCTTCCCACTTGCGAACCCAGCAAGTAATTAACTAGATTACCAGGGCGTGGATTTTCTTGACCAAACAGGTGAGGTTCACTGATAAGCGATCGCCCTAAACGTTGTAAGAGTTCAAGTCTACCCTCCACACCAAGAAGGGTATTGGTTTGACTCACCTGAAATCCTTGGGCAAGGTTTTGGGCAGTCAATCCTTGTAAGCCTTGGGCATCGGCTTGTAGGGGGCGTTCGGCATCACTAGAGAATGCGCCTTGACAGAACATCCGGAAACTGGCGACAGCTAGCCCTTCAGAACGCCGAAATACTAAACCTGTTTCCTGTTCGTGATACTGCCAATCAGAACCCGCACCAGCATCTAGTAAGACACTAATGATTGCTAGGTCAAACTTGGTTTGGGCTTTTTCTAGAGGCGCGAGTCCTGCCAACTTCTCCTCTAGTTCTGCAATCCGGGGAACGTTCCCAACCTCAAAATGCCGCCAGCGACTATGAAACGGGATATTCAAATCCGGGTACTCGTCGCGCATCACCTTAATGACGTAGTTCGCTACCTTGTCTAGCTGAGTTAAATCGCAGCGAAAGTGCTGTAACTCGTCAGCACCTGCCAGAGTAAAAAGGCGATCGCATCGCTCTCGAATTGCTACAGGTGTTCTCAAATAAGCAATGGTGGAGTGCTGCTCATCAGAGCAGGTTACCTGCTGTTCATAATTATTCAAAGCTGCTCCCTTTTAGTATGGGTATTACCTTTAGCCACTAGGGATTAAGGAGGACAAGGAAAAAGCTTCACTTCCTTGTCTTCCCTTCACCCAATCTCTAATCACCAATCCCCGATCCCTAATCGGCTAAACCACGTCCCTTAATTTCAGCCAAAGAAACCGCATTGGGTACAGCTTTTTCCGTGTAATAACCAGCCGCTTGCTTAGCCGCGATTTCCACCATTGCATCAGCAGGAATCAACTCGTCGGGAATCGCAACGCGCTGAACAATCTCAATGCCAGAGTTCACGATCGCGTTGTATTTCATATCGCTCATTGAGACAAAGCGGTCAATCCGGGTAATCCCCAACCAATGCAGCACATCGGGCATCAGTTCTTGGAACCGCATATCCTGCACACCCGCAACACATTCGGTGCGATTGAAGTAGGCATCTGCGCGATCGCCTCCTACCTGACGTTTGCGGGCATTATAAACCAAGAACTTCGTCACCTCACCCAAGGCTCGTCCTTCCTTGCGAGAATAGACCATAATCCCAGCACCGCCCTCCTGTGCCGTCTGGACACAGACCTCAAGACCGTGTACCAAATACGGACGACAAGTACAGATATCAGATCCAAATACATCGGAACCGTTGCATTCATCATGTACCCGCACAGCAAGCAGGCGATTCGGGTCAGTAATTGCTGCCACATCACCAATTAGATAAACCGTAATGCCACCAATCGGTGGTAAGAATACTTGTAAATCAGGGCGTGTTACCAATTCCGGGAACATCCCACCTGTTTGCTGAAACAGGATGCGACGTAAGTCACTTTCACCAACCTTAAGTCGTTGGGCAATTCCTGGCAAATACCAAACTGGGTCAAGGGCGACCTTAGTTACAACTAAACTACCGTTACTCTTCAAAATTTGACCATCCACTGACAAGCGCCCTTTCGCCACAGCGTCTTGTAGTTCTGGCATATTGATATGAGCTTTAGTCACGGCAATTGTTGGTCGAATGTCATATCCCTGTTCATACAACGAGGCATACGCTTCACCCACCAGTCCCCCAAAGGGGTCGAGTGAAACGATTCGATTAGGGTCAGACCAACTAGGATGGGGACCAATAGCGACAATTGGAGCCGTATTAGTAAGGTCAGCGCGATGACTAGCCTGGAGCGCTCCACTAGCAACGGATAAAGCCCGATAGACAGAATAAGAACCCGAATGAGTACCAATAACATTACGGTGAGCTGGGTTTAGTAGTGTCCCAATAACTGGCCCCCGTTCAAGAGGGTCGCTTTTTCCCCAATTAATGCGTAGAGGTTTCGAGGCAAAACGACCGGGATGAGACGTTAAAACAATATGCTTCGGTTTGGATGCGATTTTCGGCTCTTGCATAAATGCCCCTAGTAGAATGCACAAATAACTACCGAATCTAGATAATTTCCAACTCGGTAAATTAAAAGAAGCTCTAATCATAGCAATCAGATTTTCTCTATTGAAGTATCCAGTGCATTAAAGTTTGAGGAATTGCTAAATGTCTTATGCAGAGGTAGTGACACAGCCGTTACGATACGTTTCGACTTTGCCTGAGCCGACTTCCCTGTCTTCCATCTCCCCACTCCCCACCTCAAAGAGGATGGCTGATGCTTAAATCCACCAGGCAGTTGACTGAATACCATAGTTTCATAGAAGCTCGCCAAGGCTAGGAGATTTCAGCCTCCACGCTAATTGTCAAATGCCTTCTGTTGAACTAGCTGTGCAGTCGTTACAAGACCTTATCCAAACTATAAAATCACGATATTGATATGAGCCAAATAACCACATCTGTAGATCCATCAACTGATTTGTCTCCCACGGCTGGGTTACCAGCTTCGCTGCCGGATCATACCCAGCTTCCTGACTCGGATGGAAACTTTGTGAAAAACTTTCAAGAACCGCCAGAAGGAGACCTGCTAACTGACTGTATTACCCCAATTTTGCAGCAACGCCATCCTGATGGACAGTATTGTATTGGTCGGGATTGTGGGATTTACTGGGGTTTAACCGAACCACCGGAACCACCAGAAAAAGGAGCTGAGGCACCCGATTGGTTCTATGTCCCCGATGTGCCACCAACACTAAATGGAGAATATCGTCGTTCTTATGTTTTATGGAAGGAATTCGTAGCACCGTTGATTGTGTTGGAATTCGTTTCTGGAGATGGAACAGAAGAACGAGACAAAACTCGATACAAAGGTAAGTTTTGGGTTTACGAGCAAGCGATTCGCGTCCCTTTCTATGGCATTTATGAAGTCAAGCGAGCGCAAGTGGAAGTATATCAATTGGTAAATGGACGCTATCAGTTAATGCCAGCGAATCAGCGAAACCATTACCCGATCGAGCCTCTGGGGGTAGAGTTAGGTATTTGGCAGGGGCAGTATCAGAATATGGTGTTTCCCTGGTTGCGCTGGTGGGATGCTCAAGGGAATCTGTTGCTAACAGCGGAGGAACGCCTTGAACAAGAGCAACAACGTACTGAACAAGAACGACAACGTGCTGAGCGATTAGCGGCTCAGTTACGGGCGTTGGGAGTTGAACCGGAGGTGTAGCTGACTTTTCACAGTATCTTTCAATTGGCTTGTGGAGAAACGGGGAGAGGGTTAAGGGGTAAAGGTTATAGGATTTCCTTTCCCCTTTAACCTTTACTCTCAACTTGTTCCAAGACTTAGCGTGAAAAGTCAGGAAGTGTAAGGTGATGAAGCGCCTTAGCCAGGAATAACTGGAGGCTCTATGCAGAGTTGGTGACCTACTCGTTACAATACGTTATCGACTTTGCATGAGACTGGCTATGGTACAAGCACCTGACTCGCCGATTACGACTACTGACTTACCGACGTTAGCGATCGCGTTAATTACCCGTGCTGGGTGTGAGTATGGGGATGTTCGTTTCTGCACTTACCGCACTCAAAATCTTTACGCACGCGATCGCTCTTTGAGCCAACTTTCAGATAATGTGAGTTCTGGCTTTGGGGTGCGGGTTCTACTTAATGGAGCGTGGGGATTCGCCGCTAGCCCTTATAAAACCCCAGCCGAAGTTGAACGAATTGTCGCCCTTGCTGTCGATATTGCAAAAGGTAGCCGCCTTTCCCAACAGACACGGGTGCAATTAGTGCCAGTAGAAGCCTACCAAGATACTTACACCACTCCAATTGAGATTGACCCCTTCACTGTGCCGATTACCGAGAAAGCCGAGTTGCTGTTGCGGTTGAATGAGCAACTCTTAAGTTATGGCGAACGTGGCATCAAAAAAGCTTATTCTTACCTGCGTTTCACTCGTGAAGACAAGGTTTTCGCTTCTACAGAAGGCTCTCTAATCCAACAAACTATCTACCGCAGCTATCCAGGTATGGGGTGTACGGCTGTTGCTAATGGTGATGCCCAAAGTCGTAGCTACGAACGTCCACCGCTAAACATTGGTTATGAGCATATCAATGCGCCAGACCTCTTGAGCCAGGTAGAGCGTGTTGCTGAAGAAGCGATTGAAAAAGTTCATGCCCCTAAGAGTCCCTCCGGTATTCGTAGCACCCTCATCCTCAAGCCGACTAACTTGTACCTAACCATCCACGAATCTGTTGGACATCCCACTGAACTCGATCGCGTGTATGGCTACGAATCTAACTTTGCTGGTACCAGCTTCGCCACAACTGAGAAATTAGGCAAGCTTCAATACGCCGCACCTTGGGTTAACTTCCGAGCCGATCGCACCCAACCAGGAGGACGCAGTACCTTGGGCTATGACGATGAGGGAGTGCCTGCACAAGATTGGTTCGTTGTCAAGGATGGTGTTTTAACAGACTACCTCACCGACCGCGAAACAGCCTATCGTCTCGGTCGTCCGGCGAGTAACGGTTGTGCCTACGCCGATAGCTGGTATAGTGTGCCGATGGTACGCATCCCCAATCTTGGGCTGGAACCGGGTTCAGATGGAGGCAGCCATACAGCAACTGTCGCTGAAATGATTGCAGATACCGAAGAAGGAATTTTAATTGACGGTGTTGGCAGTTTCTCGATCGACCAACAACGGCGTAACTTCCAGTTTGGTGGCGATGCTTTCTGGAAAGTAGAGAAGGGCAAAGTAGTAGGGATGCTTAAGGATGTGACGTATCATGCTATGACCACTGACTTCTGGAATAGCGTCGATGCCATTGGGCCAGCTTCCGAACGAGAGCAATGCGGTACTAATATCTGCGGGAAAGGGGAGCCGATGCAAGTGGCTCAGATGTCTCATACCTGTGTGCCAGTACGAGTACAGAATATCCAGATTGGAGGAGCTTCTTAGCTTGAAGTAGAACTTGCTTGAGATCCAGGAGAAACAGCTTTTGACCAAAGCTAGCCATCTTGTGAAAGAGATGGTACTTTTAGCACGGGTGACCATAAGGTATGTCCCCTAACTCAGTAATATCAAGTCCACTTATTACTAGCTCCTTACGGGATCTGTTGCAAAGCGCGTTTATAAACTTGGGAGAGTAGAGATGCAGTGAGTTGCGCTCCTATAGGGTTTAGCTGCAACAAACACGCGAGAGATAATTTTTAACTTTTATAGGTTAACGATAGCAACATAAAGACATCGGCTTAGCTTAACGGCTACTGTAGAAAGCAGTAATCAAACGGATTTGATATGACATCACCCCTCAACCCATTTTCAGGTAGAACTGAAGCGATTAATTTCAGGTTGTGGCTTGATGAGGGTCATACTCTGGAAGCTTTCAGGGAATTTTGTAAATAAAAATTGCTTAAGCTTTTGTCAGTCATCCAGGGTTTGCTCCTCTGTGTGTCATGAAAACTCTTTGTCATGGATAAAACCAGCGATTTAAGTTTCACTCGCTCGGATCTAGCTTTGCTCGATCTATTGCGATCGCCTATCTGGATTTTTGATATTGAGCAGATGAAAATGTGGTGGGCAAACCAAGCGGCATTGAGCTTGTGGAATGCTAGCAGCTTGGAGGAACTGCTTAATCGTGACTGGAGCGATTTTTCCGAGGGAACAAAAACTCGTCTTCAGGGCTATCTTGAAGAGCTTAAGCAAGAAAAAACAGTTATTGAACAGTGGACGTTCTACCCCAAAGGACGTGCTTTATCGGTGCGATGTGTTTGCTCTGGGATTCGGATTGAAGGCGGATACCTCGCGATGCTCATAGAGGGGGTTACCGATGTTGTAGAGCACATTGACTCGGATACGCTGCGCTCGATTGAAGCTCTTCGCCACACAACGCTGATGGTTTCTCTCTATACCTTTGAGGAGATGCCGTTGATGCAAAATCCTTCAGCGCTGCGTTGCTACGGTGACGAAAAAAATGCGCCTCAGACGGACAACAAGGCGTTTAGAAGACGCTTTGTTGATGCTAGCGTCGCTGAGCAAGCAATCAGTTGCATTGCCACTGGAGATGTTTTCAGTGTAGAAACACAGGTAAATACCTTGAACGGTATCCGGTGGCACAAGATTGATGTACGCCGCACCAATGACTCCAGCACGGGAGTATTGATGATTCTAGTCAATGAGAAAGACATTACAGATTTACAGCGAATGAAGTTGGAGTTGCGTCAGCGCGATCGCTTATTAGAAGGAGTAGCCAAGGCAACAAATCAACTATTAACGATAGGCGATCGCAATCTAGGAATTAATCGAGCGTTAGAGGCATTGGGTCGAGCAACGGCGGTTGATCGAGTTTACATCGTTCAATATCATATCCATCCCCTGACAGGCGAACATCTGATGAGCAAGCGCTGGGAATGGCTAAGCCAAAGAGTAAGTGTCCAAATCAAAAAACCAAAACTTCAGAATCTCTCCTATCGAGCAATTCTGCCTAGCTGGTATCAAAACCTGGCGATGGGAAAACCAATTATCGGTTTGGTGCGAGATTTTCCCTCACCTGAACGAGAGTTTCTCGAATCACAAGACATCCGCTCAATTTTAGTAGTGCCGCTCCGGATCGAGGGGCAATGCTGGGGCTTCATCGGGTTCGACGATTGTTATAAGGAACATCAATGGTCTGAAAGTGAAACATCAATCTTGATGGGGGTAGCAGGAAGTATCAGTGGTGCGATCGCTCATTCCTCAGCTGTAGCAAAACTGGCAAAGTTAAACGCTGACTTGGAAGCAATCATTGAGGAACGCACCGCCGAGTTGAAGGTGGCAAATGAGCAACTACGTCAGGAAATCAGCGTTAGCGAAACTGCCGTCAAGCATCGCCAGCACATTGAGAAACGCTTACGGCATAACGCCTTTCATGACGCTCTCACCGGGCTGCCCAACCGAGCCTTATTAATAGAACACCTGGAGCGAGCCTTAGAGCAGACAAAACAACACCCCGAATATTTATTTGCAGTTCTGTTCCTAGATCTCGATCGCTTCAAAGTCGTCAACGATAGCATGGGGCATACGATTGGAGATAGACTTCTAATCGCGTTTGCCCAACGACTACAGCATTGCCTACAAGAAGATAACAGCCTCATCGCTCGTCTCGGTGGCGATGAGTTCGCCATCCTCCTAGAGGACATCCAAGAATTGAGCGATGCCAATCGAATCGCAGAGCAAATTCACAAGCAACTAACCCATCCTTTCCTCCTAGATGGACAAGAAATCTTCACCAGCGTCAGCATTGGTATTGCCCTGAGTTCAACGGGTTATAACCGACCCGAAGAGTTATTACGTGATGCTGATATCGTGCTGTATCGCGCTAAGGCTCAGGGACGCTCTCGCTACGAAGTATTTGATTTGGCAACCCACGAGCGTATTGTGGCGCTCCTGAAACTCGAACAAGACTTGCAGCGAGCAGTGCAAGACCTTGAGGCTGGGCAAATGGCAATTTGGGAACTCAACCTCATTCCTCAATTTCAGCTTTACTACCAGCCGATTGTGAACCTCAAAACAGGTCAGCTTGTCGGCTTTGAGGCGCTTGTACGCTGGCAACCGATAGAACAGGAATTCATTTCTCCAGGAGAATTTATCCCAATCGCGGAAGAAACCGATTTAATTGTCCCTCTAGGAGCGTGGGTACTCCGTCAGGCTTGCCTTCAACTACGAACTTGGCAGAAGCAATTTCCCTATGCACAGCCTTTAACAGTAAGTGTTAATCTTTCAGGGCGCCAGTTTTCCCAATCTGATTTAGTTGTCCAAATTGATCGAATTCTCCAAGAGACTAATCTAGATGGCAGGGCGTTGAAGTTAGAGATTACAGAAACCGTAATTATGGCTAATCCTGAGTTAGCCGCTGCCATGCTATTGCAGTTGAAACGCCGTAACATTCAACTGTGTATTGATGATTTTGGCACCGGATATTCATCCTTAAGTTATCTGCATCGGTTTCCTCTAGATACGTTAAAGATCGATCAATCTTTTGTAAGACAAATGGGAGTTGAGGCGGAACATTCAGAAATTATTAAAACCATTGTCGCCCTTGCTCACGACTTGGGGATGGAGGTAATTGCTGAGGGAATAGAGACTCAAACTCAGTTAGAGAAGCTCCAAGGGTTCAACTGTGAGTTAGGGCAAGGATATCTATTTTCTAAGCCTGTAGATAGCCGAACAGCAACCCAATTGATTGCTCAAGATTGGAATCTATCTCACTTAGGGATGGGGAGTGGGGAGTAAGCTGATGGGGCGATGGGGTTTGAGTCGATATGTATTAGACCTATTGCTCCCCCGAAAAAAATCTCTTGCCGATAGGGAGAAGGGCGAAGGGGAAACGAATGTTCATGCTTCCCTTTTTCCTTTTCCCTACTTCTGCAAGAAGTCTAAAGAAATGCACGTTAGGTTAGTTAGAACGTAAGCACATACTAACAAGCAAATAGTAACGAAAATCTATTTAATATGACCCTAGCTAAAGCACCGACTCTTCTCAGTGAAGACCAAGCTCTATCCCTTGTAGACAAGGTTATTCAACAGTCAGAAGCAGAGGGAGTTTTTGTCAGTCTCAGCACTGGTGAAGAAGCCCTTAGCCGTTTCTCGGAAAATCAGATTAGTCAAAACATCAGCCGCAGCCGGTTGAGTCTCAGTATCACTAGCTATTTTGGCAAGCGCAGTGCCTCTGCCTCAACGACGGAACTTGATTTAGAGGCAATCAACGAGACAGTCCGCCGTTCAGAAGAACTCGCTCGGATTGCTCCGGAAGATCCAGAATGGGTGCCCTTACTGGAACCGCAAAACTATGAAGAGCGTACTCCTGCATTTGACGAAGCAACAGTTGCCTTTTCACCTCTGGAACGGGGAGAAATGGTTCAGCGAGTTTGTACGTTGAGTACGAATGCCGGGATTGAAGGGTCTGGTACTTTGAGTACAGAAGCCTTTTTGATGGCAGTTGGAAACTCACGGGGTTTACGAGCTTGCGATCGCACAACCGAGGCAGATTTTAGTTTTACGGCTCGGATTGATGATGGCTCTAGTTGGAGCCAACGCACGGCTTTTTCTATCGACCAAATCCCGTTTGAGTCTCTGACTGAGCAGCTAATCAAGCGGGCGCTTGCCTCACGTCAACCTCGCACAGTCAACCCAGGTGTTTACCCAGTGGTTTTTGACGGTGCGGCTTTTGCTGATTTACTCAGTTGGGTGATTTGGAATTTGGATGCACGGGCGGCAGATGAAGGGCGCTCCTTTATGTCCCGTACTGATGAGGCAGGGTTACCAGCAGGTAACCGCTTGGGTGAGCAGATGTTTAGCCCCTTGGTGCAGGTACAGCGCCATCCCGCTCATCCTCTGTTACAACTGGGTACTTGCTTTGGTGATGGGTTGAGTAATCACTACACTGAGGTGATTAAGGACGGTACTCCCCAAACCCTATCCTATAGCCGCTACTGGGCGCAGCAGCAAGGGAAAGAGCCAACCGGGGCGATGTTTCCAATTGTCATGTCTGGATCGAATCAAACTTTGGCGGACTTGATTGCCCAAACCGAGCGAGGAATTTTGGTTAATCGCGCTTGGTACGTGCGCTATGTCAATCCCAAGACGTTGGAAGTTACGGGAATGACCCGTGATGGGACATTCTGGATTGAAGAAGGTCAGATTGCTTACCCAATCAAAAACTTACGCTTTAACCAAAGGTTACCGGAGATGCTCCAAGCGGTTGATGCCTTAAGTAGCGTGCAACGCTTTGGTAGCAGTGTTGTGCCAGGAGTAAGGGTAAAAGCATTTAACTTTAGTAGTGTCACGGATAGCGTGTAATTCAGGAGTATAGGCGATCGCTCTTTTGAACTGAGAGGGGGAAGGTGCGATCGCTAAAACTCTAAAAGTTTAACTTGGAATAAGTGACCGCAACAACTAGGATGAATCAGCAGCTTGAAGCGTTGGGAGTAGAGATTCCATGATTATGCAAGCACAAGAGCAACGGTATTACACGCCAGAAGAATATCTGGAAATGGAGATCAACTCGGAGGAACGTCATGAATACATTAATGGTGAGGTTATTCCTGTGACAGGTGGCACTCCGAACCATAACCGAATTGCTGGTAACTTCTATGCCAATCTAAACTTTGCGCTCAAAGGTAAACCTTTTGATGTGTTTTTTACCGACCAGCGACTGTGGATTCCTAAAAAACGTATCTATACTTATCCTGATGTGCTGGTTGTCCAGGGAGATTTGCAGCTTCAAGAGGGACGCACTGATACGATTACCAATCCTTTAATGATTGCAGAAGTACTGTCAAAGTCCACCGCAGGCTATGACCGAGGCGAGAAATTTGCCGCTTACCGTACAATTGCCAGCTTTCAGGAGTATGTACTGATTGAGCAGTACAGTATGCACGTCGAGCGATTTGTTAAAACTGAGACGAATCAGTGGCTACTCTCTGAATATGAAGGTGAGGAAACCATCTTCTCACTAATGTCTATTCCATTTGAAATCACCCTAGCTGATATTTATGACAAGGTTGATTTTGAAGCAGAGAATAATTGATAGCAGGCTATCTGAGTGAGAAGATGAGTACAATAACGCAACCCCTAACTCTGGAGGAGTTCTTAAAACTCCCAGAAACCAAACCTGTCTCTGAGTTTATCAACGGAGAAATCATTCAAAAACCCATGCCACAAGGGGAGCATAGCCTGCTTCAGGGAGAACTTTGCGAAGCCATTAACCGAGTGGCTAAACCACAGAAAATTGCGATCGCCTTTCCAGAACTACGTTGTACATTTGGGGGAGACGCGATTGTTCCAGATATTGTGGTGTTTCGGTGGGAAAGAATTCCACTTCGTCCTTCTGGAAGAATTGCCAATCGCTTCGAGATTCATCCTGATTGGTCAATTGAAATTTTATCCCCTGACCAGAGTCAGACAAAAGTATTGGGTAAACTGCTCCACTGCTCCCAACATGGCACAGAATTAGGGTGGTTAATTGACCCAGAAGAGGAAAGCATCTTAGTTGTCTTTCCAGAACAGCGAGTGCAATTGCTTAGAGGAACCGCACCGTTGCCAATACTTAGCGAGATTGAGTTGGAGCTAACAGTAGAGCAGGTTTTTGGCTGGTTAAGGCTGTAACATACTCCCACTTGAACAACAAATGGAGAGGCATCAATCCTTCGGTTGATAATGATGACACTCGTCACAAGGCCCTGAGGGATTAACCGCGCAACGAATGTAAGCAGAACAGGCATTGAATTGGCAGGTAATATCACCAATTAAATAGCCAAAACCTTCAAGATAATACTGGTCTGGAGGTATCTGATTTCTTTGTATTGCCCTAGTTGCAGAGGCTTGCATTGCTGCTCTCAACCTCGATTGCGCCCGTTCCTTTGCTCTTCGCATCATCCATACAGAAATCACTGACGGTGCCAAACCCAAGACAAGAACTAAGATTGCCTCTAACACGCTTGTTATCCTCCGGGGTGACTCTACCTGATGCTCTTTCTCAAGCTACTTAAGGGTCTTACAAAAACAACGCCACACGTTTTAACACGTTAACTAGAGTTCGCTGTCAGTGGTCTGTGTTGAGCTACAACAGACAAAAATCAGGCTCTAAAATGGCGATTTCATTTTTGGACGACTCCTTAGAAGGCACCCACTGCCTCTAATACTTAATTTAGGGGTTTCTAAATATAAAGGACAAGGTTTGATTTGCCTTGCCCTTTAATGACTGAACTACATTGTTTGGGAAAAAACAGCTTACAGAACCGAATGGTAGGCAGGTTCTCCCAGCCGCTCATTGATTTCTGAGAGTTCATCAAAGCCACGCGGAATCTCTCTCACTCTTGCTTGTTTAGCTTGAAGCGCTGTTTGTAAAAGTTTCATTGCCTCATCCGGTTTGCCACGACCGCAAAAGAACAAATCCGCAGCAAAGTAGCCATGCTCAGGCCAAGTATGTATGGCGATATGTGACTCTGCCAACGTTGCCGTTGCCGTAACACCGTGAGGGCTAAACTGATGCACACATAGATCGATCAGGGTTGCTTCACCAGCTGAAATCGCATCAATCAAGGCGCGGCGAATTCCTTCAGGATCATTAAGAAGGTCTTGCGGCGCTTGCCATGCGTCAACGACCAGATGAGTTCCCACTTGTTTCATTCTGCCTGATTTACTCCACCGGAAAGGTTTCAAAGATTTCCTTTATAGCACAGATTTACTTGGCTTCTCAAGCGCACGGTCTAAGGTAATAGTAACGATTTATGGAGTAGGGCGAAGATTGAGCGCGATCGCTTTTTGTCTTGGACACTTGAACGATTGAGCAAGGAATATTGCCAGTGGTCAGGTGAAGTGGGAAAGTCCCCTACTGTATTTAGGACCAATCCGGTGTAAAAATTGAAGTCGTTAACCGAAGTCAAGCCCCATCTGGGAAGCTGGCAATCAAGAATTAATTAATGGATTACAAAACTGCCTGTGGCTTTCTAATCAATCAGGGAACGACATCTGACCAAAATCCCGATGCCTTCCTCGTGCGTTTGAAGCAGGGAAAGGCGCCAGTACCGGGTCAGGTGACTAATATTTTGTTAGCCCTAAAAATTGTATTTGAGGCACTACGTACTGCCCCAACGCTTGACCGAGAACTCGTTTACTCACTATATCTCTTGTCTTTTGAGAGCCGAAAACTGTTTGACGCTGGATATCAGGCAGGTGTCAATTGGCCTCCGCTACTTGATGAAGACTTGAAGCGAATCAATAGAGCAGTCAAGAGTATTTTTGCCGGAGTTTGGCACAGTGAGTAAAGTCATAAGTTAAGAGTTTGGTCATTAGTATAGTTGTCGCCATAAAGGTTAAGACAGATTCAACAGCCCAAACAACCACGTACTAGTACTCAACCTTCTGCATAAAAGCCCTCTCCATAAGAGCCTTTTGCTATAGCTGACCAATGACCAAGCACTGATGCATAATTAGCGATCGCGTAGTTCTGTTTCTAGCTTGTCCAAATCCTCTTTTAAGAAAACTGTCAATTGTCCATTGAACGCCTTACCTTCCTCAGTTTTGGTGATTTCCCACCAATAAGCAAAGCGTTCTCCTAAGCGCAGTTCACCCTGTCGTGCTGCTAAAAGCGGACGATTCTGTCGCCGTGCCAACTCTGCTATGTCTGGTGTTGGATAGTAGTAGACGATGCTTGCTCTGTCGCAATCTTGATAAATCGCAGAACCATAGATGGTTCGCAATGATTCTTCAAGTCGCTCAGGTGTAACGCCATTAACCATGTCATAGAAAGTAAGGCGCTCAGTGCGAATTGTCCCTCTGTCTCTCGGCAAAGTCACTCGTCCTGGAGGTAACACCGTCGCTTGAAAGGTAAAACGTTGGGCAGGAGTGCTAGTCTTTTGCACGAGTAGCCCATCTCCAATACCCGGTCGCAAGGTAGGATGAGCATTAATCCAAGCCTCAACGGTATCCGTCGTCTCACCCGGTAGAGCGTTAGCGGTTGAACCAAGAAGAAGAAAAGAAAAAGGAACAAGGAAGAGAGGACTCCACCAAGCACAGGATAGCAGCCCTTTCTTCCTGGAAGGATTTACTTCACTCTTAGAACATCTTGTCTCGAAATCTGCCAAATTCCCAGCCGCCATTCCTGAATCGCTACTCACTCTTTTTATTACCTTTTTCATCGCTAACTCCCCGGTTCAATGGCAACTTTAATTGCCTTTCGGTTTTTCATATCTTCAAATACCTGTTCTAAATCTTTTAAGGGTCGGTAGTCACTAATCAGTAGCTCAAAGGGTATGACTCGACTCGCTAACAGGGAGAGAGCCTCACGTACATATTTGGGTGTATTGTGAAAGACACCTTTGAGGGTCAAAGCATTATAGTGTAGCTGTTCTGTACTAACCGTAATCGTGGTGTCTCGTGGACAGCCACCAAATAAGTTAATCGTTGCGCCAGGACGACCACACGCGATCGCACTTTCCCAAACCGCAGGAACACCTGTTGCTTCGATGACGACATCTGCACCCCATCCTTCTGTTAAGTCTCGCACCACCGTCGGTACATCACTCAACTGATGGTAATTAAACGTTCGAGATGCCCCTAACTGCTGCCCAATTTTCAGGCGTTGGTCATTTCCACCAAACAGAAATACTTCTGCAGCTAATTGCTGGGCAAGCACAGCGACGAACATTAGCCCGATTGCCCCATCACCAATGACTACAACTCGATCAGCAGATTGGACATTAGAACAGGCTACCCCATGCAGTACACAAGCTAGTGGTTCTGTCATCGAGGCTAAGGCATCTGGTAAATCTGGAGGAACTGCTAACAAGTTATGTTGCACAATTGGTGCTGGAACTTTGAGATATTCTGCAAACGTGCCGTTATTGAAGATCAAGTTCGGGCAGAGCGAATACTCACTGCGGTGGCAGAAAAAGCAATTCATACAAGGAGCAGAATTGTTGGCAACAACGCGATCGCCAACATTCCAACCTGTGACCCCTTCTCCCACCAATACAATTTCACCAACGGCTTCGTGACCAAACAACGTCGGGGGTCGTAGCATCCGGGCATGACCACCACGACGCCATACCTTCAGATCGGTGCCACAGGTCGTTGCTGTTCCTACTCTAATCACAACCTCACCAATAGCAGGCATCGGTGAGGGGACTTCTTCTAAACGTAAATCTTCTTGACCGTAGAGCAGCGCAGCAAGCATTCTGAAGTGTCTCGAACCCTAGATTCACCTAATCTTAACAGGGTCGATCTCCTCCTCATGCCATATATAGGTCATTCAACGTAGCCAATACTTAATAGGAAGGAGGAAGGGGAACGGGAACGGAGTGATTGTCATTATCTTGGAGATTCCACGCTCATGCTCTTCCCTGCTTCCCCTGTTGCCCCCCTTTCCCTTAATTACGTCAGCGCAAAGGTAAAGAATTCTCTAACGTCATCGAAGTAGCCGTGCGTTGCTGCTGTTTTATGGCATCAACACAGGTAGGCAACTGACCTGAACTGAGGGGCATCATTTCCTGGTGGCAGGAGGTGCAAAACCAATAAACACCCTTCCGTCGTGCATGGCGCAATAAGGCACTACCACAACAAGGACAAGAGTTAGCCCGCATATTTTGTGATCTCCTAGTTCTTAAAATCTTGTTAATTAAAAACCTAAACTGGGTCTAAAAGAATTCTCTCATCAACAAACTTACCTTGCAGTAACTGTCGATACCGAGTTCTCACAATGTGATTCGCTTGGGCAAGTTAGTCAGTTTTACAAGTAGCAATCTCAAGCTCCTAACAATATTTAGAATAAATCTAGCTTTCGTTCCTCTCATCTATCTCTAGAAAGAACTTGTTATAGGCGATCCCCAGCTTGATATCATCAAATTAAAGCCTTTTTTCAAGCAAACGCAAGTAGTGTTTATACTACCTGTTTATGGTCTTTAAAAATGATTAAGCACTTAAACAAACACTAAGGACTGTGCTAGCACATTGACTTGAGGAGAGAGCTTATGGGGTGTACTAAGTTGGAGGGAAAAGAAGCAGTAACCTAGCTGGTTGCCTGAGGACGTTATTGCCAACAAAGGTAGGAGGGCGTAGGCACTCAGGGAACGGATATTCTCTTCTATAAGGCTTATTGTCTTTCCTCGTGACCTTTAGGGCAATTTGCAAAAGAATCTTGGCGATGTATCGTCGCAGAATCTGGAAGATAGACTAGGCAGATTAGAGTACTAGTCGTTAACAATTGGACATTGATAAGGACTATTTTATGGTTCAAAGTGGATATCCAACTGTAAGTTAAATAACCTTGTACTCCTGAATACATTCGCGGCTTGGTCAGAATATGTCTAAGACTTGTAATCTACGCTACCTGTTAATATGACCTGTCTCAGTGAAGGGCAGATTCAGAAATCTAGTTAGCTCGTGCCAAGACTTCTGGTTGACAATTAGTCATGGTGCTCGCCGAGTAAAGCCCATGCCGACTGAAACCCTGACAATTTTGCTGGTAGAGGATAATTCCGCAGATGCTTGTCTAGTGCAAGAAATGCTGGAGGAAGTAGAGGCTCCTCAGTTTCAACTGATTCATGTTTCAAGACTGGCAGATGCTCTGATTTGCCTTGCGACTAAATCATCCATTTCTGTAATTCTGCTGGATTTGTCGCTACCTGATGTTCAGGGGTTGGATACGGTGAAACAGTTGCTGCTGGCAGCGCCGGATATTCCGGTGATCGTGATGAGTAACCTGTGTGATGAAGCGATCGCGCTTCAAACGTTACAACAGGGGGTTCAGGATTACCTCGTCAAACGTCATACCAATACTCACCTCTTGGTGCGATCGATCCGTTATGCCATTGAGCGGCAACGGTTGCAACAAGCTAATGCTAGCTATTCGGCTCTTGCCTCCGCTTTGATTTTTTACAATGCCCAACAGCGTCAACAACTTGAACAATTGGTGCAGGAGCGAACCCAGCAACTTGTTCAGGAAAAAGCCTTGCTGGAGGTGATTGTTAATTCGATTCAAGAAGGGATTTGTGTAATGCGCCCTGATGGTGAGGTTGTACTCACAAATCCTGCTGATAGTGAGATGCTAGGTTTGGAATCAGAAGGAACGCCAGAGCCACTGCACAAACGGCTGAGCCGCTTGCACGTTCAAGAGCCTGATGGTTCGGTACCAACTGCTGAAGAGTTACCAATCAGTCGCGCCCTACGAGGCGAAATCGTAAAAGATTATGAACTGGTTGTTGGTTGCCCAAATGGGGAACAAAAGTGGCTTAGTATCAATGGGGCAGCGGTTCGCGATCGGACAGGGAATATCGAACTCTCAATTAATACAGCCAGAGACATTACCAAG
The DNA here is from genome assembly GCF_059505465.1 of Symplocastrum torsivum. Classification (NCBI taxonomy): domain Bacteria; kingdom Bacillati; phylum Cyanobacteriota; class Cyanophyceae; order Oscillatoriales; family Microcoleaceae; genus Symplocastrum; species Symplocastrum torsivum. The sequence goes on along the minus strand of NZ_JCACKQ010000045.1, from coordinate 174,403 downwards.
CATAAGCGCACAGAAGACGCACTACTCAGACACGAGCGTTTACTGAGTGGTGTCACTGAGGCAATCAGCCAGCTTTTGATTGCAACTGATTACCAGAGTGCCTTGATGCGATCGCTAAATGTTCTCGGTGTCGCGGCTGATGTCGATCAAGTTCAAATCTTTGAAAATCATCTTCAAGAAAAAACTGGCGAACTCCTCACAAGCCAAAGCTTTGTGTGGGTAAGGAATCCCATCGCGGTTGCCAAAACTCCTTGCCTCCAGAATCTTTCCTACAAAACCTGGTTCCCTCGCTGGTACGACAGTCTAGCAAACGGTCAAGCGGTAAAGGGATTGGTGCAGCATTTTCCTCAAGTCGAGCGAAACATCCTAGAGCCTCAAAACATCCGATCGCTCCTAGTTGTACCGATCATGACGGAGGGTAAGTTTTGGGGTTTTATTAGTTTTGCAGATAGCTCAGGCGATAGCGAAGCGCTGCTGCAAAGCGCAGATCGCCAGTGGACAGACCACGAGGAATCTATATTAACTGTAATGGCGGCAAGTATTGGCGGGGCAATTGTCCGCTCTGTCAAGGAGGAAGCGCTCAGAGAGTCAGAAATTAAGTTTCGGACTCTTTACGAATCAACCAGTGCAGCCGTATTGCTCGTCGATGAAAACAGAATCTTTGATGCCAATACTGCCGCCTTACAACTATTTGGCTGTACTCAGCGTCAACAGCTATGCGACAAGCACCCTTATGAGTTTCTTCCTCCAGTACAGCCAAATGGTCAAGAGTCGATCTCACTTGCCAAAGAGTACGTTGCTATTGCCCTGCAAAAAGGCAGCTACCGCTTTGATTGGGTTTACCGCAAGCAAGATGGTCAAGATTTCTCTGCCGAGGTAACCTTGAGCCTGATTAAGCTAGGAAACCGAAAAGTTTTGCAAGCCGTAATTCACGATATTGCAGAGCGCATAGCAACGGAGAAACAGCTACGGCAAGCCAAGGAAGCCGCAGAAGCCGGAAGTCGGGCAAAGTCGGAGTTTTTAGCAACAATGAGCCACGAACTCCGCACTCCCCTAAATGCAGTACTGGGACTCTCTCAACTGATGCGGCAAGAAATCTTCGGGACGCTCAATGACAAGCAGAGAGAGTATGTTGCCTGTATTCAAAGTAGTGGGGAACATCTGCTCTCACTGATTAACGACATTCTCGACCTCTCGAAGGTGGAAGCTGGGAAAGAGCAACTAAACTTTGTGCCTCTGGACATTCAGGAGTTATGCGAATCCTGCTTAACGTTAGTGCGTGAACAAGCTTATGATCAAGGACTAAAAGTTACGCTTAGCATTGACCCTAAAGCTCGTATCTGTATTGCGGATGAGCGACGATGCAAGCAGATGTTACTCAACTTGCTTTCTAATGCGATTAAGTTCACGCCAGCAGGTGAGGTTTGCTTGATTGTGACAAAGGAGGCGGAAGGAGTTTCCTTTAAAGTCACAGATACGGGAATTGGGATTCCTGCTGACAAATTACCACTGCTTTTTGAGCCATTTCGCCAGCTTGATAGTGGCTTGAATCGGCAGTTCCCTGGCACAGGTTTGGGATTGGCGCTGACACAGAGCCTGGCCCAGCTACATGGTGGTGTAGTTACAGTGGAGTCAGTTCTGGGTCAAGGTAGCCAATTTACCCTCTATCTCCCAGATTTACCCTCAGAAGATCTATTCGCCGCTTCATCCCCTCAAGAGTTAGCTGGCTGTGAAGGGCAATGTTGCTCACTGGGAACAAGATCTCGCATTCTCCTTGTAGAAAATGATGAGCGCAGTGCCCTAGTGTTGAAGGACTATCTACAAGTAATTGGTCACAGAGTTGAACATTTAAGGAGTGGCGAGGACTTTCTCACGCAAGTGCGAGCCTTCCAACCTAATCTGATTTTGATGGATGTACACTTACGAGGAGATTCCACAGGGTTTGATTTGCTGGCTACACTACGTCAGGAGCCGGATACAAAGAATCTAAAGGTGGTGATGGCAACGGCACTGGCAATGGCAGGCGATCGCGAACGTTGTCTCGCTGCTGGTGCTGATGACTACCTCAGCAAGCCAATTGGAATTGCTCAGTTGGAGGCAATTTTGATGCGGTATCTCTGAATTTGTTGGGAATTGGGAATTGGGGATTGGGAATTGGGAATTGTCGCTGATAATGAAGGAATGGAAATTTTTCTTACTCCTTCTGCCTTATTTTCAAGTTAAGGAGTTGAGGAAGCATCTAGCTGAAGATTCAGTGGTGTCCCGCCTCGCCCACCCCCAATAATTACGACTTTGGCATTGTCAGAGCCAGCAAGCTTCTCCGTGGCTTCAATTGTCCTCAATTGTAATACTTGCTGATTCAGTCCTTGAGCGACAATCTTTTGAGAATCGGAAATACCTTTTGCTTCAATGCGCTTGCGTTCTGCCTCTTGCCGCGCTTGTTCAAGTGTAAATTTCATTTGTTGGCTCTCCTGCTCGGTTGCTAGCTTCTGCTGAATTGCGGCTTGGAGCTTATCGGGAAGTTCAACTTCTCTTAGCAAGGCTTGCTCAACAACAAAACCGAGGGGGGCTAGCTGTTCGCTAAGTGCTTGGCGCAGTCTAGCTGCTAGCTCCTGCCGTTTTGTTGAGTAAATCGCCTCGGCTGGGTAGCTAGCAGTGATTTCGCGGACGATAGAGCGGAAGCGGGAAGTCACGATTTCCTGCTCGTTGGTGCCAATGGTTCTATAAAGTTCTGCGGCTTTGTTTGGTTCTAGCCTGTACTGGAGACTTACCTCAATATTGAACGCTAATCCTTCCTGGGATGTTGCCTCTACTTTTTCCTTGATATCTCTAAGCCGAGTCGAGAAACTTTCGATCTCAACGAAGGGATTAACCAGATGGATACCAGGATTGAGGGGACGAGAGGAGACTTGCCCGAATAATTCCACGACACCGACATTACCGGCTGGAATAATAATGAGGTTTTTGAACAGAGCGACGAACGTCGCAATGAGTGCAATCAGTAGTGCGATCGCACGCACAGCAAACTGATTCTGCTTACTGGCAATCTTGCCACTAGAAAGATAGACGAGGATTGAGATCAGGCTAGTGAGGAGCGATGCAACGAATGTCATGAGCTTCGGTTCCTTAAGTTTGAACAAGTAGGAAGTTCACTGTCGTTGAAAAACTGTTACTTGTGAACCTCTACTACTTACTCAGGAGCAAGCTGCTAATTTATGACAAAAAACAGAATTTTGTTACCTTCCGAAACACCAGGCATGAATTTAACTTAGCTTTCTTTGGCTTCTAATCATCAATGCAGCAATGACGGCACTTGCGATCGCAAGTCCAACGGCAATCAGCATCACCAAGCGGAAACTATCGATAAATGTTGAGTGTCGATATGGCTATTTAGTGACACTCTCAGACTTGTGAATGGGTAATCGGACTTGAAATCGGGTATCTCCTGGCTTTGAATCAACCCGAATATCGCCTTTGTGTTGTCCGACAACAATCCGACGGGCAATGTCCAATCCCAATCCTGTTCCTTTGCCCACTTCTTTTGTCGTAAAGAATTGCTCGAAGATGCGTGGCTGAATTTCTGGGGGAATGCCTACGCCATCGTCAGCGATTTCGACAACAATGCGTGAAGCAGAGCGATCGCTACTAGCAGAATCGCCTTCCTGTGAGGTGCGTATCCAAATATGCCCTTTACCACCTGTTGCGTCGATCGCATTATCAATTAAATTTGTCCACACTTGATTGAGTTGGTGACCATAAGCAGTGATTCTGGGCAAATCCCCATACTCGCGCTTCACAACTACGCCCTGCTTGAGCTTAAAACTCAAAATCTTTAATGTACTTTCAATCCCCTCATGGATATCCACCTCTTGCAGTGGCGCTTGATCCATGTAGGAGTAATCCTTCATCGCGGCGATTAATTCGGAAATCCGCGTCGAACTGAGTTTAATTTGGTCTAACAGTCCAACTCCCGATACTGTCGCCTCTAGCCAAGCCAACACATCACCAAGACAACTAGGATCGAGATGAGTGACAATTTTATCCAGCTCATCCGTATCCATTCCGGCAGCAACTAGCGTCGGTGCAATTTTCCACCCATCAGCGACATCGTGCGCGTCTAGCCAATCTGTTACCTCGTCTTCAGCTTCGCTTTGCGCTAGGGGGTCAAGATGGGTGCAGCGTTTAGCTGATTCAGTTGCTCTCTGGTACAAATTAGATAGAAATGTCCTATGTTCTTCGGTAATGGGTTGCTGATGTAGCTTTAGCGCGAGGGTTGGTAGCTTTTGCAAGACTTCTTCTAAGTGTTCCACGCCTCTACGGGCGGCAGCAGAGGGGTTATTTAACTCGTGGGCAAGTCCGGCGGATAAGGTACCGAGGGAAATCAGCTTCGCCTGCTGTTGCGAGACAGCTTCGTGAATTTGCGATCGCTCTGCCGAAATCTTCAGGATACGCCGAGGAATTGAAGGACAGGTACACAGCATCTCCCAAAACATCTCAGGAGTCAGCTTGTACAGACGAACACCAGTTATGGCATATCCACTGGTCGGATAAGTTTCCTCCAATAGCAGGATGAGTTCAGCAAAGACATCGCCCGTTTCCAAAGTGACAGCATGAACGGCTTGCGCTCCAACTGTCCTTGTCCACTCGGTTTTACCTTCTAAGATGATGTAAAAACCATCCGGTGGGTCTCCTTGCTTAGCAATTTGCACTCCTGGTTGTAGCCAAATTTCTTCACCATGTTCGGATAACCACTGCAACGTCTCTTGGGGAAGTTTGGCAAACAGTGGTACCTGACGTAAAGCCTCTTCGAGGTCGGTCATTGCAATACCTCAATCAATAGCCTGACTATTGTGAATGCGATAGCGTTATGAGTTCTAGGCTGTTTGAGAACCGATTGGTAAACGGACTTGAAAGCGGGTATCTCCTGGTTGGGAAATGAAGCTGATATTTCCGTTGTGTTTGCTAACAATACGGTAGGTCACGTCTAACCCCAATCCAGTTCCTTGCCCTACACCTTTCGTAGTGAAAAACGGTTCAAAAATACGAGGCTGGATGTCTCGTGGAATACCGGGTCCGTTGTCGGCAATTTCTACTAGCACATGGTCATACTCACACCAAGTACGAATCCATATCTCCCCTTGTCCGTTCATGGCTTCGATCGCATTATCAATCAGGTTCGTCCACACCTGGTTGAGTTCGCTGCCGTAGGCGAGTAGGCGCGGTAAATTGGGGTCATATTCACGAGTGACTGTCACACCTGTTTTGAGTTTATAACTCAGGATGGTAATTGTACTCTCCAATCCCTCATGCACGTCCACGTCCTGTAGTGGTGCTTGATCCATGTAGGAATAATCTTTAATCGCTTTCACCAATTGGGAAATACGCGACGATCCCTGTTCAACTTCGGATAACACGCCAACACCTGTTAACGCCGTTGAAATCCAAGTCAGGGCATCACTGAGACATTCAGGGGGTACTTTCGTGGCAACAGTGTCTAGCCATGCGGTATCTAAACCTGCACTGACTAGAGTTGAGGAGAGTTTCCAGCCATCTTTTACATCGTGTGCGTCTAGCCAGTCATTGACTTCATCTTCGCGATCGCTTTGTCTGAGAGGATCGAGCCGGGGCGCTGTTTTCGCACTTTTCACCACTTCGCACTGCAAGTCAGCCAGAAACTCTAGTTGAACAGGTGTCATCTGTTGCTGATTTAGCTTTAGCGAAAGACACGGCAATTCTTCAAAAATATCTTGCAAGTGCCTTGCACCCCTTACCACAGCGGCGGCGGGATTATTCATCTCGTGCGCGAGTCCAGCCGCTAAAGTACCGAGTGCCGCTAGTTTTTCACGCTGTTGGGATAAGGTCTGAATGTCTTGCATCCGACGCGCCATCGTGCCTAAAATTGCTGTCATTACGCAAGAACAACTTGAGAGCAATTGCCAAAAGGCATCTTTTGGTAACTCGAAGACATAGGAGTGTGTTACGGCGCGTCCACTTGCCCAAAGATATTCGTCACCCGTCAAAACAGGCAACTCGCCATACAATTCGTTGGGTTTGTACGTGGTGAGTACGACTTCTTGCTCATCCACTTTTTGGTAAATCCGAATTTCACCCTCAAGCAGCACAAATACATGATCGGCAGGACTGCCTTCTCCCCGGTGCAGTTCACCTGGTTCTAACCAAGCCTCCTTACCTACTTTAGATAACCACTGCAACCGATCCTCTTGTAATTTTGAGAAAACTGGCACCTGACGTAAAGCCTCAATTAGCATCACAACACCTTGCTGAGATTTTATAAACAATGGAAGCGAAGTATAGGCGTGAAGTGCTATTCCTTACTAATACTACAGATCCTTCTCGCCGCTCCAACGTATTTTTCGACCGTTAAACTTTATATCTCTAAACGAGGCTGTCGCTCTAAGATTTGCTGAAGCTTATCGGGATTGACAACCGCAAAGATAGACTGAATGTGCCCATTAGCAAACTCAAAGCTAAATACACTGTGTAGATGACCATTGACGGAGTTAATGATGCCAGGTTGACCATTCATATAAATCCGTTGTGAGGTTACATCAGGTAAAACTTTGCTGTGACGGGTAGCAATCAAAAATCGGACAATCTTCCTTGCGCCGTATAGGGGATTTACTGCTGCCACAACCTTACCACCACCATCTGCCCAAAATGTAGCGCCCTCTGCAACGAGTGTGAGCAGACTTTGCATATCGGCTTGCATCCAGGTTTGCAAAAATTGTTCGGTCAGTTCTTCCTGCTGCTGTAATGGCATGTTGAGATCAAAGGCTTTAGAGGTGAGCTTTTGCTTGGCTCGTCGTAGAATTTGACGGCAATTCACCTCACCTTTATGCAAAATTTGTCCGATATCTGCATAGCTATAGTCGAATACTTTACGCAGTAGAAGAACAGCTCGTTCAGTAGGTGACAACCGCTCTAGCATTACCAAAAATGCTATGGAGAGACTGTCTGCCAACTCAGCTACTTCGATAGGGTCAGTTGTAGATTGTGTCACTAGCGGTTCAGGCAACCATGTCCCGACATACTGTTCGCGTTGCACCCGCGCTGATCGCAAGTGATCGATGCAAAGACGAGTAACAATTGACGAAAGATAAGTTTTGGGCAACCGCACCGTTGCTTCTGGAACCTGCTGCCATCGCAAGAAGGCTTCTTGCACCATATCTTCAGCATCACTGACGCTGCTTAGCATTCGATAAGCGAGTGAAAACAGTAGAGAACGATGCTGTTCAAATTGTTCTAAATGATTCATGATGTTCTCCTACCAGCAAATTCGACTTGAGCATTCACATCTCCCTAAGCTCACTGAAGTGAAGACACTGTTACCAAGTTTGCGCCAATTCCATGAGACGTTCGAGAGCAGTTTCTGTTGCCTGCTGTCGTTCTTCACTAGACCCAAATTGATTGGGAACTTCAATATATTCCACATCCTCAATACCGATGAAATTCAGAATGAACCTTAAATAAGGTTCGCAGAAGTCTATTGCCGCTGTCGGTGTACCTGGCGCATAGCCCCCTGCCCTTGAACTGATTATCAAGGCTTTTTTGCCAGTCAGGAGACTACCAAACATTCCTGTCGAACGGTCAAAGCTGAATGTACGATCGACGCGAACAACATTGTCAATGTATGCTTTGAGATTGGTGGGTACGCTGAAATTGTACATAGGAACTCCCAGCACAATTCGTTCTGCTGTTGCAAGTTCCTCAATAAGCATTTCTGACTCAGCTAGCTCGTCTCTCATTTCCTGAGTCCGGGCTTGAGGAGGGGTATAATTTGCAACCACCCATGCTGCGGTTGGTAGTTTAGGGGGATTTGCTCCTACGTCTCGTAGAATTTGCTTTACATCAATCTGATGCGATCGCCATGCATGGATGAACTTCGATGCGAGGGTGCGAGAGACGGAACCTTCCTGACGAACGCTGGATTGAATTTCAAGCAGTTTCATAGCTGTCCTCCGAGAACAAAGGTCTATTGTTTGTGAGTTTTTGCAAGTCTGCATTAGGCACTCACTAATAAGACGAAGAACCTGTTCTCGCTGTGACATGACAAATATTAGTGCTGACCTACTTACTTACCATACGTAATTAATTGAATAGGCATCAAAGGCAGAATCAGCACTCAAAATCGGTATCTGCTCCGCCATAGCCTGTGCAATTAAAAGCCTATCGAAGGATCGCGATGATGAAAAGGTAGTGTCGCCACAACAGTGATGTGGTCTAAATTGATATTCAGTAACTCGGTACTGTTGCGACTAAGTTGCTGCTCTATAAATTCCCGAAAGGGCAGACTAAAACTCAGCTTTCCTGTACTTTGTTTAATTGCCATTTCCCAAAGGCTAGCTGTACTCAGTAGCTTTTCGTTATTCTCATCCTCAATTAATGACCGTACTATGACACTCAGCTTAGGGCTGTTGGTAACGAACCAAATGAAGGTATGAGTATCTAGTAGTAGCCTCATTACATATAGTCCTTGAAGTCCTCTAAAGGCTCGTCAAAATCATCTGATATTGTGACTAAGCCTTTAGCGCTCCCAGCCTTAGCCGGCCAACGTTTTTTCACAGACGAGACGGCTACCAGTTTTACAACAGGTTTATTGTCTTTCGTGATTATGATTTCTTCGCCCTTAAGTGCTGCTTCGATTAGGTCAGAAAGATGTTGAGAGGCTTCAGTGAGAGTGATTTGGGTCATGGCTGTAAACTTTTTGACTCCAATATGTCCTTACATCAAATATTTGTTTCTTACGCTGAATCTGGCGAACTTTGCTGATAAGAGCGATCGCTACCTCAACAGTCGGCGATCGCTCTTATTACCCCTCACACCACTTTGCTGAGATATTGATGGACAAACTGAACACAAATCGAACCCTCCCCTACCCCAGAAGCGACACGCTTCACGGAACCGGAACGGACATCACCGACAGCAAAGACACCAGGGATGTTTGTCTCCAGCAAGAAGGGGTCACGGTCTAAAGACCATCCCCGTGGACGGTTTTCAGGTATACGGTTACGGGCAGCCTGAATTTCACTGACACGCTTGAGGTCGGGCCCTGTCAGGATAAAGCCGCGCTCACCTCGCTCAACTACTCCATCTAACCAATCAGTATGAGGCAAAGCACCGATGAAGATAAACAGGGAATTAGCTGGAACAGTTTGTGTTTCACCCGTTTGCGAGTTTTCGATGACCAATGCTTCTAGGCTTGTCTCACCTTTGGCTTCAATCACACTTGAATGCGTTTGCACGGTGATATTGTCTGTTGCTTCGATTTGGTCAATTAGGTACTGGGACATACTCTTGGTCAGAGAGTCACCCCGTACTAACATCGTGACTTTACGGGCATATTTAGAAAAATACATTGCTGCCTGTCCGGCTGAATTTGCCCCACCGATGACGTAAACATCTTCGTTAGTACAGGCAAGTGCTTCCGTTTGCGCTGCACCATAGTACACACCTGCGCCAGTTAGCTTTTCAACTCCTGGGATATTCAGCCGTCGCCACGACACACCCAACGCGAGGATTAAAGCATGGCAGCTAATTTCTTTACCATCACTTAGGGTAAGAATCCGATATTGGTCTTGAGTGCGAATTGCTGTTGCTTCTTGGGGGGTAAGAATTTCTACACCGAAGCGTCTTGCTTGAGTAACCGCACGTCTAGCTAAATCACCTCCGCTTAAACCAACTGGAAAACCTAGGTAATTTTCAATTCGGGAACTGGTTCCTGCTTGTCCACCAGGGGCTTCACGTTCAATCATTACGGTATGCAAGCCTTCCGATGCCCCATAAACGGCAGCAGCTAGCCCAGCCGGGCCACCACCGACGATAATCAGGTCATAAAACGGCTTTTGGGCAATCGTTTGTAGTCCAATTTTTTCAGCAACTTGGACATTAGTCGGCTGAATCAAGCGATCGCCATTCGGAAAGAGTACCAGTGGTAGTTTACGATTTGGGCACTCTGCGTAGCTAAGCAGACGTTGTGCTTCGGTTTCTTGCTCGACATCCAACCACTGATATGGAACTTGATTGCGAGCGAGAAAGTCTTTGACTTGGTGGGAATAAGGACTCCAGCGATCGCCAATTACCCGAATTCCTTCAAAGGGTGAGCGGAAGTTGGCTTGCCAGTCATCTAGTAGATCGTTGAGTACTGGATACAAGCGCTCCTCTGGAGGTTCCCAAGGTTTCATTAAGTAGTAATCAATGTTTGCTGAATTAATGGCGCGGATTGCAGCATTAGTGTCAGCATACGCGGTGAGTAAGACACGCTTCGCGTCTGGGTATAGCGTAATTGCTTGTTCGATGAACTCAACACCGCTCATCTGCGGCATCCGTTGATCGACGAGAAATAGCGCAACTGCCTCGTTTCTGAGTTTTAACTGTTTGAGTGTGTCTAGCGCAGATGCGCCAGAGTCAGCACGCACGACTCGAAAGCGATCGCCATACTCGCCTCGTAAATCACGGGCAACGGCTTGTAAAACTTCCGGGTCGTCGTCCACTGTTAAGAGTACAGGTTTCGCCATAGCTTCCTAATTGTTAGGGTTGGCAAATTGATTAATTGGAATTGTCTACTGGAGCCAGCTCATTCATTGAGCTTACTCAAACCATACCGCTTTTTTTTCAAAGGATAGCTGTATTAAGCAATTCAAAATTCTCGCATTCAAAATTCACAGTGAGAAAAGCTAAAAGTAACAAGCGCTACTGCAATTTGAATGCATATTAGCTTATGTCTAATCAAAAAAAATGCTCTCCTGCCTTCGATCAAGAGAGCACAATAGGCTTTTGTTGTTTGGACTCTGAAGCCGACTTATGTCTACTCCATCTAAAAGCTAATCAGTCAATGTGACGCAAAAGTGACAACGAGATGGCAAAGATGCGATCGCTTATGGCGGTAGGTAGTAGGTGGTAGGCAAATTTTCCTCTCCCTATCTCCCCACCCTCTAAATCGGAAAGCTTTGCACAAAGGTTGTCTGCACTACACCCTCATAAGTTGGTTGAGTCATGTCGATTAGCACTACGATGTTGCGTCTATCTGGTGATAGGCGTACTTCTCGGATTGAGTATTTCTGTACTGCATCGCGGTAATTGTTCAAATCGCCAATCGTCAGGCGACTATTGTTGTAATTAATCACGAGCCGCATGGAAGCACGATCTACAGTAAAATCACCTCCTGGATCGATTGGTGAGAGGTAGCGCTGCTGAAGTAGAATCTGCATTGGTTGAGTTTGAGTACTCACCCGCACTTGAACTGTCTCGCTTCTATCAGGATTTGTTTTACGAGAAATAATTGGCAGCGGCAGTCCGACTTTTAGCTGGTTTAACCTCAAACTCTGGCGAATTGATGCTGTTCTTTGCAGTAACTCATCTTCTGCGGCTTTATTGCTAAGATTTGCCTGGTCTTGAGTATAGTCAGTTTTCAGACAACCATTCCTCACACACGCATTATTTGCCACGTCAATAATTTGTATTTGTGCCAGTGGAATCTCTGTCACAGAATTGCGAGAGCTTTCGAGGTAAATATAGTGACGATTATCTATGGAGAAACCAGACAATCGTCTGGATGTTCTAAAAACTGCTGCCAATCCCACTAAGTCAACCAAGACGAGGGTACTAGCGGCAAACAGGACTGGAACTAATAAAAAGCGTTTCATACCAACAATGCTTTTCCCCGGACAACCCATTTGAGGATGTAGGGTCTGACCCCCTATCAAGTGACCACCAGTATCCTACCATCTGGCTTTTCATAGCTAAATATAAAGCTTTGTATAGATGCACATATACTGCAAGTCCTGGCAAGATAACTCCTTAAAGGTTCCAAAACGGACTTTTCACTATCAATCCCAACCTTTAGAGCTTCCCAGTATGCAACTTAACCCAATCTCGGAACCGATTGCCCTCCAACCTCACCTGAGTATTGACGAACTGGAAATGCGCTATCGTCAGGCAAAGGTTCCTGCTGAACGTAGTCAGCTTCAAATCGTTTGGTTAGTTGCTCAGGGAAAATCAACGGAAGAAGCCGCTAGTATCACAGGCTACAATCCTCAGTGGGTTTATCAACTCATCTATCGTTATAACCAACTGGGTTCAGAAAAATTTATAGATAAGCGGCATAAAAACCCTGCGTTGCATTTTATTCGTTTACTAACACAGGTTAATGCGTCTTCAACAAACAATGATGATTTTGTACAAGAAGGATTTTTTTCTGAGCTGAGAGCCAATTCCACCTACTTAACTCTTTTGTAAATTAGCAATAAAGTTTCAAGGAAAAGAGTCATTTAATACACCTATTGATAGAATTAGCTCAAACTTTGTTATCTCTGTGGCGGTAACGGCAAGAGGTTAGGGTTCTCGCCTTTGATAGATTCCGGCTCAATTTTATAACAATAGGGTTAGGGATGTAGGGTTAGAATCTACACTATGAAAAATCCTAATCTGTGTAAAGTTTGTCTTCTACCAAATGCGATCGCAGATTTATGTGCGGACGTGACTGAAGATGGCAAAATTACTCTTCCTAATCGTTATGGCTTGATGGCATCAGTATTAGATAATTCTCTAACTGAAGAAGAGGAACAATCAGTTAACCGTCTACTCTATGCTGTACGCAGAGGACGGTTAAAGGTGGTAGATGAACTTTAGATTTATGCTCTTGGACGTGCTAGGCTAACTAAATTTCCTAACATTGTATTTTCTCTATCATTAGGGGGATTCCTTGGGATAGATGATTACTTTTATTTACTGTAGTAAACTCCAATTAATGCAAATGCCAGGTAACGAAGGCATTGCTACTGATAGGACATCAGGCTTCTAGGACTTCCTCTGGGAGCCTTTCTAATATTTGAAGGGCATAAGCGGCTGTAACACAATCACCACATCCCTTTGACAACATTTACTCTGTGCTAGCTTGGACTGAGCCGTCAGCCCACAGATAGATGCCTAAGCTAACAACAGTAGTCTTAAGAGCGGTCAATTCAGCTAAATTCTTACTTGATATTGCAGCTAGTGGTGCCGCGATCGCAACAGTGCTGGGTTTTGCTGGAAGTCTTTGGTGGGTTTTCGAGCTTATCGAGCATCTTAGACCACAATACTGCCTGGTTCTAGTGACGGCGTTGGTCATTGGCGGCATTTCACCAGAAAATAGCGGTAGGGCTTTCCTCCCTACTCTGAAGAGACAGGGAGGAAAGCCCACACGAGCGGCTTTAGCCGCCTACCTCTTCATTCTCTCTAATCATCCGTTTTATCGCTGCTGACAAACTGCATCCCCATTTAGCTGCAATCTTGACGAGCTTTTCAAATTCGTAATCATCCAAATAAGCGGGAACAGGGTGTTTTTTAGTAGGCATAACCCAAGACAAAGTATTATTACTCTGTTATTATAAATAAAGGAGGTAAAACAATGTTTGGATGCCAACAGGTTCTAATTAAAACGGACAAAGAAACTCAGGCAATTCTTGAGTATCTTTGTTCTGAGTCTGCAAAGCTGTCAAATTGCGGCATCTACTATTCGCGTCAATTGTATTTCAAGATCGGTAGAATCCCGAATCGCGCTGAATTACACAAGGTTCTAGGAACTGAGAATCAAAACTTACATTACCAGGCGTTCTATTCGGATACAGCGCAGCAAATTCTAGCGGGTGTGGCAGAGTCTTTTAAGTCTTTTTTGGGACTGCTCAGGGGCGTTAAGAAGGGGACGGTAACGCAACGCCCCAAGCTGCCGGGGTATCGTCAAGGCGGAATGGCGCTAGTAACCTTTACAGGACGGTCGGTAAAGCTCAAAGAGGGGATGCTGAGATTTCCGCTTGGAAGCAAGGTTAAAGCTTGGTTTGGATTGGATTCGTTCTATCTGCCAATACCGTCAAACCTCGATTTCAAGTCGATTCGAGAGTATCGAATTCTTCCTCGTAATGGTTGTTTCTATCTGGAGTTGGTCTACAAAACTGGTGATATTCAGGCAGACATTGACCATGCTAAGTGCCTATCAATTGATCACGGCATGAATAACTGGCTAACCTGTGTAAGCAATGTAGGCACTAGCTTTATCGTTGATGGCAAACATCTAAAATCCATCAACCAAGGATACAACAAGCGAGTTGCTTTTCTGATGGAAGGAAAGGCTAACGGCTATTGGTCTAAACGACTTGCAAGCTTAACTGAAAAACGCAATCGCCAGATGCGTGATGCTATCAACAAAGCAGCGAGAAAAGTGATACAGCACTGTTTACAGAATCGTATTGGAACGGTTGTTTTCGGATGGAATAAGGGTCAAAAAGATTCTGCCAACATGGGAAGTAAAACAAACCAAAAGTTTGTGCAGATTCCTACGGGTAGATTGAAAGGTCGAATCGCTCAACTGTGTGAGCAATACGGTATCAAATTTGTAGAAACTGAAGAATCCTATTCTTCTAAGGCTTCGTTTGTCGATAATGACTCGCTACCTACATTCGGTGCAAAACCTGAAGGGTGGCAAGCAAGCGGTAAACGGGTTAAGCGTGGTCTATACAAAACCGCTCAGGGCTGGCTGATCAATGCAGACTGCAATGGCGCTGCAAACATTGGAAAAAAAGTAGTGATGATGCTTGGGCTTGATCTAAGCGGAATCAGTAGAGGCGATTTGTCAGCGCCTTTAAGACTCAAGTTGTGGTCTTAAGAATCCCCTCGTCTTCAGACCGGGGAGTGTCAAGTAGAACGTGGAGCTTTGTGTGGTGTTTACCATTAGCGCTTAATCTCGCTCTCCTCGCCCCCCTCTTTTTTGCATCCGCTCAAGGCTCCTACCTAGAGCAAGCTAACCACATCCCTGGCAGTACGTTTCGCCTTCTCTACGCTAACCTTGACCATAGCAATAAAGATACGAGCCAAGCCATACGGTACATAGAAGGAAAAAATGCTGATCTAGTTTTGTTACAAGAGGTCACATCAAGATGGCTGACCACACTGGAATCAAATCTCTCACGATACCGAGTGGTTACGTCTTTTCCAAAAGAGGACTCCACGGGTCTTGCTATGCTTGTGCCGATCGCTCCATCAAAGTTACTTGAGCTAGTGGCGACACAAATTATCGCACTGCCGCCTTACTCAGGACAACCACTGGTTGAAACAACGCTCCGGTGGGAAGGTACAGAGGTTGTAATTCTTGGCTTAAGTATAATCCGCCCACAGAGCCACGATTCGTCAGCTTTTCAAGATGTAGAGTTCGATGCCACGGCTGAATGGAGCCTGCGTTAGCAAAGAGAGTACAAACGTGAGGTGGTAGTCATTGGTGATTTTAATAGTACCCCGTGGTCAGGTCGGTTTCGTTCGTTTCTACACGAGAGCGCTCTTCACAATTCACAGCAAGGGTTTGGTTTGCAACCGACTTGGCCGGCTGATTTCCCGTCTGTGCTGAAGATTGCGATCGACCATTGTTTGCACAGTAAGTCGATTACCACCATAAACCGTGCTACTGGGTTCAATATTGGCTCAGATCATCTGCCGCTTTTTGTGGAATTACGCTTTGGAAAGGCTTATTCAAATAGCTCAATGGATTTAAAGGTTTAGTTTTTGAAGGACACTCCAAGCTTTGAAAATATTACCTTGTAGGAGTGCGGCTGCACCGGAAAGAGCTTGGATTTCTGGGATATTAGGGTTGAGGGCAAGGGCAGGTTGGAGTGCTTCTTGGGCTGCTTTTCCACGCCATTCATAGAGGTAGACAAAGGCAAGATAGGCGTGGGCAAAGGGATTTTGGGAGTCTAGTTGCACGACTTGTTTTAAAGCTGCGATCGCACCTTTGGTATCTTCCTGCAATACTCTTGAAAAGGCGAGGGCATAAGCTAAATCTCGGTTTTGTGGTTCCTGCTGGAGGCGGTAGGCGAGAGCGAGTTCGGCTTGTTTGGTGTAATCTTGAACGGGGTCATACTGGTTGATTCGTCCAATTTCGTCAAAGATCGGGTCGATCGCTTCTCGCCCTTTCGGTAAGCTAGTCGCTAACGTTCGCAGTTGGGTGACTAAATCTAATTCTGGAGCGGGTAAAGCAGGGGTATTGGTAGCAATATTGAGCGTTACTGCTGGTACAGTGATCGGGTAATTCTCACCCGTTTCCCGGTTTAGGTAGGTTGCCTCTAGCGTGTAAGTTCCAGGGGCAATGTCCGTAGGGGGAAGCATGGCAATCTGTTCGGTGACTCGAAAACTCGCTGGGGATTGCTGAGGATTTGAGCGTCCAGAATACAATTCACCCATCGCAATGCCGTGGTCATGTAGCCACCGTGTCTGATTCGAGTTGGGATTTTGATTGCTGGTGCTTTTCCACGTTAGCAATACGATACCTGATCGCAATTGCTCCCAAGCACCTGTCCATTCGTAGGTTACTGGGACTGGCATCCCAGGTGGGGCTTGTTGGGGTACGGTGACTCGCTCTAAGCTGACTTTGGTAAGCGGTTGCTGTAGCGGTTGGACTTGGATTGGGGCGGGGGTACGATGATAGAGCTTTAAAATAGTGCGATCGGGTAATGTCCAATTTTTTTGTAATTGGAAGTCTGGGCTTTGCTCAATGCTTTGAACTGTAAGGGATTGGGCTTCGCTGCGTGTTGCTTCATCACCAGTTTTAGTGAGGAACCAAGAAAGCGATCGCACATCTTTCGCCTGATACCGTTTGCGGACACCGACTTCACGCCCGTACACCTGAAAATCTTGCAATGCCCCGTAGTAATTAAAGGTATTGTGGTTAATTTCTGAGGTTTTCGGCAAAACGCCCAATGTCGCTTGCAGTTGGGGCTGAGTACGGATAATTTCATCAATTACCTGAGTATGAGGCCAGGCTTGCGCTTGTTCAGGATAGCTGTGAGAGTTAGGACTCAGGGCTTTTACCAGATAATCTCCCGGTACACCACCGATGCGGAAGAGGTTGAGGCACATGAGGAGGAAGGCTAAGCCAACTGTCCCCCAACGCACTGCCCAAAGTCGTCTGGGCCATAGGGTTAAGCCATATGCCAATACCACGGAGAGAATCGGTAGTAAAGGCGCGATATAACGCAGGTCTTTGTTAACAATTGCTGAGCTGATCAAGTAAGACCCGACTAAAAAGAGTGCTAACCAACGTAAAGCTGAAGTTGCATTGTGGGTGCTGTTTGTGCCATCGCGGAAGCTGGGAAACACGCGACTCCAGTACAGCAACAAGCCAACTAAGGGGACTAAGAGTATCGGCCAAGTTACCGCACGGGGAAGGTCGTTCCAATAATACGTCCAGGCGGCAAAGGTGTTGAGAGGTGGGTCGCCTTCTTTCAGTGCGGGAATGACAATGCTGTTCTGCTGGACGCTAAACACGAATAACCAGTTCGTGCGGTACCAGGGGCCAAAGATGAATAGGGATAGTAGGAAAGCACTAATTAACTGAAGGATTCGCCCCCAAGCGCGTTGCCATAGCAGTGTTCCAAAAAGCCACAGCAAGGGTACGAATAGAAAGAATAGGATGGTCTGCTTTACCATCATGGCTAGACCAAAGCAAACACCAAACGCTAATGCCCAGCACCATCCCTGACGAGGCGTTTTTCTATCCCGCCATACCGTTAGGCCCCAAAAATTGGCGGCGACAAGTGCGACGAGCGGATAATCGAGTACATAGTGCAGCCGGATGATGTAAAGTCTGGGGAGTAGTACACATAGCCCTGCTGCCCAAAGTCCTACCTGGGTACTAAATAGGTGTTTACCGATGCCGTAAACAGAGACGAGTAAAACCGCACTAAATAGTAAATTAACAAGCAGTGCTTGGTCGGGACTAGTGCCAAAGAGTTGTTGAAAAGGAGCCGTGGCAATATAGGTTAGGGGCGGATACTTAGAAGAGAGCATCCACAAGCTTGTCCACCATTCCCCAGAAAACCACTTGGCGTTTTGTAGCGCATTGAGATAATTTAATGAGCCAGTGAGGTGATTCGTTGGGTCCCAAGCGGGGATAGAGTGGTCTAAGGCTAACCAAAGGCGATCGCATAATGCCCCTACTAGCCATATTGCCCCTAATATCAGTGGTACAAGTGGAAAAGAATTCTTTTGCCAAACGGAGAGACTCTCTCCCTTATCAGCCGTTTGCCGTGTATCTTTCACCTCTTGCCTTTGATTACCTTGGTCTTGCTGTGCCACGAAATTTACCTAAGTTCTTCCCAGCGCTTCCTCATCTTGATTAGAGCATGAGGATTGCCAGCTACTATAAATTTCTCCCCTTCCTGCTCAAAACCCAGTTAGACTGACCTGAGCCATTATCTTAAGTGGAATGGTACTGACATAAGAGCCTTGAAATAAATTTAAGGCTCAAAGATATGTCAAGCTAAAGCTTACTACATTAGCCTTTCAACCCGTTTTAGCGGGTTTTAGCTTTCAGCCCGAACTTTAGTTCAGGGCTTAAGTCAGCGACATTCATCTTAAGTGTTTAGTCATCTTGACATGGGGAATCCCCGCTTCCTCAAATATGCCCCCTACTTGTTCAAAACCCAGTTTTTCATATAAGCCTTTGGCATATTCCTGAGCATGAATCATCACTTTTGAAATCTCTTTTTGTTCTATGACTTCTATTGCCTTTTCCGTCAGCTTCCTCCCAATTCCTTGCCCCCTTGCTGCCGAGAGGACGGCTAAGCGTTCTATTTTTGCAAGCTGATTATCTAGATAGCGAATTCTGAGAGTGCCAACAGGTTGATTATCTAAATACGCCAAAATATGCTCGGCTGTTTCATCTAAACCATCAAATTCTAAAGCAGGGTCAACACCTTGTTCAACTTGAAAGACCTGAATTCGTATCGGTTTAATTTCAGAGATTTTGTCTGTATAATTCACTAATTCTAAACTGATTTGGTTCATAGTAATTTATCCAGTTGAGTATTGATTCACTAGCTATTAAAAAATGTATCTTTTAAGCTAAAATATTAACGACTTCTCTAATATCGTGAAATTACCTAATGAAGCCTTTCTCCAATCTCCAATCCTTCATGCTTTATCTTCTAGCGCAAAGGAGTAGTTAGCTTCCAGAGGAAGAGAAAAGAATCATTGAACAGGAGATTCATCTTGGTGTCGTACTCTTTCTCGATTTTTTCTCGAAACTGGTCAGAAGGATTTAAGATAAACACATCGCTAAAGCCTGAAGGTATCTTTGGAATGTTTAAGTAGTCGGGTTGCGTATTACCCGTGACAATCTGAAGTTTTACTTTTGGGTCAAGTATGTAGCTAAGAGCGAAGGTATTACCGAAATTAACGCCAAATGAGCTACTAATGAGTAGAGGAGCCTGGGCTTGATTGACTATCCGAGCAACTTCGAGATTATTATAACTAATTACCTTATTCCAAGACGTTACGGCTTGAGAACTCATTGCACAGGAAATTACTCCTGCTGTAATGACTATCACCATTACGATTTGCCAAAACTTTTGTTTGAAGAAATTCGCAGAGATAATTTGCGTAGCTAGCAAATAAGCAATAGATAGCTGAACTCCTAAATAAAAGGGAACTAGATATCGCCCTGCTGTTGAGCGCTGTCCACCTAAAATTAAATCTGGTAATAATAAAAAGAGGCTGAGGGTTGCCATTAAGGTTAAGACAAATAACCAAACCCTTACAGGTGTATGACGACAGAGAAAATAGATTGAATAAATAGTTAAACCTAAAAAGAAAGGTAGCGTGATATAAATCAGTGGTTCATCAAATCCGAAATCTCCAATCGTCAGAATAAATGCCCGCTCAATATGAAGTCCCCAAACTTTTAGTAAGGTTACGAATGGGATTGGAAAAGCCGTCCAGGTGGCACCTGTTTGTGTCCAAGTACTAAGCGTAACGAGTAGCCAAGGTACAAATGAGAGAAAGGCAGTTAATGATGCGAATAGATAAGCAATTACCGATTTAGTTAAGCGAAAGCGTTCGGTTACAATTACATAAATTCCATGTCCTACTCCTACTAATCCGGTAAAGGGAAATGTATAAAGTCCTAAGGCGATAGCAGATGCATAAGTTCCCCACATCCCAGTAATATGAATTGCCTTTCTTCCTTCAGCATGAAATCGTAGTGCTTTGGGTAATGCCCAGCTTGCTAGAAGAATGAGTAGTGTCCAGAGGCTATACTCTCGCGCTTCTTGTGCATACAATACATGAAAAGGTGAGATAGAAATTAATGCGATCGCAACCCATCCTACTAATGATGACTCAAATAATTCTAGACATAGAAAATACACGCACGGGAACACCAACACGCTAAAAAGTGCAGATAAACTTCTTGTTACAGTTATAGAATTACCAAACCATCGCACCCAAAGCCTTACCAGAATGTAATAAAAAGGCGGATGTTGGGCATCGTCAATTTCTAGAGATTTAATCGTATCTCTTAAGCTTTTTTCTGGATTGATGCGCTGATATTTTTCTAAGTCTTTAACATTTATAACCTGACCATTAAAAACTTGCTCACCGACTTCCCTACTGGTATAGCCTGCAACCCGCAGTGAAGTATAAGCCTCATCATGCCAGTAGATTTTGCGATCGAGATTAACGAAGCGAAAAAATATACCAAGTACCAATAGGACAACAAAGAAAAACTTAAGGTTAGCTAGAGGAAGTTGCCGAGCTATTTTGAGTCTATTTAACCAATCGCTTCTAAATTGTGCCTTATTCATCACGTTTTGATTAATTTGAAAATCTGAAGGTTTCCTGGGGCAACAGTCTTTATCGTGTAGTTCCCTTCTGTCTCAAGCTTTTTTCTTAGAACCTTAGATGGATTGAAAATCAATATATCACTAAATCCTTCTGGTATTTTTGGAAGATTGGGTTCAGTTACTAGCTGAAGTTTTACTTTTGGGTTGAGTAGATAGCTGAGAGTCAGGATTTCGCCAGGGTTGTAACGATTATTACTACTAACTAAGAGAGGGCGGGAAAATTGGTTAATGATTTGAACATTTTCAGGCGTATCAAAGCGATTTTTCTTAATCCACCAAGTCTCTGTCTGAGAGCTAACTCCACAAGAGACAATCCCGCCAATAATGAGTAACAAAAATCCAAATTGCCAGATTCTATAACGAGAGAGGCTAGGGTTAGCCAGTTTAATACTAAAAAGATAAGCAACAGCTAGTTGAATTCCTAAATATGAGGGAATTAGATATCGACTAACACTTGAACGTCGTCCCCCTATTATTAAATCTGGTAGTACCAAGACTAATACAGTCACTCCAATCAAAGCCAAAATAAATACGACTACAGGTTTTGAAGCTTTGCGGCAAAGAAAATAAATTGAGTATCCGATTAGCCCCCATAAGATAAGTAGGGGAAGTACGATAAACATAAGATTAGATTTGGAATCAAGGTTTATATCAAAGAAAATTCGGGTTGGGTTAGCAACCCAAGTTTTAACTAGCGATAAGAACGGGATTTTATCACTTGTCCATGAAGTTCTTTGGTCGAGTTCAGAAAAGTTATTTATAATGGCAAAAATCCAGGGCACATAGGTTAGCAGTCCTAGTAAAGAAGCCAGCAAGTAATTAGTGGTTACCTTACTAAACTGAAAGCGTTCTCTAGTTAATAAATAAAGTGCTTGCCCAATCATTACTAAGCCTGAAAACAGAAAGGTATACAGACTTAAAAATAGAGTTACAACATACAAAATCCAGCTAGATATCGTATTAAGCCGTAAGGCTCGTAGTAGTGCAGCGCTAGATGCAAGAATGGTTACAGTCCATAAGCTATATTCTCTCGCTTCCTGAGCATAGAGAACATGAAAAGGTGAAACAGCTATTAGTGCTACAGCTATCCATCCAACCAGTGAAGAGTTAAATAGTTCCAGACATAGCCAGTAGATACAAGGAAAGGCAAGCAAGCTAATTAGTGCAGATAGACTTCTCGTTATAGCCACCTGATTACCAAACAGTTGCATCCAAAATCGCACCATTCCATAGTAAAGTGGCGGATGTTGAGGTTCTTCTATCGCTAATGAATTGATAGTATCTAGGAGATTTTTATCAGGATTGGGATAACGATATTTTTGTAAATCATTAACATCACTAACCTGACCCTTAAAGACTTGTTTAACCATCTCAGCTTCGGTGTAGCCAGAAACTCGAAGTGAGGTAAAGTTTTCATCGTGCCAGTAGATTTTCTTATCTAAGTTGACAAAGCGAAATAACACGCCCAACGTTAATATAGTAATGATTAGAAATCGAAGCCATGATTTATGCATGAGTTCAACAATTTCAATGACATTTAAAACTTAAAGTTCTGCTTACTTTGTCAATTTCCAGAGTAAGACACCATTCTCTCCCTTGTAAAGCGGCTGGACTGTATAATATTGCTCTTGATTAAGTGCCTGTAACCATGCCTCAGAAGGTCTAGGTTTGAATAAGAAGACTTCGCTAAAACCTTCGGTAACATTGGAGAGATTTGGTTTATCCTCTACTTGAGAATTGATATGGCAAGTGTAGCACCTTGGCTCTACTTGAAGTTTTACCTTGGGTTCAAGATAATAGCTTAGAGATAATAAGTCAGCGACAGATGCATCACTAACGACTAAAGGTTGAGAAGCTTGGTTAATAATACGACCAGCTTGAGGAATACTATAACTCATAGACTTGTGCCACCACCCTTCGGCTGGATAACTGGCTATACAGGACAAAACGCCTCCTAAAAATAGTGCGATCGCAACAGATTGCCATAACTTCTTTTTCCTAAAATTTAAATTAATCAAGCTAAGCTTCTTGGCAAGAAGGTAAGCAATAGCTAGCTGAATTCCTAAGAAACAGGGAATTAAATATCGAGCCGTCGTTGAGCGTCTCCCGCCAATAATTAAATCTGGTAACACTACGGCTAAGCCTGTCACAGCAATTAAAGTAATGATAAACAGCCATGTAGGTTTTGAGCTTGTACGAATAAGGAAATAAATTGCATAGCAAATTAAAGTAAATAATAGTAAAAATAACACTCCGAAAGCTAGCGATATCCCCCAAGGAGTTCTAGAGTCAACATTAAAATCAATAAAAGAGCAGCTAATGCTACGCGACCATATCCGAATCCACGCTAACCGCGACATTGCAAGATTAGTCCAGCCTAAAGTTTTATCAAACTGGGAGGAGCGATTAATTAGGACTAAAATCCAAGGAATAAAAGTTATAAAACTGCTCAGAACAGCTAGAGAGTAAGCACTCAAAGCTTGCGTAAATCGAAATCTGCCTACTATCCAGATGTAGACTCCATGCCCAAAGGTAACTAAGGCAGAAAAAGGGAACGTGTATAGTCCTAAGGATACAGTTGCTGCATAAATTCCCCAAGCAGAAACTTTACGGGTGATACTTTTCTTTTTATTGAATTGTAGAGCTTTTAAAAAGGCTACACTTGAGAGTAAAATAGTTACAGTCCATAAGCTATACTCTCGTGCTTCTTGAGCATACAAAACATGAAAGGGTGAAACAGCCATTAATGCGATCGCTATCCAGCCAACTGAAGACGAGTTAAACAATTCCAGGCATAGCCAATAAAGGCAAGGAAGTGCCAGAAGACTAATTAGAGCTGTTAAACTTCTAGAAGCGGTGATAGAATTCCCAAACAACTGCATCCAGAATCGTGCAATCAAATAATACAGAGGTGGATGCTGGATGTCTTCTAAAGCTAAGGAATTAATTGTATCCTTTAAGCCTTTATCTGGATTAATGCGCTGATATTTTTGTAAATCTTCGACTCCAACCACAGGAGTTTGAGAAAGCTGCTGAACAACTTCTGCCTCGGTATAGCCAGAAAGGCGTAATGAGGTAAAGGCCTCATCAAACCAGTAAACTTTTTTATCGAGATTACCAAAGCGGAAAAAAATCCCCAACAGTAATACTACGATTATTAAAACTCGTAACCCAGT
Organism: Symplocastrum torsivum; assembly: GCF_059505465.1. Lineage (NCBI taxonomy): Bacteria > Bacillati > Cyanobacteriota > Cyanophyceae > Oscillatoriales > Microcoleaceae > Symplocastrum > Symplocastrum torsivum. The sequence continues at coordinate 150,567 of NZ_JCACKQ010000045.1, read as the reverse complement.
TGGATTAAAATCCCAATTCCGTACAAATTTATTCTTCACGTTTGAGCGTCAATTTCGGCAACAAGATGGGCACCCTAAACTGCTACTTCAATCGATGCAAACCCTGATAGTCGATGTGTTATGTAATTGTACGCGCTAGGAGAGAATTGCAGTAGATTATCGAACTCATCCAAGTTCTGAAAGCAGGGCAGAGTATTGATTGGTGGGTTATTTATACAGAGATAGTGTAGCGATCGCACAATCCCCAAAAGATTCGGGAACTCACACAAATGTTGCTGGCAAAGGCGATCGCGTTCTTAACTCCTTGGCTACAACCAGCAAAAGCTCGTCAAATCAAACTGCTAGCGCTGTAGTAGAGACAAGCGATGCTGCCAATTATGTAAACGAACCAAGTTAGGAAAAATCCTGTTGCCCGCCCGATAGAAGGACCATATTTCGTAATCACTCCGTAAGCATGGGCAACTCTAGCAACTGTAAGCGTACCGCCGAGAAGCCATATCAGCCCGACGTGAGCGTTCATTAACTCTAGCGCCACAAGGAAAAGCAACCCCTGCGGCACATATTCAGCAAAATTCCCATGAGCGCGTACCTTACGCTGTAGTATTCCATCTTCTTGAACCTTTCCTAGCGACAGCTTTTGACTCAGACGCTCAATTGTCGCCACCCAAGCACTGGGATTAGCAAGCGGATCGGGTTGTGTGGTAACGTCCTCTTTTGACTCACCATGCCAAACTCTCGCTCTTGTCCGTTCCGTCGCTGCAATATAGGAAAGTGCAAAGGCGAGGATACCATTCAACCCAATGAAGAGTGCCGATATGGGAATCAAACCTGTATGCATTGGTTACTCGATGTCCTTTAATAAACTTAATAGAGCCAACTATACAGATACAGGCTTAAGCTGTCTTTTCAGTTCTTGCGGGTGAAGAGTGGATGTTCTAAAAGAACAGAAATTTATATCAGCAGAGTACAGGATGCCTCTGAACCATGCCCCCTTATGCGAGTTGCCGAAGTGGGGACATTGGCTAGAAACGCCGAGTTTGATTGTTGCTCTAGTCCCACCAGGAAATTTAGAGGTTAATATCACCCCTACCTTTGAGCTGATTTCGACTCGGTTTGAGATCGGTCGTGGAATTGCCGCGTTTAACTCCGATAAGCTAGAGACTTATTGTGCCGAACCAGGTGGTTTCGACGTTGTGCCCTCATTTAGCAGTTATCGCTCTATCGAAACGGCTGGTTTCTTCATCGTCCTTGCTTACAAGCAACCGCTAGCCTCTCGAATCCTTACTGAATACAGCAGTGACAAAGATGTTGAACTCGTACCAGGGCAGGTTCAGGCAAGTGCGAAAGGCTTACGTCTAGCTCAAGCAGTGCGAGACTTTTTTACAGATAGACATGTTGGTGGAGCGCTCTATCTAGAGTCAGTAGCGACACTGATCATGGAACACGTTATCCGTCATCGGTCGAATGTATCTGGTCAACTCAAGCGTGTCCCTGATTTCTTAGCCCTTAAGATGCTTAAAACAGCGATTGAGTATATTCAAGACAATCTTCAACGTGAGCTAAGTCTTGATGGAATTGCTGGAGTTGTTGGATTGAGTCCCTTTTACTTCGCCCATTCCTTTAAAGCAACAACAGGAGTACCTCCTTACAAATATGTCCTGCAATGTCGTATCGAACGAGCGAAAGCTTTGCTTCGTGAACCGAGTCTATCCATTGCTGAGATTGCCTACGAAGTAGGTTTTGGTAATCAAAGCCACATGACAACAGTGTTTCGCAAGACTCTGCAAGTAACTCCCAATGTCTATCGCCAACACGTTAAATGAAATTCAATGTCTAACACTATCAAGACAAATTGGAGTGGTTATCATCCCGATAAAGACAATCTGAGAACTGAGATTTGGTCATTGCTAAAGGAACAAGGGGCAGCTATTGGTGACCCATTTGGTCACATCCCAAACTTTGTTGGTGCCCAACAAGCGGCTGAACAACTCGCAGCTTTACCAATTTGGCAACAGGCAAAGGCGATTAAGTGCAATCCCGATTCACCACAAATTCCAGTGCGGCTACGTGCGCTGCAAGAGGGAAAACGCTTGTACATGGCTGTACCCCGCTTGACGAGTACCCGTTGCTTTGTTGAATTGACGGCTGAGGATTTGCAGCAGCGTAACATCTTACTTGAAGACGCTGCGATCGCAAATAAGGCACTGACTTATGGGCGATTGGTGACGTTTGACCAGATGCAACCTATTGATTTAGTGATGGTAGGCTGTGTGGCGGTGACCCGCAATGGGGGTCGGACTGGGAAAGGCGCTGGGTTTGCTGACTTGGAACTTGCCATGCTTTATGAGTTTGGGTTGGTGCAACCCGATACGCCAATTGTGACGACGGTACATCCCTTGCAGATTGTTGAACAAAAGTGTTTGCCGATGCAAAGTCATGATTGGGCACTCAATTGGGTTGTCACTTCTGAAGAGATCATAGAGACAAAGACGATTTATCCGCGCCCCTTAGGTTTGGACTGGGATAGCATACGCTCTGAGCAATATCAGAAAATCCCGATTCTGCGAAAACTGAAGGAGCAGTTTGCAAAACAACAGGCGCTAGATGAATCATGATTCTGATATGCGATCGCTCTTTTGAATACTAACACCAGAAACGTAGCTTGGAGTGCTGTTTCTCAAGGCAAAGATGCGCTAAAAACTAGTCCCAATATAAGTCCGATTACTGCAAAAACTATAGCGATGATTAAAGCCCAGTATTGAAGAGCATAGAGTTTCCTCAGTTCACCGAGGGCACCCATAAGATTTTCAATATCATTCCCCTGAGTCTCTACGATCAGCTTGAAAGCAGATGCGGCTTTGCTAGTCCAAACCCCAATAATGACTTGAACAACTCCGCTAATGATGCTACCGACACCACCATTTCTCAATGCCAATAATCCACCGATTGCCGTCAGAACTCCTACACCAATTAGGAAGTAGCCAACAAATCGCATTTTGTCAGCTAGCTGTTTAATCAGTTCATTCTGGGAACTACTAAACTCATATCCAAACTCCATTTGACATCCCTCTTGCGGCAGTTATACAGATTTTACGTCATATCTAGCTACCAGATAGGCATGGGGAATACAGCGATCGCTTAAATCAAATTACTTGGGTTGCGCTTGCTATAGCAATCAGCAGTCAGCTTTGGTCACATCGGCTCTAGCTAAAGAACTTGGCTCCCGTTAATGCCCTAACATCCGTGGCTACTGCTATATAAAAAGCTTGATGTTGCCTCACAATAAAAAACTTGACAAAAGCCTTAGAATGTGGATTTACTCAAAACAGCGGTAAGCCTTTGAACAGGCAGACGGCTCAAATTGTTGCTTGGTTAAAATCATCTAGGTATATATAGGCAATATATCCCGCCATGCCCGCTTTACTTGGAAGACGATGACAACTCAGCCTGATTCTCCCCAGTCCAGTCCGTCAGTAGATAGTCCAACCGGTGAGAGTGGCATTAGTACTGCTGCCAATACCTCCGGTAATGGTAAATCACCGCCAGCGATCAAACTAACTAGACAGCCGCCACCTGTATCTACCGGGGTGCTATCCAGGCAAACTAGCCAACCGAGTCTTGCTAATCATCCCTCAGTCCCGATACTTACCCTAATTGCGATCGCAATTCTGGTTTTGGGGTTAACGATTGATAACTTCTGGATTGGGATGGCGGGAGCAATTGCCACCTTGCTGATATCAGTGCCAGTTGTTTGGGTACCGTTGCAGCAGTGGTTAAGTGAGTCAGTCTCTCCAGTCGAGCAATCACGGTTCGTTGCTATCTTTGGATTGCTAGCGGCAATCTTTGGTTTGGCAACCCTAACAGGTGTCAATCGAAAGTTTGATGCTGTGCTGGAAAAGCTAAACTCCGAAGCCATTGGCTCACTAGCGGAGTGGATTGGAGCGTTAGGGCAAATTCTCATCGCCGTCCTCGCTGTTTACATTGCTTGGCGACAATATGTAATTTCTAAAGACCTAACCATCCAACAGAACACGATTACCCAACAGCAAACCATTGATGCCTACTTTCAGGGCGTTTCTGACCTGGCATTAGATAACGAAGGATTACTAGAAGATTGGCCACAGGAGCGGGCATTTTCAGAAGGACGCACAGCGGCTATTTTAAGTAGTGTAGACGCTCAAGGGAAAGCCAAAGTTATACGGTTTTTGTCCCAGTCTCGGTTGCTGACACCATTAAAACGCGATCGCCACTTAGGTCGTCCAATGCTGGATGGTAACGGAGGTTACCTAGAAGACCGTGATGATGGCGTACGTGTGATTGACTTGAACGTGATGTTAGCTGGAGCAGACCTTGCGGGTACAGATTTGCGCTGGACAGAATTGAGCGATGCCAACATGGTGAGAGCCAATCTCAGCGGCTGTGACCTAGTAAAAGCCAACTTAGCTCGAACAATTTTATTTGAAGCTAATCTTAGTGGTGCTGACCTATTTGGAGTTCACCTCTTCTATGGTTCAGTAGAAACCGCCAGTCCTCGCAGCCGTACCAAACCCCCTAATTATGAAACAGGCGCCCACACGGGTGCTGTGGTTGAAAACGCTAACTTTACAGGTGTCCTGCGGCTTGAAGAAGAACAACGCTACTACTGCTGTGCTTGGTGTGGGGAAAATTCCCGAAAGTCAATTCCCGGTGGCTGTGACGGAATTCCCAATAAGCTGGGTCGTTAATAGTTGCTATTGATGACGAAAGGGGAAGAAACAGGCTTCAGTAACAGAAAAATCCTTCTTTAAAGGGAATAAAATTGTGTTCTCAAGGCGTAATTTCAGCTTAAACGTTTTACGACTTCTGGCTTAGCTTGCCTTCTAAACTCGCATATTTTTTAGCTATGACACCGATAAGGTCGAGGGAAATTGTAGATTCAGAAGACAGGCTCAAGAGAAAAAGATGGAGCGAGGGCTGGATTTTTGTCTTAGCGATGTGGCTTTTGAGCCGACTCGTCATCATTGTAGCGATGCAACTCATTGCTCCCTTGATTCAAGCGCCACCGACAGACTACGACTACACTCCACTGGGTTTTACCCACAATTTTGTTCCCAAAGCAGGTTGGGAACTCTTTACACATTGGGATGGGGCTTGGTATCGGCAGATTGCAACGACTGGCTACGACTATGCCAATGATGGACAGAAATATCCCGTCGCCTTCTTCCCTCTGTTTCCCTTAATCACCCGTGGGGTGATGAGTCTCGGTCTCCCGTTTGACGTAGCAGGCCCTTTGGTAAACAATTTAGCCTTGCTTGGGGCGTTATTTTTTCTATACCGTTGGGCTGAAGAACGGTTTGGTGTCAAGGAAGCTAGGTGGTCAACGGCTGTACTGGCTTGGTGTCCCTTCTCTGTATTTGGAACAGTCGCTTATACCGAAGGTTTGTTTCTACTAGTGACTACAGCCGCTTTACGAGCCTTTGATAACCAACAACATGGCAGGGCAGCATTTTGGGGAGCATTAGCGACTGCAACACGGGCAACAGGGGCGGCGTTGGTACCCGCCTTTCTTTTTGTGGCTTGGAGAGAAAAGCGACATAAGATTGCCTATGCAGCAGGTTTAGCGTCAGTCGGAGGGTTACTGTTATTTAGTGCCTATTGTGGACTTCGTTTTGGAGACCCGATCGCGTTCATTCATGTACAGGAGGCATGGGGCGATCAACCGACTTGGGGGTATATAGCTAGCCATGCTTTATCAGGGAACAAAGATAGTTTAATTAAATTAATCATGTTCCTGGGGGGTGGTTACTTACTGTGGCACTTACGAAATAAGCTTCCCTTGGTCGCACTCGCCTACGGTGTTTTCTCCTTGGCGATCATTGCTTATTCTGGTGCCCTCCAATCTGTCAGTCGCTATGTTTATGCGATCGCATCCCTCTCCCTCGCATTGGGTTTAGTGCTTGCCAACCATCCTCGTTGGGGATACGCAATCATCGGCTTTTTTGCACTTCTCCTCGGACGCTATGCGATTCGGTTTGCCTGGTGGGACTGGTTTTTTTAGAACTGAGAACAGTGATTAGCCCCTTAAGATGAGTTTTAATTTAAAGTCAGGTATTAAGTACGCGCTTATGCTCAAATCCATCACCATACTCCAACCTTTTAAATCAATATGGATGAACTATGTCCCCAAAGTATTCCTTAATCGTTCCGATCTATAACGAAGAGGAAACGATTCTTGAGATGTACCATCGTGTTGCTGCTGTGATGGATCAGCTAGATGGTTCAGCGGAATTAATCTTAATCAATGATGGTAGTCGCGATTGCTCTCTTTCGTTATTACGCGACCTCCACCAAAAAGACCCACGAGTTTGCTACATTAGCCTCGCCCGTAACTTTGGTCATCAAATTGCTGTCACAGCGGGTCTTAATTTTGTACGAGGTCAAGCCGTTATTATTCTCGATGCCGATTTACAAGACCCGCCAGAGTTAATTCCTCATCTCATCGAAAAGTGGCAACAAGGCTATCAAGTTGTCTATGCCCAGCGTACCCAACGGCGTAAAGAAAGCTGGTTGAAGCGCCTTCCTGCTTATCTGTTTTATCGCCTCCTGCGGCGCCTTGCCGATGTGGATATTCCCCCAGATACGGGCGACTTTTGTTTGATGGATCGGCGAGTAGTCGATATCCTCAATGCGATGCCAGAACGTAACCGCTACATCCGGGGGCTACGTTCTTGGGCAGGCTTACAGCAGACTTCAATCCGGTTTGAGCGTGACCCACGTTTTGCAGGGGAAGTAAAGTACACCTTTCGCAAGTCCCTCTCCTTAGCAGCAAATGGTCTAGTGTCTTTCTCTAGATTGCCGCTACGACTCTCAACCTACGTTGGCTTAGCCGCGGCTGTAGCAGCAATTCTGATGGCTGTGCTTGTACTTTACTGGCGTATTGTCTCGCCAAATTCCCCCTTGACTGGCTTTGCCACGATTATGATTGCAATATTCTTTCTCGGTGCTGTGCAGTTAGTCAGTATTGGGATTCTGGGTGAATATGTGGGACGAATTTATGAGGAAGTGAAAGGAAGACCTTTATATATCTTATCGGAGATGGGAGGGTTTACTGAAGAGCTTCCTATTTATAAGCGTTAACTGTCCTACCACATCGAGTGCAGATGTGGTAAGCCATGGCTTCGTAAAGGAAAGACTTCTATGTATGTTGGAATGAATCGCTAAGAGTAATTACACTTTTTCACCTGTGGTTGGGATTCTCTAGCAACTTCAGCCTAAACGTTGGGCAATTACAGCATAGAAGGGGTCACCACCACCGACACCAAGCATCTGGAGGAAGTTGGGGACAGAGGACTGACGAGTAATGACTTCTGGAGGACTAAATCCTGGAACGGATTGAAAGTAGCTTTTGACTAACTCAACTCGGCTAGCTTCTGTACCATCCCGCCATGCAGTAATTGCTTTCTGGTAGAACATCCGGTTGGAAAAGCTGATGATTGCAATGCCGCCCGGTTTGAGGATGCGGTGAATTTCGGAAAATATAGCATCTGGATATTGTAGATATTGCACAGAAACACAGTTGAGAACAGCATCAAAGTCTTCATCTGCTAGGGGAAGACTGGGATTTTCGTTGAGGTTTTGAACAAAGTAATGAGCGAGTTGAGGATTACGAGCAAGTTCTTCCTCATTCAGCCCGTGTCCTTCGACGTGAGAAAATTCTATCTCCTCTGGTAGGTGGGAAACCCAGCTACTCATCATGTCGAAGATGCGGGTATTTGGCTTAAGGCGATCGCGATATAGTTGGGTTAGCTGATCGATAAAACCTTCGTCCACATGAGTGACGAAGCGTGGCATCGCGTAAAAGTCTGTGTCATTGGTATCGTCTAGCTTGGTGCGTTGATGGGGTCGAAGCAACATAATCCTGAACTGTGAATAGCTCTACAATTCTCAGTGTAGGGAAAATTACGAAATATTAAGCATTGGTAGTACAGATGCAAAGTGTGCTTTTCCCTCTCATCAAGGCACATCGCCGCTTATTAACTACTTAGGTAGTAGAGAAAGTAACAACATAGTCAATCCGATGATAGATGGCTTAGTTGACTTGATTTCCTATGGTGAACAATAGGTACTTAATGGCAATTAGTAGTAGAGAGAGTAATGAATTCTTGGCGCGATCGCATTAATCAGCTAGGTGGTCGAACTCGATTTGTGATCTGTCGTATTTTCATCCATTTATCTGGTGCAGAAGTTGCTCCCCTACTAGGAGTTCTCAATCGTGCAGCACGAGAAGCTGTTGATGAAGACGGAGATATGCAAGTCTTAGGAGAAGGACTCGTTGATATTTGCCAAAACCTCATCCAATTAGATACTTATTGGCAATCTGCTGCCAATGAAGGTGATGTTTTTTGGAGTGAAGGGGAAGCTGAAGAGTATGTAACTGAGTTATTTACCGACTCTGCTCAACGTTATCTGAGTGAACCTGACTTCAGCCAATCAGCATCTAATCGCGATGAACCCCTAACTTTGCCAGCGACTCAGAACTTGATTGTAATGATTACAGTGGCTTACGAAGGTGAAGTTCCTGAATTGGAAGCCGATTTATCTAATGTGAGTGCGCTACAAGCAGGTTTAAAAGCTTTGATTAATCTGCACTACCAGGGCCGATTACGTGCAATCCAAGTTCACTTCTCTCCAGCTCAGTTTGGTGAAGAACTAACAAGCGATCAAGTGTTAGTCAATTTCCCTGAACTCATTCCTCTATAAGCATTTATAGGGTTTAGTCACTGGCTTGGGTACTATATAAATCCTGTGGTGATTCAATCAAACTAAAAAGTTTTTGTCAGAAATACAGGGGTTAAATCCGCCCTGCTTTTGGGGAGGAAACCAACCACTTGAATCACAGTTACAAGTTACCGTTGAATAGTGTTAGTTTTTTACGATTTATGTTTCGCAAGTTAACTATCATCTTAATATCTCTGAGCTTATGTTGGACTACATTAGCGTGTAGTACACCTAACTCCTCACAGTCTTACGGAAATCCGAATAATACAAATAGGACTACCTCAGCTGCACCAACACGGGTGAGTGATGGTCGTTATCCTGTGCAACAGGCAACCTATGACGACGTTAATGGCGAGTACACCCTGATGCTGCTGAATACCCAGCCTGGGACTCCTCCGACATTTCGCACGACAGACTTACAAATGGCGCGTCTGACTAACGAAGAAATTGCAGCCGGACAGAAGAGTTATTTGAATGTTGAGAATGGTCAGCCAGCGTTGCACCTGACGGAAGACTTCAAAATTGAATACGTCCACAACGTTACAGAAAATCAGGTTAACCCTCAAACAGGTCAACAAGAAACGGTTGTAGTGCGTCAGCAATCTAGCTTTTGGACTCCTTTTGCTGGAGCGTTAGCAGGTCAAGCCGTTGGTAGCTTGCTGTTTTCACCACGCTACTATGTGCCGCCAGTTTATCAACCCGGTGTGATTATGACTGGATATGGTGGTTATGGCAACACATATGGTCAAGCTGTTCAGCAATACCAAACCCGCTATCAAGCGCCACCACCAGCCGTCAAAAATAGTCAAAGTTTTCGGACAACAGGCCGTTTAAGAACTCCTTCATCGAGTCAACGGACAACGGTACGCCGAGTACCACAAACCGGGACTCGCTCCACGGGTTCAGGTTACGGTTCCAGTACTTTGCGCCGCTCTAACCAACCTTCTTCAACAGGAGCTAAGCGCTCACCCAGTTTTGGTAGTAGTAGTAGGCGATCGAGTCCTTCAAGGGCACCTAGCTCATTCGGTAGTCGCAAACGACGCTAGAGTAAAAAGCAGTGAGAGACATTCCTAGGTGTGTCTCTTTTTTGATTTGTACAATTTGGCACTCAGTGCAGCTTCGCGGAAATAACTATGCAGTTGAAATCCCCCTATGTCCTCATCTGGTGCGAGGAACTGCTTAAAAACTTCTACGAGCCTGCACTCAGCCTTTCTCCGTTTCCCTCTTTAACTATCTTTTTTCAATAACCCGTTGCAATAATCTAGCTACCTCTCATGGTAGACATTCTCCAAGACCTTGAGAACTTTCTCCCCTTGGGGAGATGATCATAACCCTCGTAAACAACGATTCTGTCGTTTAAAGACTGTGATTTTTGCCGAAGTAGGGCGAGCTATTCCAGCAATCTTTAGACTTACGCGACACATAAACATTGAACGAGGAAGAAATCATGTTTCAGAGTGGGGGAATGGCACTAAAGCTTAGTAGCTGGGCATTGTGGTTAGCACAAGTGCCAGTTAATCCAGATATTGATACGGCAGAGGATGCGGCATTGGTCTTTAGTGGACCACAATTCTTGACTGCCTTGATTGCTGGAGTATTGCTGGCGTTTGGCATCCAGCTATTATTAACAAATTTATCTGTTGCCGCTGGTATTTCTTACTTAGGGCATCAATCAGACTCCGATAATACTCACGATGATAAAGGAGGTAGCGTAGGCGGTACGATCCGCAAAATCAGTACAGGTGTAGGGATTTGGACTCTGATAACGGTCACGATCGCTTTATTCCTCGGTTGTTTATTGGCGGTGAAGCTGAGCTTGCTTGAGAGTGCAGGACTAGGGGCAATTGTTGGCTTAGTCATCTGGGCAACGTACTTCTCGCTGCTATTTTGGGTCAGTTCAACAACTGTGGGTTCTCTAATCGGCTCAGTGGTGAATGCCGCGACTTCCGGTTTTCAGGCGATTGTGGGAACCGCCGCCGCCGCAATTGGGGGCGGGGCTGCGAGTCGCCAAGTCGTTGCCACAGCAGAAGCCGCCGCGTCGGCAGTGCGTCGTGAATTCAGCTCAGCGATTGACCCAGTTAGTCTTCGGGAGAACGTAGAGGACTACATCCAAGCACTACGACCTCCAGAATTAAATATCCAATCGATTCGGCAAGAGTTTGAAAACTTACTGAATGACCCGAATTTAAAGCAAATTGCTGGCAGCGATCACCTTCGCAATATTGACCGACAAACCTTTGTGGATTTGATCAGCAGCCGGAGCGATTTATCCAAGCGGGATATAAATCGCCTTGCAGACCAACTCGAAGGCGCGTGGAAGAAAACCGTGAACCAACTGCCGACACCACAAGGCGATCCCATGGCAGGCTTCTCCGACTTTATTAGGTCAGCTACACCCGATCAGTTAGTTGGCAATCAATTTACTCAGAAGCTGGACGAACTCATTTCAGAAGTGCGTCAACTCCGCCAGTCCGGACTGCCTGGTCAAAGCAGTGGTGGTGGTCAGCCTCAAAAAGCTACAGGTCCTGTCGCTCAGGCGATGACAATGGGTGTTAACAGCTTGATTGGCATGGTGATGGGACGTACTGACCTCTCCGACTTTGATGTCGAAAAAATTGTCGGTCAGCTAAAAACAGTTAGAGACCAAGCGGGTGCTCAGGCGGGTAAAATTGCATCTCAGGTGAATCCCAATACACCAGCACTACCCCCCAGCACAGTTCGGACAGATGTAGAAAACTACTTGCTCAATACTCCTAGCTGGCATTTGAGAGGGGAAAGAGTTGATCGGGACTTCCGTAATGTGCTTTATGACCCGGAAGCAGACCCAGAAGTTGTTGCTCAGGAATTGGAGCAGCTAAACCGCTCAGATTTTGCTGATGTGCTACAACAACGGGGTCTCTTGACCCACAAGGAAATCCGATTGCTGACTACACAGTTGGAATCGATTCGCTTAGAAGTTTTGACTACAGCCAGAGCCGCCCAAGAGCGTGGGCGATCGCTTGCTCTGTTGCGCCAGGTAGAACAATATCTGCTCACCACCCCGAAACAAGAGCTGACTCCAGAACGAATTCAGCTCAACCTCACGCCAATTCTGGAAGACTCGGATGCAGATTTTGGACAACTGAGCAATCGTCTTGCCCAGTTTGACCGTTCTACCTTCGCCCAGATTCTGAGCCAGCGTGGGGACATTACACAAGAAGACGCTAACGTAATCATTCCTCAGCTTGAAACAGCACGCGATCGCGCTTTGAGAGAATCACAAGAACTGCAAGAAGCGGCTAAGGCACAAGCCGAAGCGCAGTGGCTCAAGGTTCAATCCTTGCTACGCGATACGGGTAAAGCTGAACTGAATCCCGATCACATCAATCGGGAACTGCAAATGCTTTTGGATAACCCACAAGCTGGACTTGCCGCTCTCCGCTCCCGTGCATCTCGCTTTGACCGTGATACCTTGGTACAGCTTTTGAATCAGCGTCAAGACCTGAGCGAGGATCAGATTAATCGAACGCTCGATCAGATCGAAGGAGCGTGGACTCGCATCAGCTACACGCCTCAAAAACTCGCCGGAAAAGCGAAAGAGCAATACGACCAGGCAACATCGACAATTGCCAATTACCTACGCTCCACGGGTAAGTCGGAACTAAATCCTGAAGGGATTCAGCGTGACTTAAGCAGACTGCTCAATGACCCGAAAGGTGGAGCCTTGGCGATCAGAGGACGTTTAGCCTCAATGGATCGAGATACCTTAGTGAAGTTGCTCTCTCAACGGCAGGACTTGAGTGAGGAGCAAGTCAATCAGATCATTGACCAGGTACAATCTACCATTCGCGACATTGTTAAGGCTCCCCGTCGTCTTGCTCGTCGGACTCAGCAGCAGGTGCAGGATTTCCAAGGTGCGATCGCAGATTACCTGCGTTCCACGGGTAAGGATGAACTGAATCCCGAAGGGATCAAGCGTGATGTCCAACTCCTGCTCAATGACCCCCGTGCTGGCGTGTCGAGTCTGAGTGATCGCCTTGCTCACTTTGACCGTTCTACCCTAGTTTCCCTTCTGTCTCAACGGGAGGATATCTCTGAGCAGGATGTGAACCACATTGTTGATAATATCCTCGGTGTCCGCGACCAAGTGATGGGACAACTGCGGGATTTGCAACTCAGCATCCAGTCTGTGATTGACCGCACCTTTGCCAAAATCCGCAACTACCTCAACAGCCTTGAGCGACCCGAACTCAACTACGATGGCATCAAGACTGACTTGCGTAAGTTGTTTGATGACCCACAAGCGGGTTTTGACGCAATGCGCGATCGCTTAAGTCAGTTTGACCGCAACACTTTAGTTGCAATTGTGAGTTCTCGTGAAGATATTTCCGAGGCAGACGCTAACCGAGTCATTGACCAAATTGAGCGTACCCGCAATAGTGTGTTGCAACGGGCAGAACGCATCCAATCGGAAGCACAACGACGTCTTGATGAAGTCAAGTATCAAGCGCAAAAACAAGCAGAAGAAACTCGCAAAGCGGCAGCGTCAGCAGCTTGGTGGCTATTCTGGACAGCACTTGTTTCTGGGGCGGCTTCAGCGATTGCAGGTGCGGTAGCTGTTGCGGGTTAATACTTAACCTTTCCCACTCAATCTCAATCTAGAAAGCCTCTCAACATGAGAGGCTTTTTTTATAACGCATCTCACGGCGTAATCGGATGATTACCCAGGTTATCAGCAGCACTATGAAAGGAGAGATCAAATATTTCTAAATGGAACTGTGAGATGTCCTGGTATCAATTCAAGCTATGGTAAAGAGCGATCGCATATCGCGGAGGGATAGACCAAGCTGGTTCAGCATAGAGGAACTTTCACTTCTGATAGCCATAAGAATTCTGTGCATCTAGTAATGACAAGTCCTTTTAATCGAGTGTAATCGGATGCGCTTCAGACACCAGTGCTAAGTCATTGAGAAGACTGCGGAGGTAGTTAGCAACTTTTCTAATACGCGAGGCGTGTAATCGCCCTTCTGGACTCATCTGGACAATATCTCCAACTAGCAGTTCCACACGCCGATCGCACAAAATGCCTGCCGCAATCATGCGATGATAGTCTGCAACTGACCATTTAGCTAGGGTGGTCATTGAGTGAGGACTCCTACTTGCTTGACCTAACAATATCGTAGTGCGATCGCCTTTGCCAGAAAACTACCTGCGATCGCATTTATCAAAAGCTTTTCTACAAAGGTGTTCCGTTATATCGAAAGGCATTATCCCAAACCCAATCGATCACAACCCTAGCATCCTTCAGTGGAAGAACGTGGCAGTATCCCTGGTTATCATAGGACAGCAATGGCACTTCAGGCGCATCGGCATCTTTAACATCCGCGAACACCCTTCCCCGGATATCTTGCAGATTGTCCAAGGGGCCATGAATATCAAAGTTAATTTTGGTGCCTAATTTCTCCTCCATCCAAGTCTCAATTCGAGAGTCTAGCTGTTCAGGATTGAGTAGTTTTGGGCTAGTCAGGAGATGGTAATACACCAGAATAATTTCCTTGCATTCTTCTTCCTCAGCGATATCAATAAGCATCTGAAAGACGCTAGCATTGTTGGCTAAGTTCTTGAAGAACAGCGTATCAGTTATGTCTTTCTGAAATTTGATTCTCTTGCTTTTGTAATTGCTGTATTGTTTGAAGGCAAATCCACCCAATGCCATTGCCAATGATAGGGTCGCTACTAAAATAGGCATTACATTCCGCAGCTTATCCTGTTCAACATTCAATAAGTTCACCAGGGATGGTGCATTGAACACCAGCAAAATGGCAGCAATGAGCAATAAAATATTCGGCAATGCTTTTAGAATTAATGGAACTGCAGCACCAATAGCTGGAATACCAAATAGCAGCCGATCCTTCCAAGTCATACTTGTTTCAATATTTGGGAAGAGTAGGTCAACATCGTGCTTCGGGATATTCTTGTAAAAGTAGACATACATTTTACCCGGAGTAAACTTCAGTTCTTCTAAGTTATTTTTATTTGGCTTCTTAGCACGAAAGTATCCTGCTCCTTTGAACTTAATCAATAAAACAATTCGTTCAAAAATATCAATCGTCTTTTCTTCCTTCCAGAAGAAGAATTTTTTAACTTTAATTGTCTTATCAGTATCACCCCGGTAATAATAGAGAACATCATCAAAGTCATTAAAATCAACCTGGGTTCTGAGGTTAATTAGAGACTTTTTACCTAAGGCGTGTTGCATGATCGATTCTGGCAAGGGAATATAGTTGGCTCTTTCTAAAATATGCTTGAACGCAGCAACTACTTTCGCTTCCATCTCGTCGTACTGGTCGAGACTCGGCTCGTTCAGGGGTTGAACGTCCGCATTAGGGTTGAATATCACATAGTTATCTTTGATAATTTCTAATGTTTTATGGAAGCGAAAGTGGTAGAAAGCAGATAGAATTTGACAAAAATCTTTAAATGTTTCAGTATCAGCGGGATTTAACTGACCATCTTTCAGGCAAAGATCGATGATATCGGTACGACGGTAGGGTATATATGCTTCTCGATTTTCGGAAACTGCCATGAGCTAAAATTACTCAAAATTTAGCGATTCTTCTGAATTCAATTCTAATTATTGCTTCTGCTTCGGCTCAAGCCTATCAAAAGGAGGATTTAATTAGTAAAGGGCGATCGCAATAGCAAATAAGCTGGAGAGGACTTACCCTAAGTGAAAATGGTTAAGTTCCGACCAATCCACACGGCCCAGATGAATGAATCCCTAGATGCCCGACAGTATGCCCCTGCCACACAACGAAATCGAGAACCCATCCTAAATGTACTTTTACAAGTACTGCCACCCACAGGCACAGTGCTAGAAGTCTCTAGTGGGACAGGAGAACATGCAGTCTTTTTTGCGCCCCGACTCCAGCCTCGTAAGTGGATTCCGTCTGACCCAAACCCATTGGCGCGAGGCAGTATTGCAGCATGGCGAGAACACTGTCCTGCGGATAACTTGTATCCCCCAATCGCACTGGATGTCCGTGACCCAATCTGGGATGTGGAGCAGGATGAACTACCGGAACCGTTGCAGGATATAGACTTCAAACGAAACCCAATTGTGGCGATCGTCAACATTAACATGATTCACATTTCCCCCTGGTCAGCCTGTCTCGGATTGTTGGCAGGGGCGAGACGGATTCTTCCACGGGATGGCGTTCTGTATCTCTACGGGCCCTTCAAACAAGGGGGCAAGCATACAGCACCCAGCAATGCTAATTTTGATGAGAGTCTTCGGGCGCAAAACCCGGAGTGGGGTGTGCGGGATCTGGATGAGGTGGTGGCAGTTGCTCAAGCCCAAAATCTTTCGCTAGTCGAAACCTATGCTATGCCAGCGAATAATCTTTCCGTTATTTTTCAAGCGTGAGTGTTTTAAGGCAATTGAGTGATGTTGGCAATGAATGAGTTTGGCATAGTGCGATCGCTTTTTGGTTGAGTTCTGGTATGAGGAGCGATCGCACAAAATGCCTAGCGCAATTAGGCGATGACTGTTTGTGACACTCGAAGGGCAGAATGTAGGTTATAAAGTCGAGAGCGATCGCGACTACTGTCTCTGGGCTGCGATCGCTAATTTTGCCCCCTCAACTTGACGCAAGCGATCCATCACACTTACCACCCGACCATGATCGACTTTTTCATCGGCATTGACGATCACGAGCGATTCAGAATTCGGTTCTACAAGAGATCGCACTTCCTGCTCAAGAGCTTCTAACTCAATCGGCTTACGGTTGAGTGCAATTTCTCCATCCGGCTGAATCGTCACAGTAATTTTGGTGCTGGGCTGACTTTGTGCCGTTGCCGCACCTGGTAAATTCACGGGTAGCCCTTCTGAACGGGTCAAATACAACGTCGAAATGATGAAAAACGCCAAAATCGAGAAAATCACGTCGATCATCGGCACGATGTTGATTTCCGCTGGCTTCTCTGATTCATCGGGAAGTCGCATAGACATCTCTCCCTTGCTCGTATTGACGGCGATACAGTAGTTCCAATTGACCACCGTACTCCTGAATCAACGCTAGCTGCCGTTGATATAAGCCACGAAACATGTTGGCGAAAACGAGGGTGAAGATGGCTACAACTAACCCCATCACTGTCGAAACTAAGGCTTCAGAAATCCCTCCAGTGACTCCCGCCGTGCGGCTACCCCCGACATCACCAATCTTCAGGGAAGAAAAAGCAGTCATTAAGCCCAAAATCGTTCCCAACAGACCTAGCAGTGGAGAAATGCTGACAATCGTATCAAACACGGTATTAAACCGTTTCAACGTTGGCAGTTCCGCCTGTGCTGCACTCTCTAAGGCGAGGCGGAACTCTTCTGGGTTGGGGCGATCGAGTTCTAAGGCTTCGAGGAAAATTTTCGCAATAGGCAGATCGGCATTCTGCCGTAGATAGTTGATAGCAATGTTTGGGTTTTGCTGGTAGAGCTTCAAAACCTCACGGACAACTCGCTGTTGGCGACGAGTAACCCGAAACCAAAATATTAACCGTTCGGCAATCAAGGCAACTGCCACTAAGGAAAAACAGAGTAAAGGCCAGGCGACAATTCCACCTGCCTTAAAAAACGTGATAATTGGCATGCACTTTCTGGCAATAGTGACTCAAAAAGCTCAGCCAGTTTTTCGGCTTACTGGGCGAGAACAAGCTGAGAATTCTTTTCAATAGAATTATTGCTAATAGTCCTCATTGTCAAGTATCCCGGTGAAAAAATCTTGCGTATTGGGGAGTGGCGAGAAAGTTTTCAGCAACGAATTGAAGGCTAAAACTGCTGTTATATCTGGTTTTAAGCCACTTTTTGCCTTGGAATCCGTTGCAACTGCATTAAAGTCTCTTACTTGACAGGCGTCGCAAAGCCATATTACTACATGCGACTTAATGAAAAAGATTTTAACCAAGCAGGGGATGACATTACCTGAAAGCCTTCAGAAGGCGCTAAAGAGCGAAGTTTGACAGCGTGTCCGGGGAGGGATGGAAATAGGGCTTGAACCTATAGCATATTATTGCGATCATTCGTCAAGTGCTTGAGCTTCAAATATTTCAACAGGAGCAACGGATTTGAAATTATTTGTCAAGGTATTAAAGAATACAAGCGTCGTGATTCTTCGGTTTTTGCCGAACGCTCCTGGCGCAATGCCTCAAGTTGTTTTTCTTGACAATAACACCTCAGTCATTTTATGGTTTAACACTTAATGCAACTTATATGCAATAATGTGGAGCGATTCAGACGGTATGCGCTCCGGTAATTAGGGAAAGTGTTTAGGGCATGAGCATTTCAAGCTTCTGCATCGAGCAACGCGAGAAGGAACAAGAGGCTCTCAAGAAGTTCCTGACAATTAGCCTTGTCGGTTCAGCCGTGTTTCATGTGGTACTTGGTTTCGGCATAAGCTGGCTGTGGGCGAAACAGCCGGAACTTGCCGATGATCCGATTGAAATCATCGTGGTTGAAGAACCAGATACCGAAGAGAAACCGCTAACAGATACTCCAAAGCCGGAGCCGACGCCACAGCAACCCATTAAAACTGAGGCTCCCAAGCCTCCGATACCTCAACCCACAATCCCCACAGTACCTCTCACACAAAAAGCTCAACCCGCACCCTCAGCTCCCGCAGCACCTCAAAGAGCGGTGACCCAACCAGTACCCAATCTACCAGCAGCGCCGCCTCAACCCGTCGCGCCACCTGCACCAGCCGCACTAGCTCCGCCAACTCAACCGACAACGGAACCCAGACCCATTATCACACCTCCCCAGGAACCGACTTCTAAATCCTCAGAACCTGCCCCTATTACACCACCGGAGTCGGTAGCAATCGATCGCTCCGCACCTCCGGGCCCAGATCGAAGTTCTCAACCGCTTCAAACTGACTCAGACACGAGGCAAGTTAGAGAACGCTTGAGTGAACCCACTCAGTCAGAATCAACAGCATCACCAACGGATGACTCCTCAGAGTCCAACCCTGCATCCCCAGGAGCAGTGGCAACGAATCGCTCAGCACCCGCACGACCAACAGGGGTTTCTGGACTACTTTCAGATGCCTCAACTGTTGCTAGGCAAATTAGAGAAAGACTGGGCGGCAGTTCCTCCCAACCCACAGCATCTCCAGGTGAGGGCAGCTCAAACGCTAACCCCGCATCCCCAGGAGCAGTGGCAACAAATCGTTCAGCACCTCCACGACCAAGGGGTGCTTCCCAGGCACTTCAAGGTTCCTCCCCGGACTCCCGGCAATTTAGAGAGAGTTTCAGTGGTGGGAGTTCCTCTGAAACTACTTCAGTTGGTGGTGGCGATTCCATTGCTAACCCTACATCAGGCGGAGCGGTGGCAGCTAATCGTTCAGCACCCCCACGACCAGGGTCAGGAAACGGTGTCCCAGGCAGTTCTGGGACTGGTTCTGGGACTGGTTCTGGAAGAGGAGGAGTGAGTTGCATTAGTGGCTGTCCGCCTGAATATCCATCCATCCTGGATGGCAAAGAAGGTAACGCAGTTGTCCGGGTTGTGGTGGATCAAAGTGGCAATGTCGTTGATTCGGCAATCGCAGAAGGTAGCGGTAATAGTCAAATTAGGGAAGCTGCGATCGCTGCTGCGAGAAAGATGAAGTTTACAAAACCAGAAGGCGGAAGGCGCGTTGCGGTTCGAGTAACGATTAACTTTACGCTCGCAGGGTCTGATTTTGACCGTCAAGCCCGTGAACGTCAAGCACAGAACGAGCGCGAACGCCAGCAGAGAGAACGGGAACGCCAAGCACAACTCGAACGAGAACGTCAAGAACAGCAGCGTCAGGCGCAGCTTGAACAAGAACGCGAGGAACGGGAACGCCAATCGCAACTTGAACGGGAACGTCAGGAACAGGAACGCCAATCGCAACTCGAACAGGAGCGTCAGGAACAGCAGCGTCAAGAACGTCAGGAACAGGAACGACAGGAACAGGAGCGTCAAGAACAGCTTGAACGGGAACGTCAGGAACAACAGGAAGAAGTTCCGCTCTCCGTACCTGCCCAATAAGCTTAATAGACGCTACTAATGTCGATTTGCCTTTAGTCAAGCCAGATGTGATTCATAAACATTACAACAACCAGCAAGAGTTCACCAAATCAAGGAGTTTAGAGGTTTTTCAGAGTTATGCTGCGGACAATCAGGCGCTTCGGAATAACCCTATTAATTGCTTCAAGCTTAGAGATTGCAGGCGTAATCAGTAATTCACTGCCAGCAGTGGCAGCCGTCGTGACGTTACCCGATGGGGGACGTTGCGAAGGGGAAATGACCAACGGTAGCCTTAACGGCAAAGTCACCTGCGAATACGCCAATGGCGATCGCTATGAAGGCAATTTCACAGACGGGAAGAAACAAGGTCAAGGAGTGTACACCTTTGCTCAAGGAGGGCGTTACGAAGGAGAGTTCACCGATGACACGCCGAGTGGCAAAGGTGTTCGGGTATACGCAGATGGCGATCGCTACGAAGGCGAGTTTCGTGACGGTCAGCCCAACGGCATGGGAGCTTACATTAGAGCCGATGGGGGTCGTTACGAGGGACAATTCACGGATGGCAATCCCAGCAGCACGGGAACCTTCATCTTAGCGAATGGCGATCGTTGCTCTGGAGAAATCAGCGACAGTCAAATCAACGGCAAAGGAGTTTGCGAATACGCCAACAAGAACCGCTATGAAGGCGAACTGCGTAATAGTCAGCCTAATGGTCAAGGGGTTTACACCTTTGCTGAAGGGGGGCGCTACGAAGGTCAATTCAGCAATGGTCAATTTAACGGTAAAGGTGTCCGGGAATACGCCAACAAGAATCGCTACGAAGGGGAATTTAGCAACGGTAAGCCACAGGGTCAAGGAGTTTACACCTTCGCCGATGGAAACCGCTACGAAGGTCAATTTAGTGATGGTCAATTTAATGGCAAAGGAGTCTTCACCGAAGCCAATGGAAATCGTTACGAGGGCGAGTTTAGTAACGGGAAGTTCAACGGTACTGGGGTCTACACGTTTGCCAATGGCGATCGCTGTGAAGGAAAGTTTAGCGAGGGTCAGTTAAACGGTCAAGCAGCCTGCAAGTATTCCAGTGGAGACAGCTTTCAAGGAGAATTCCGCAACGGCCAGAGGCAGGGGCAAGGTGTCTACATTTTTGCCGATGGAACCCGTGTGGAAGGCAATTGGAATAATGGGGAACTTCAACAATAGTTTCCCTTATTATCGACAACGATTGAGGAAAGAAGCGATTGGCAATCGAGAGCGCTACTACAAATGGGTCAAGTATAAAACGAGTGCGTCCCTTACTCCTAATCGGTTTGGCACTGAGTTTGTTAATTCTGCTAACGCTTTTGGTGGCGAGCATTACTTTGGGCGCAGCTAAGATTCCCCTTAGCACGATTTATGACGCTTTCACAGCGTTTGATGGCTCTACCGACCATCTGATTATCTACACTGTACGGTTGCCGCGATCGCTAATTGCCGTTTTAGTCGGTGCCGCTTTAGCTGTCGCTGGTGCGCTCATGCAAGGCTTAACTCGTAACCCCTTAGCTGACCCTGAAATCTTGGGAATCAATGGGGGGGCTGCTCTAGCCGTAGTAATCGCCATTTTCCTCTTCGGCACCTCCTCTCCAAGTGTCTATGCTGGGTGTGCCTTCTTCGGTGCAACAGCTAGTGCCATTAGCGTTTATTTTCTCGGCTCTCTCGGTCGTGGAGGACTCACCCCGCTCAACCTCACCCTAGTAGGTGCGGCTCTCACGGCTCTGTTCTATTCCCTTATGACTGGCATCCTCATCCTCAGCCAGAGGACACTCGATGAAATTCGCTTCTGGCTGGCTGGCTCCTTAGCGGGTAGCGATTTCACCTTATTGTCGCAAGTATTGCCTTACATCATTATCGGATTAGCGATCGCATTCGCTTTAGGCAAACAAATCACCACCATTACTCTAGGTGAGGATGTCGCCCGCAGCTTGGGTCAACAAACCGTGTGGGTGAAAGTACTCGCGGCTGTGAGTATCGTTTTGCTAGCAGGGAGTGCTGTTGCGATCGCAGGCCCAATCGGGTTTGTTGGTCTTATCATCCCCCACATCGTCCGTTTTCTCATCGGCGTGGATTACCGTTGGATTTTGCCCTATTGTGCTGTTTTTGGTGCCATATTACTGCTCATCTCCGATATTGGGGCGCGGTTGCTAATCCGACCACAGGAACTACCTGTAGGAGTAATGACGGCTATTGTCGGTGCGCCATTTTTCATCTATCTTGCTCGGTGGAAGGTAAAGCGATGAGAAAAAGCTGGCTGGTCATTCGTCCCTGGCAGTTACCTCTGTCTTTCCGCCTAGAGCGACACGTTCCATCGACACTGTTGGTACTCGGTGCGGTCATTCTTGCAGTAATGGTACTGAGTGTAGGACAGGGCGAGTATCCCATCCCACCCTTGGAAGTTTTGAAAACTCTCGTGGGATTACCCACAGCTAACCCGGACTACCCCTTTATTATCAACACGCTACGCTTACCCCGAACGCTAGTTGCCTTCGGTGTTGGCGTAGCATTAGGTATCTCCGGCACCATTCTTCAAGGTTTAACGCGCAATCCCCTGGTAGAACCGGGGATAATTGGCGTGAATGCGGGTGCGAGTTTAGCTGCCGTCGCCCTGATTGTTCTGTTTCCAAATGTTCCCCTGTTTGCTTTGCCTGTGTCTGCCTTCGTTGGTGCGTTGGCTGTCGCTATCTTCATTTACTTACTGGCATGGGACAAGGGTAGTTCCCCAATCCGTCTGATTTTGGTTGGTGTCGGCATTGCTGCTGTCATCAGCGCGTTGACAACGTTACTGATTACCTTTGGTGAAATCGATAGTGTCACTCAGGCATTGGTTTGGCTAGCAGGAAGTGTCTACGGACGCAGTTGGGAACACCTCAGATCATTGCTGCCTTGGCTGGCTGTGTTTGTGCCACTGTCGTTAGTGTGGGCGAGACAACTCAACATAATCTCTCTGGGAGACGACATCGCTAGAGGACTGGGAATGCAGGTTGAGTGGCAGAGGAATTTGCTATTGCTGACGAGTGCGGCAATGGCAGGTGCAGCAGTTGCCACGGCAGGCACGATTAGCCTTGTCGGCTTGATGGCACCGCACTTGGGGCGTCAGTTGGTTGGGCCAAATCATGAAGGGTTGATGCTCACAGCGGCACTGATGGGTGGACTGATAGTGGTGCTGGCAGACTGGTTGGGGCGGATACTCTTTGCACCCATCGAGATTCCCTGCGGCGTGATTACCGCAGCAGTTGGTGCGCCCTATTTTCTCTACCTACTAATCCGCAACCGCAAGTGATGAACCGACCAATGCACCCTATGAACCGACTCTCAACTCGCAAGCTGACTCTAGCTTATGATGGGGTATCCATCATCAAGAGCCTTGACCTGGAAATTCCTCTAGAAAAGATTACTACCCTGGTTGGCCCCAACGGCTGCGGTAAGTCAACTTTGTTGCGGGGACTGGCAAGGTTACTGAAACCTCGTGCTGGCGCGGTTTATCTCGATGGTGCTGACATTTTCAAGCTATCTACAAAAGCTGTAGCAAAGCGACTGGGGATTCTCCCTCAAGGTCCAGTGGCTCCGGAAGGTTTGACCGTTCGAGATTTGGTGGCTCAAGGTCGTTATCCCTATCAGAATTGGTTGCAGCAGTGGTCGAAAGACGATGAGTGTCTTGTCGAAAAGGCACTCATGACTACAGGAATGATCGAGTTGGCAGACCGAGCGCTCGACACCCTCTCAGGAGGACAGCGACAGCGAGCATGGATTGCCATGGCATTAGCTCAGGATACGCCTATTCTCTTGCTCGATGAACCGACAACGTTTCTGGACTTGGCCCATCAAGTCGAGGTGTTGGATTTGCTTTATGAGTTGAACCAGAGTGAGGGACGAACGATTGTCATGGTGCTGCACGACTTGAACCAAGCTTGTCGCTATGCCGATAACATAGTGGCAATGCGACAGGGGCAAATTATTGCTCAAGGAGTACCAGAGCAGGTGATGACGGAAGCAATGGTACGAGAGGTGTTTGAGTTAGATTGTCGGATTGTGCCAGATCCAGTCGTGGGAACGCCGATGTGTGTGCCAATTGGTCGGCGAGTGAAGCTGAGGAACCGCTGATATCCTTTGATTAGCTCTGCTGTTTGAGCTAGCTCATAGAAGTCATTCGGAATGCTCACTATATTGGGCTTAGAAACAAAGCGGTAAACAAAACCGCGATGAACCGAAGCTCACTAAATGAGAAGTTCTGAATATGGTTAGCCAAAAAACAATCGAGATCGTCAAGTCCACAGCACCCATCTTAAAAAATCAAGGGAAACAAATCACGACTCGAATGTATCAAATTATGTTTCAGAAGTACCCACAGGTAAGAAACAAGTTTGATATGTCGGCTCAAGCTGATGGTTCTCAACCTGTAAAATTGGCAACAGCTATCTATACTTATGCCAGCCAAATTGACAATCAGCCTGCTTTAAAGTCAATGGTTGAAAGGATTGCTCATCGCCATGTGCAGACTCAGGTCTTACCGGAAGAGTACTTTATTGTAGGAGAGAGCTTACTGCAAGCGATGAAGGATGTATTGAGGGAAGCCGCTACAGAAGAAGTGATGGCTGCTTGGACAGAAGCTTATCAGGCATTGTCTGAAGTCTTCATTAACAGAGAAGATGACATTTACAAGGAACAAGAAACGCCTTTAGCTTCTTGAGTCGTAACTAAGCTCGGTCTGATGCAGTTTGTTAGAGAGCGATTGTAGTAAAAGCGATCGCGCTGAGTGCAGGAAAAAATGATCGCCAGGAAGCATCTGTAATGAGAAGGCTGCATTTGTCTGCTCCCGCCAAGCTTCTAATTCGTCGCAATTGACCTCTCGATCTTGCAAGCCCCCGAAGGCAGAGATGGGGCAATCTAGCGGTGGTTTGGGAGCGTACACATAAGTTTCAAGCAAGGCAAAATCTGCCCGCAGAACAGGAAGAAGTAACTGCATCAGTTCAGCGTTCTCTAGAACCGTTTCAGGTGTGCCATTGAGTCGGCGCAGTTCATCCAGAAATGCTGATTCCGGCAAAGCATGGATGGGTGGGCGTGGAGTAGGTATTTGAGGAGCGCGGCAACCGGACACAAATAAGTGAACTGGACTTAATCCATAGTCTCTGCCGAGTTGCTGAGCCAGTTCAAAGCTGACGAGTCCCCCCAAACTGTGACCAAAGAATGCAAAAGGTTTGTCTAAGTAAGGACGCAGGGTGCAAGCGAGTTCTGGGATGAGAGCAGAAAGCTGAGTGAACGGAGATTCCATCAGTCGGCTTCCTCGTCCAGGCAGTTCAATCGGACAAACTTCGACAGTTGATAGCAAACTATCAGACCAAGTGCGAAAACTCAAAGCCCCACTACCAGCGTAGGGGAAACAAAATAGTCGCAGTTTTGCCTGAGGATTTTGCTTGGGACAAGTTACCCAAGAGCTAGAGGTTGATGTCGTTGTCATTGCAGTTGTTTAGTGTGGCAATTTAGGAGAAAGCGGAGGTAACAAGCCTGCATTTCGTAGTTGTTCTGCACTATCTTTAATCGCTTGGACAATGTAGTCAAGATCTGCATCGGTATGCGCTGTAGATAGATAACCACCCGCTCGGAGTAGATAAACTCCCCTTTCGAGTAGGTGATAGCGTAACAACTCGATGCTCTGCGAAGATGTAGAATTTTCCGAAGGGGCAGAACTTCCTGAGGAAGCAAGACCGAAGAGTGAGCCAAAATTCGCCATGCGGATAGGCAATGCATTTTCTACAAAGCAATTATTTAGGGCTGCAACAAACTGCGATGTGCGTTGATTCAATTGCTCTTGAAGAGTAGACCCTTGAGTTTTTAGATGCTTAAGGACAGATCGTGCAGCAGCCATTGTGAGTGGATGCTTACAAAAAGTGCCTGCAAAAAATGTTGTTTTCGCTTGAGGATAGGAGGCATCGCCATAATTCCACATACCGCCATCAATGCCATCCATATAGGCAGCCTTTCCCGCAATAATTCCAATCGGCATACCGCCACCGACAATCTTTCCATAAGTGGCTAAGTCGGCTTCAACGCCAAACCATGCCTGTGCGCCACCCGGATGAATGCGAAAGCCTGTTACCATTTCATCAAAGATTAAGGCGATTCCTGATTCTTGAGTTAATTGTCTCAGTTGATGGAGAAATGTTTTGGGCTGTAAGTCAGGTCGTGTTGTTTGTACAGGTACAACTAAAACAGCGGCTAATTCTTGCTTGTGGGCTGCGATCGCATCGAGTGACTGAGGATTTCCATACTCTAAAACCAAAACATCTTCTACAACAGATGGGGGTATTCCTGGAGCAATGGGAACTATCTGTAGATTTCCATCTATTGTTTTTGCTTTAACTAATGTTCCATCAAAATGACCGTGATAAGAGCCTGAAAATAACGCAATTTTATTGCGGTTTGTTGCCGATCGTGCTAATCGTATCGCCGTCATCACCGCTTCTGTACCCGTATTGCTAAACGCAACTCGCTCCATTCCTGTGAGTTCGCAAATCAACTCTGCAACTTCACCAGCAAATTCTGATTGAGGGCCGATTTGTATGCCTTTCTCAAGTTGCTCTTCTAGGGCTTCTTTTATGAAGGGCGGATTGTGACCAAAGAGATTAACTCCTAAGCCCATCATGATATCAATATATTCATTTCCATCCACATCCCATATTCGGGAGCCAAGAGAGCGCTGGGCAACGATGGGATAGAAAAGTTCTTTGAAGGGGAGGCTAAACCCTTCGGAGGCTCTAATATCTGCGAGAACTGGACGATAGGTTTGGGTGAGTTGTTTGGAGGTTTTTGTCCGCTTAGTGTAGCGTTCAATTAGTTCATGTAGATACTTTTGTTGGCGTGAAATTGTGCTGTCTGTTGTTTGCATTTTAGGGTTATGGAGGTAAATGTTGGTTAGTTTTAGAGGTTGTAACTACGCTGTAATCCGCCAGGGATTCAAATCCCTAGCTCATAGCTGAAGTCCATTAAAATGGACTGGAAATTTTTGTCAGCTAACACGACATATTTCTTACATGTGGGGCATGAAGAAAACTGCTTTGAATGAGATAAGAGAAGTAGGTCTGGAGCAATTCAGAATTGACTGACGGACAGACGATTGAGGTATTTGTCAGTCCTTCGGTTGTATTGTGGCAATTAAACTTTAATGCGGCTGAGTTTGAGGTTTTTTCTAAAGAGTCTTGAGTGCTGGTGCGATCGCTTTCCATTCCAGCAAAAAACGGGATGAGTGGGTACAGAGGATTATCTGAGAAACGCTCCGCAGCATTGAGAAACTCGGCTTGCCACTGATTATGAGACATCAATTGGATAGGATAGCCAAATTCGCCAATCCAGTTAAACAACTCGAATGAGCGGATGGGATGAGGATTAGATAGGTGAAATATCTTGCCGAAGGATTGTTCTTGCTTGGATAAATGAGCGATCGCTTTACTCACATAGTCCACAGGAGTCATATCCACTGTTGTATCTACATCTGGGGCAAATCCAAGCTCGATAAAGCCTTTGAGCATTCTGTAAAGGCGATCGTTGGTGTTACAGACACCCGTTTGGCTGTGTCCCGATACGCGCCCCAGCCTATAAATAGAAACAGGCAATCCGCGATCTCTTGCAGTGGCGACTAACTTCTCAGCAACCCATTTAGTTTGACCATAGCCCCCCGATGGCACTTGGCTGTGGTTAAAGCGGTAAAGTTCTTGAATCCCCTTAACTTCAGCATGACTCGCTGAAGTCAAAACGCTAAGGGTCGAAATGTAATGGACGGGCTTCACTCTAATGCGACTAGCTAACCTCAGCACTTCTTGCGTTCCCAGAACATTCGCTGCCTTGAGAGTAGAGTAAGGATGAATGAGATTAATCGATGCAGCATTGTGATAGATGGCATCAACTTTGCCAGCCATAACTTGAAACTGCTCTTCAGAAAGACCCAAAAGCGGCTGAGACAAATCCCCCACAACGGGGATAATGCGGCGGCTTAGCAATTCATCCCAGAGCAAATAGGATTCGAGATGGCTTTGAAGTCTCTTTTTCCCTAACTCGGCATTGGGGGAACGGACTAAGCAATAAATATCAGCCGTAGTTTGTTGGAGGAGTTCGTAGAGTAAAAACGCTCCTACAAAGCCTGTTGCTCCAGTCAAGAAGATATGAGATGGCTCAGTTGTAGGCTCAAATGATGTATCAGGGTAGATGCTGGGGTCGAGTACAGCTTCAGCGTTTAAAGCTGCAACAGTTACCTTACCCGTTGGGGTAGATGCTTTTGGTAAGTCAGAAGGAGTATACCCTTTAGCCTCAAGGGACTGGCAGCAGTTAATCAATTCCCGCAACGCTTCTATAAAACTCTCAGCCAACCGTTCAATCGTGGCTTGACGATGAATTGCCTTGCTGTACGTCCAATCCAGTCGTAGTTGCCCTTCTGCAACAATTCCATTGATATCTAGCAGATAGCTTCGGTTTCCCCGCAGGCTGCGCGCCACTCCGCAGGACTCTTGAGCGGGTTTAAACAAAGATGACTCTTGGAATATCTGGTCAGTCTGACCCAGATAGTTAAACCGAATTTCAGCCTTCGGTGAATGTAGTTGCAAGGATTTTGAGAGATATCGCAGCACGCCATAGCCAATGCCTCGATTAGGGATACGCCGCAACTGCTCTTTGACTGCCTTCAGGGCATCTCTCAGACTAGAAGCTTCCTCAATATCCAGCAATACGGGGAAGATGGTCGTAAACCAGCCGACAGTCCGCGACAAATCTACATCATCGAAAATTGCTTCCCGTCCATGACCTTCTAGATCAATAAGCAAAGAACGTTCACCTGTCCACTGAGCGAACGCTTGCATCAGCGCTGCAAGTAGAACCTCGTTGATTTGGGTTTGATATGCTGCTGGTACTGCTTGTAGCAGCACTTGGGTTTCTTCCCGACTGAGAGTTACCGATACTGTGCAAGCTTCAGCTACGCTATTGTTGCCTCCAGGAAAGTCTATCGGTAGGTGAACAATCTGCTGACGAGACTCAGCCAGCCAGTAGTCCAACTCTTGCTGGAGTGTTGCTGACTGTGCGTACTCCTGCAATCGTTCCGCCCAATGCTTGAAGGAAGTAGTTTTCGGTGGTAGTTGGATAGCTTCGCCTTGGTTAATTTGCTGGTAGGCGGTTTGGAGGTCTTCTAACAAAATTCGCCAGGAAACGCCATCAACGGCTAGGTGGTGGATGATAATCAGCAGGCGACTGGGCTTAACCTCTCCCCCAGCCCCTCTCCTCTTAGGAGAGGGGAGTCCAGTTCCTCCATTCCCTTGTAGGGAAGCCGGAGCTTTAGTGAGGAGGTTAGGGGGATTAGGTGACTTTTCAAATACATTCTTAGATGCACCCAAGTCAAACAGAACCACTTGCACCAGTGGCCCTGAGGAGAGATTTAGGCTGGTTTGGAGTTTGGTAGCAGCGTCAGAGATAGCAGATTCTTGCTCTATCTCTGACACGGTTGACAAATCGACGTGGGTAAACGGCACGATTGCGTCAGGACTGGCGTTAACCTGCTGCCACCCCGATTCCTGGCGAACAAAGCGCAGGCGTAGAGCATCGTGGTGTTCGAGCAATTTCTGCAGCGCTTGCTCTAATAGTACCGGAGCGATCGCTTGCTGCACTTCCAGCAAAACAGCCTGGTTCCAGTGGTGCGAATCGGGAAGATTTTGTTCAAAGAACCAGTGTTGAATGGGGGTAAGCGGCACTGAACCCATCACTAGACCCTGTTCGGCTTGAATCGTTCGATTCGTGCCAGCCACGGCTGCAAGTTCGGCAATAGTTTGATGCTCAAACAGTTGCTTGGGGGACAGTTGCAGACCAGCCTGGTTAGCTTTGGCGATAATTTGCATACTGAGGATGGAATCTCCACCCAACTCGAAGAAGTTATCGTGGATTCCTACCGTTTCAAGTTGGAGAATCTGAGTCCAAATCTCAGCCAGAATTTTCTCAGCCGTCGTGCGAGGTGCGACAAATGTTTCTTCCAAATTAGATCGAGCCATGTCCGGGGCTGGCAGTGCTTGGCGGTCTACCTTACCATTTGGTGTCAGGGGTAGAGCTTTCAGCCGCACGAACGCTGATGGAACCATGTATTCGGGTAACTTTTCCTGTAGGAAGCCGCGCAGGTCGCTCGATTTTAGATTTTGGAGTTTGGATTTTGGATTTTTAGGTTGTTCGTTAGGGACAACATAAGCTACGAGGTGTTTTCTGCCTGGTTCGTCCTCTCTCGCTATGACTACGGTTTCGCTGATGCTAGGGTGTTGTCTTAGGGCGGCTTCAATCTCACCTAGCTCTATGCGGAAGCCGTGAATTTTGACTTGGTTGTCAATTCGCCCGATAAACTCAATGTTTCCGTCTGGTAAGTAACGGGCTAAATCTCCAGTTTTATACAAATAAGAGTTTTGAATTTTGAGTTTTAAGTTTTGAATTGAAGAATTTTCTTCTAGTTCATCACTCTCTAAGAAGGGGTTATTAATGAACTTCTCGGCAGTCAGTTCAGATTGATTTAGATAGCCCCTGGCAACTCCCGCACCGCCAATATGTAATTCTCCTGGTACGCCAATGGGGACGGGTTGCCCCTCAGAGTCCAGCAGATAGATTTGGGTGTTTGCAATGGGACGACCAATCGGAACAGTGGCAGTAAATTTCGATCCCCCCTTGCCCCCCTTTTTAAGGGGGGTAGATGTAGCGGATGGATTGTTGGTTATTGGGTAGGTTAGTACGCCTACGGTGGTTTCTGTTGGCCCGTAGTGGTTGAAAATCTGACACTGTGGGGTTAATTGTTGAATTTGCTCAATCAACGTCCAACTACAAGCTTCACCACCAAGAATTAGCCGTTGCCGAGGCAAGATGCGTTTGGGATTAGAAGAGGTTAGTAAAGCGGTAAGGTGAGATGGAACAATCTTGAGACAGTCGATCGCATGGCGTTGAAAATAGTCGGCTAGTGCTTCTGGATTGGATGCACGCTCAGATGATATTACATGGAGACACCCGCCACTACATAGAGAAGGGAAAATAGTTGTGTTGCCTAAGTCGGCGGCAAAGGTGGAAACGGTGGCAAAACTGGTACAGACGGAAAGGTCTAGCTTTTCTGCGATCGCATTTACATAATTAAGCAGTTGCCGATGCTCGACAGCAACGCCTTTGGGTTTACCTGTTGAGCCAGAGGTGAACAGAACATAGACTAAATTCTCTGATTTAACGTCGCTGCTAAGATTTTCTTGACTCTCTCGGTCGATAACCTCCCAATCGGTGTCTAAACATATCACCTGCGCTGTGCGATCGCAAAGCTTTTCGGCTAACTGTTGTTGAGTCAAAAGAACCGATACTCCGGCATCCTGTAACCTAAACGCTAAACTCTCTTTGGGTAAAGCAGGGTCTAGCGGAACGTAGGCTGCGCCAGCTTTGAGGATACCGAGGAGTCCTATAATCAGGTCGAGAGAACGCTCTACAAACAGTCCCACCAACACATCTGGTTTAACTCCCAGTCGCTGGAGGTGATGAGCCAGTTGATTAGATCGCCTGTTTAGTTCAGCATAAGTTAGCTGCTGGTCTTCAAAGACAACAGCAACACTGTCTGGTGTGCGTTCTGCTTGTTCCTCGAAGAGTTGATGGATGCAACGATCTAGCGGATAATCGGCGTGCGTCTGGTTGAATTCGACTAATAGTTGTTTGCGATCGCTAGGCTTGAGAATTTCTAGTTTTCCGATTTCTACTTCGGGATGTTTGACAGCACTTTCTAACAACGTCTGAAACTGACTCGCCAAGCGTTCAATAGTTTCTACATCCAATAAAGATGAATCGTATTGAAATTCTACGGTTATAGAATCATTTTGGCGGAGACAGGAGAGTTTAACCTTGAATCGGTCAAAACACACATACTGCTTATCAACTGAGAATGACAGTTCATTAGTGCAATAAATTTCAGGCTGTTCTGAATAATCAAAACTAAAGGGGAAAAATGCTGGCTCTTGGTTATTCTCAGTTAAATTGAGCACTTTATCCCAATCAAAGTACTCTTGCCACTTGTAACACTCACTAACTGATTCGTCAGCTTGCTTAATAATTTCACTGAACTTTAGTTTCCTCTCTAGATGACCAGTTATCGGTAAATGTTTTGCAAGCAAACCTAGCGCTTGCTCTAACTCCTCATATTTTCTGCCATTGAAAGCCCTACCTACAATAATCGTTTGCTGTCCGGTAACACGCCATAGCAGAATCTGCCAGCAAGTCAATAAAAATACAGAGAGTGAACTATTATACTTCTCAGCCAGTACTTCTATCTTTGATACTAAATCGTGATTGAATCTGAGATTCAGAGAGTTAGGTTGAAAATCTATTATTTCATCAAATTTATTTTCAAAAGGTAGCCTTAAGCAAAAAGCAGCATCAAAGTTCTGTCTTTGCCAAAACTCTACTCCTGTTTTTGTATCTTCTGATTCTAAGAGTTCATTTTGCCATTCAGCAATATCAACATACTGAGTAGGTCTATCTAATAATTGTCCATTTTTATGATTTGTAGCATATGAGTTGATAACTTCGTTTACTAAATTCAGGAGGGTGGCTATATCGGCACAAAGAGCAGGAAGACTAATAATCAGATAATGCTTTTGAGACGATAGAATAACTAGAGATGCATAGAAAGATATCCCATCTTCAAGAGTTAAATGTCGTTGAAGTACTTCATCAAAGAGGGTGTCACATTTAACCTCTTGTTCTTGAGTGTCTAAACTTCTTAAGTCGTGATAATGAATTGATAAGGTACTGCTGTCAGTGATGACCTGAAGAGGAATGGTCATTCCTGGTAAGCAGCGGAAGGTTGTACGAAGAATCTCATGTCGATTGACAACGTTCTCTAAGGCGAGTTCTAAACGTTTTGGATCGAGATTTCCCTCGATAAGAATAGCGTACTGAACGCGGTAAGGTAGTGTTGCATCAAATTGTTGCAATGACCACAGATGCTTTTGTTGAGGAGAAAGTCGATATCCCTCAAT
This sequence comes from Symplocastrum torsivum, assembly GCF_059505465.1. Lineage (NCBI taxonomy): Bacteria > Bacillati > Cyanobacteriota > Cyanophyceae > Oscillatoriales > Microcoleaceae > Symplocastrum > Symplocastrum torsivum. The sequence continues at coordinate 117,753 of NZ_JCACKQ010000045.1, read as the reverse complement.
GATTTCATTTTTCATAGTAATACCTCTGTTTTTAATTTATGCTCTAAATTCTGCTGATTAATTTGGTTATTTTGACTTATTTGCCAAACCGTTCTGCCATACCTGCTAAGACTTTTCGGAGACCGACAAATGGATTCCGACCGTGACAAGCCAACATATTATCAAGTAACAATACATCTCCTGTCTGCCAGACAAAAGTAATGGCTTCTTGTTTATAAATATCACGAATTTCGTCTAATACTGAGGTTTCAATTGGCGAACCGTCACCGTAATAAGCATTACGTGGTAATTCTTCCTCGTTGAACCCAGCAAAAAGACCTTCTCGAACAGCGGAGTTTAAGCTTGATACGTGAAACAAATGGGCTTGATTAAACCAAACGTCTTCCCCCGTCTTGGGATGCATGGCAACCGCGTGACAAATTTGGCGTGTTTTTAGACTATCTTGGTCGTACCATTCAAACTCAATGCTATTGTTGCGGCAATAATGCTCTACCTCAGATTTGTCGGTTGTTTGAAAAACATTTTGCCAGGAAAGATCGAGTCCATGTCTGTAGTTTCGTACATACATGACTTGTTTTTGTCTAAATTTTTCTCGGATGGTTGGATCGATGCGCTGAAAAACTTTTCTGCTGTCAGCAATCGGTGTTTCTCCTCCTTGCTGTGCAGGTTGTACGCAGTAAAAGCCAATTTTTATAGGCCAGTTGCGGGAGTAGGACATTTCGTTGTGTAACGGAATGGATTGCTCGGCTGGATATTCGGTTGAGGTGTAGATGTTGCCACTGACATGATTGCGTGGTGTTGAGCGATAAGAGTACTCTAATAGCTCCCCAGAAAGAGCTTTAATGAAATTCTCAAAATCAGCGGCTCCATTGACCTGAAAGTTTCGGAAAAGTATACCGCCGTTTTTTAGTAAATTGGTTTCGATAAACGGTCGATTGTTCTCAGCCCAAGCAGTAAGATTTAAACCGTTTATAGAAGGCTCAACTATTAGAGGTAATAGTTTACCTGGCTCTAGATATTCTGCTTTTACCAAGTCTTCTTGAGCAATGCTGATGACTTGCCGCTTGAATGCTCCTAGTTTTTTGATACTAGATTGGTTGATTTCTGCATCTTTCATGATTCAGTTATTTACTTAGAATGAACTTAAACGTTACTGATAGACTTCCGCTTAGTCATTTTGAACTTCTGCCGACTAGCCTTTTCAATCTCTTTTTCTTGGATGAGTTGTTGTTGTTTATTGGCTTCAGCAAGGATTTCTGCGAGACTATTTATCTTAGTATTGGGGTTTGTAGTAATCTGTTTCAGAAGTAGTTCAAAATGTTCTGCTATGCGAGCGATGGTTTCTGGGTTGAATAAGTCTACTCTGTAGCCCAATGAACCCTTAAGACCTTCTTCGCTTTCCTCTAGCTCAAGCCTCAAATCGTGCTTTGCCCTGTCGCTGTCAATATTTAATGCAGCGATATTCAAATCTGGCAGATTTAAGGATGGTGTAGGAGTATTTTGGAGGACAAACCACACTTGGAATAGTGGGTTGTAGCCCGGATTCCGTTCAGGCTGCAATTCTTCTACTAGTTTCTCAAACGGTAAATCTTGATGAGTGTAAGCTTCTAAAGTGCGATCGCGTACTCGACCTAGCAATTCCCGGAAACTAGGATTATCAGACAAATCAGTACGCAGAACTAGGGTGTTGGCAAAAAATCCAATTAACCCCTCAAGTTCCGATCGCGTGCGGTTGGCAATCGGCGAGCCTACTATGATATCGTCTTGTCCACTCCAGCAGTACAGCAAGGTCTTGAATGCTGCTAAAAGGGTCATGAACAGGGTTACTCCTTCGCGGGAACTGAGGTTTTTGATGTCCTCGGTTAAGGGCTTTGGTAAGATAAGCGATCGCGCTGCACCCTGGAACGTTCTAAGTGTCGGTCGCGGTCTATCTGTCGGTAATTGCAGTAGAGGAGGAGCACCCTCTAGTTGTTGCTTCCAGTAGTTTAGTTGGGTCTTTAGCATCTCCCCCTGCAACCACTGCCTTTGCCAAACAGCAAAGTCTGCATATTGGATAGGGAGTTCAGTTAGTGGTAAAGGCTTCTTAGCACAGAACGCTTTATAGAGTTCTCCTATCTCTCGGATAAGTACTCCTACAGACCAAGCATCAGAAACGATATGGTGCATAGTGAGTAGTAACACGTACTCATTTTCATCGAGTTGCAGCAGCAAGCATCGCAGTAATGGACACTCGGCTAAGTTGAAGGGTCGATTTGCTTCTTCTTGAGCCAGATTTTGAACCTTAGTTTCTCGTTCTGTGGGAGGGAGCGAATGCAAATGTACCACTGGTAAGGTCAAAGTTGAGGCAGGTTCAACGACTTGAAACGGTTGCCCATCGACTGCAACAAACCGAGTTCGTAACACTTCATGACGCCTAACAATTTCGTTGAAACTTTGTTCCAGTGCTGTGACGTTGAGTAGACCTGTCAGGCGTACAGCGGCGTGAACGTTGTATAAAGGGCTGTTAGGCTCCAATTGGTTGAGCAGCCACAGCCGTTGTTGGGCGAAGGACAGGGGTAAGGCTTTGTCTCGTGAAACTGGCTCAAGAGGCGGAACGGCTAGTCCTGACCCAGCCTTTATCGCTGTTTCAATCTGCTCTCCTAATCCAGCAATAGTAGGTAACTCGAACAAACAGCGTAGGGGTAACTCTATCTGGAAGGTTTTATACAAGCGGGACATCACTTGGGTTGCCAGCAACGAGTGTCCACCCAAATGGAAAAAGTTGTCATGGATGCCAACCCGTTCGAGGTTCAGAACTTGAGACCAGATGCCAGACAATAACTCTTCTACAGGCGTGCGAGGTGCAACAAAAGCCTCGTCCAGTTCCGGTCTGAGTGTGTCGGGTGCGGGTAGCGATCGACGATCCACTTTACCGTTAGGCGTCAACGGCAGCGCCTCCAGTATCACAAAAGCCGATGGCACCATATACTCAGGCATTTGCCCTTTTAGGTAGTTTCGCAGTTCGCTGCTTGTGGGGGCTTGCTCGGAGTTGGGGACAATATAAGCGACCAACTGCTTGTCACCGAGTCGATCCTCCCGAACCAAAACTACCGTTTCCCGCACATTGGAGTATTGACCCAAGACTGTCTCAATTTCCCCTAGCTCGATGCGGAAGCCCCGAATCTTCACCTGATCGTCAATGCGCCCTAGATACTCAATCTCTCCATTTGGTAGATAACGTGCCAAGTCACCGGACTTATAAAGGCGATCGCTCGGATTTGTGCTAAAGGGATTGGAAATAAACCGCTCAGTAGTCAGTTCTGGGCAATTCAGATAGCCACGCGCCACGCCAGCACCACTAACGTACAATTCACCGGGAACGCCAATTGGCACTGGTGAGAAGTGTTTATCCAACAAATAGATATTCAAGTCTGGAATCGGACGACCGATAACACTGCCTGGAGATCCCCCCCAGCCCCCCTTAGTAAGGGGAGAGAATTCAGTTAAAGTCCCCCTTTTTAAGGGGGATTTAGGGGGAGCTGAATCTGACGGGGAAGTTTGAAAACACGCCCCAGTATCTGCTGCCGTCAAGGGGCGATAAGTCACATGTACGGTAGTTTCTGTAATGCCGTACATATTCACTAACTGAGGAGACTGGTCGCCGTGGCTGTCAAACCAGGGTTTCAAACTTTGGGGTTCCAACGCTTCTCCACCGAAGATAACCAAGCGCAAGCAAAAATTTTGGGCAGGACAACCCGCCGCTTGGTCGTCCGTATTAGCTGAAGACGGTTCTTCCCGCATCAGTTGACGAAAAGCTGAAGGCGTCTGATTGAGTACTGTCACCTGCTCTTGGCACAACAACTTGTAGAAGTCTCTGGGCGAACGGCTGACCAGGTAAGGCACTATTACTAATTTGCCACCGTGAAGCAAAGCACCCCAAAGTTCCCAAACCGAGAAGTCGAAGGCAATGGAGTGAAACAAAGTCCACACGTCCTGTTCATTAAAGTGAAACCAAGACTGAGTGGCTGCAAATAGTCGGGTGACATTCGCATGGTTGACTAAGACACCCTTGGGTTGACCTGTTGAGCCGGAGGTGTAGATGACATACGCTAGGTTCTCATCGGTGGACTGACTGATAGGGTTCTCCAGGCTTTCCTGAGAAATACTTTTCCAGTCTGTATCCAAGCAAACAACCTTGTTTTGATGTTCTGGCAACCTCCTCACCAGTTGCTGCTGAGTCAGTAAGATTGATACCTGAGCATCCTGCAAAATGAAAGCTAGGCGCTCCGGTGGATAGGCTAAGTCAAGCGGGAGATAAGCGCCATCTGCTTTGAGGATGCCCAAAATTCCGACTACCAAATCAATTGACCGCTCAACATAAATTCCTACTAGCACCTCTGGTTCCACACCCAACTTTTGCAGGTAGTGGGCGATTTTGTTTGCCCGCTCGTTCAGTTCGCGGTAGGTTAGATGCTCGCCTTCAAAAACGACTGCGATCGCATCGGGTGTCCGTTCTACCTGAGCTTCAAACAACTGATGGATGCACTGACCTTGAGAATAGTTAGCTTGAGTGCGATTCCACTCCACCAGTAGCTGATGCTGTTCAGCTTGTGTCAATATCTGCAAGTCCTTTAGGCGCTGCTCAGGATTGGCAACCATCCCTTCTAGCAACGTTTGGAAATGCCCTAACATTCGGGTAATCGTGGCGGCATCAAATTGTTGGCAATCATACCAAATATCTAATGACAGCTCTGAACCACTCCCTACCACCACAGTCAAGGGGTAGTTTATTGATTCCACAAAACGAAATTCCCGCATATCCAGGCTTTCGCTTTGCTGCGCTAAGGAAGAGTCCACAGGGTAGTTTTCAAAAACCAAAATACTCTCGAATAACGGCATCCCCCGTGGTATGTCACTCCAGGCTTGGACTTCTACTAAGGGGCTGTACTCATACTGTCGAGCCTCGATTTGTTGAGCTTGTAGTTTCTTTAGCCAAGGTAGAAGAAACTCCTCAGAAGGAACGCTGACTCGTACTGGAAGGGTATTAATAAAAACACCCACCATATTCTCAACTCCCGCTAGGTCTGTCGGACGACCCGAAGAAGTTGCCCCAAACAGGATATCTTCCTCGCCACTGTAACGACTCAAGAGTAAAGCGAAGGCTCCTTGCACGAGAGTGTTTAGAGTTAGCTGATGCTGCTGCGCCAGAGTCTTGAGGGCAGATGTTGTCGCTTCAGATAGTTGGATTTGCTGCTCATCCTGGTCTTCCTGTCCGCTAGGGGAGTCTCCAGAATTTCGCTCTACTTTTAAGGGAGTAGGTGTAGTAAAACCTTTGAGAGTACGCCGCCAAAAAGCCTCGGCTTGAGACAAATCTTGCTGCCGCAACCAAGCAATATAATTTGCGTAAGGTCTGCTGGGGAGCAATGGCAAATTTTGACCTTGTTGTAGTGCTGAGTAAATATCAAAAACGTCCTTGAAAACTACGGCTGTTGACCACCCATCTAGAATCAGATGGTGTTTGCTCCAGAAAAACTTGTACTTATCCTCAGCGAGTTGAATCAGCGTCAGTCGCATCAACGGTGGTTTGTTGATGTCAAAATCCCGTTTGCGATCGCCTTTTAGGAAATTCTCTAACAACTCGTGTTGCTCAGTTGACGAAACTTCTTGCCAATCGTACTGCTCCCAAGGCAAGTTTACAGACCGATAAACAACCTGAAAGGGTTGGTCGCGACGTTCCCAATGAAAAGAGGTACGCAATACTGGATGTCGCTCTATTACTAACTGCCAAGCTTTCTTTAGCAGTGAAACATCGAGGGAGTTGCTAAAGGTACAACTAATCTGAGCGACATATACTCCTGACTTGGGTGTATAGAGGGTGTGGAAGAGTATGCCCTGCTGCGTAGGCGACAGGGGATAAATGTCTTCAATATTTTTTCTATTGTCCATTTATAGTCACCTACTGATTGGCTAGAGTTCTGCAAGGAGTTCGTCAAGCTCTTTCGGGCTAAACTGCATTTGAGGAAAGTCTGAGGGTGTGTACCCTCCAGCTTCGGGAGACTGACAGTGAGTAATAAGCGATCGCAACGCTTCAACAAAACTCTCAGCTAGATTCTCAATCGTGCTTCGGTGATGAATCTTCTCGCTATAGCTCCAATCCAATCGAAGCTGACCTGAAACAATCAATCCATTAATCACCAGCAAGCGATTTCGGCTTCCCCGCAGACTGCGTTCTTGTCCGCAAGATTCTTCAGCAGGTGCAAACAGCGAGGATTCCGATAAAACTTGGTCAAACTGCCCCAAATAGTTGAATTTCACTTCCGGTTGCTGCAACGCTTGCAGTTGCTCCGTCAATTCCCGGTTTTCGTTCAGATAGCGTAGCACGCCATAACCAATGCCTCGATTCGGAATACGGCGCAGTTGCTCTTTAACTGCCTTGAGCGCTTCTCCAGGGTTAGACGCTTCCCCAATATCCAACAGCACTGGGAAGTGGGTGGTAAACCAGCCGACTGTACGCGATAGGTTGACATCGTTGAAAATATCTTCTCGTCCGTGACCCTCTAATTCAACTAATAGCGATCGCTCACCCGTCCATCGTGCAAATGATTGTGCGAGTGCCGTTAGCAATATGTCGTTGATTTGTGTTCGATAGGCGGCTGGGACTTCCTGGAGTAGAGCTTGAGTTTCTTCTACACTCAGAGCGATCGATACCGTTTTTTCTGAAGCCACTGTGTTATCACAATCTTGCAAGAGAGACCTCTCCCCCAGCCCCTCTCCTACAAGGAGAGGGGAGTCCGACTCCCCCATTCCCTCGTAGGGAACCGGAGCTTTAGTGAGGAGGGCTGGGGGGGTTAGGTCAGCCTTATCTGAGTAGTATTCAGTGTTGTCGCCTCCTGCATAGTCCACTGGCAAGCGGGGAACTGATTTTTGAGCTTGAGCCAACCAATAGTCTTGCTCTTGCCGAACAACTTCTGACTGCGCGTACTCTCTCAATCGTTCCGCCCAATGCTTGAACGAAGTCGTTTTGGATGGTAGTGCAATTGCTTCACCTCGACTTAGCTGTTCGTAAGCAGTTTGGAGGTCTTCCAGCAAAATTCGCCAGGAGACACCATCAATGACTAAGTGGTGAATGACAATGAGCAGGCGCTGAGAATCACCCAAGTCAAACAGAGCAACCCGCATCAGCGGTTTTTCTGCCAGATTTAGGCTGGTTTGGAGTTCAGTCGCTGCTTCCTCAATAGCCGCTTTATGCTGCTCTGGTGATACTGCCGATAAATCCAGGCATTGAAATGGCACCATCCCGTTGGAATCAGCATTAATCTGTTTCCATCCCGATTCCGCCTTAACAAAACACAGGCGTAGCGCATCGTGATGTTCTAGCAATCCATGTAAAACCTTCTGCAATAGCGCTGGGTCGATCACTTGACGCACTTGCAGCAAAACAGCTTGGTTCCAGTGGTGGGAGTCAGGCTGATTTTGTTCAAAGAACCAGTGCTGAATTGGGGTGAGAGGTACTGAACCCGTTACCATCCCTTGTTCTGCCATAACACCCTGATTCAGGCTAGCCACGGCTGCGAGTTCGGCAATGGTCTGGTTTTCAAAAAGCTGCTTGGGAGCAAGTTCTATGCCATCTTGATGCGCTCTAGCAACGATTTGAATACTAATAATGGAATCGCCGCCTAATTCAAAGAAGTTGTCGTGAATGCCAACTTGCTCAGCCTTGAGGACTTCCGCCCAGAGGTTTGCCAGTTTTTCCTCTAAAGGAGTGCGCGGTGCGACATAGGTGTCTTTCAACTCAGGTCTAGACGCATCCGGTGCTGGCAGCATTTGGCGATTGACTTTGCCATTGGGTGTCAACGGTAGAGCCTTGAGCTGCACGAAGAAAGACGGCACCATATATTCTGGCAACCACTCTAGCAGGAAGCTTCGCAACTCGCTGCTAGCTGGAGCCGATTTGTGTTTGGGTACTACATAACCAACTAAGCGCTTGTTGCCTGGTTCATCTTCCTGCGCTATGACGACGGTTTCACTGACGCCAGGGTGTTTCATCAATGCGGCTTCAATCTCTCCTAGCTCAATGCGAAAGCCGTGTATCTTGACTTGGTTGTCAATTCGTCTGAGAAATTCAAGAGTTCCGTCGGGTAAGTAACGAGCTAAATCCCCGGTTTTGTAAAGCCGCTCTCCAGGAATAAAAGGATTATTGACGAATTTCTCGGCAGTCAGTTCTGGTCGATGTAGATAGCCTCGTGCTAACCCTGCACCACCAATATGCAATTCTCCTGGTACGCCAATGGGGACGGGTTGCCCTTCAGAGTCGAGCAGATAGATTTGAGTGTTGGCAATGGGACGACCAATGGGAACTGTAGCAGAGAATTTGGCAACGGATTTTGATTCCTCCTCGTTAAAAAGAGGGGTAGATGTAGCGGATGGATTGTTGGTTATTGGATAGGTGAGAACGCCGATAGTGGCTTCGGTTGGGCCGTAGTGGTTGAGAATTTGGCACTCTGGTGCTAGCTGCTGAATCTGTCTGATTAAGTCCCAACTACAAGCTTCACCTCCGAGTACTAGTCGCTGGCGAGGTAGAATTTGCTGGGGATTTTCACAAGTCAGTAAGGCTTTCAGGTGAGACGGAACAATCTTGAGGCAGTCGATGGGATGGCGCTGGAAGTAATCGGCTAAGGCTTGCGGATCGGAAGCGCGATCGCTAGATAGTATATGCAAACATCCACCACTGCACAAGGCTGGAAAGATTACCGTTTTACCCAAATCAGCAGCAAAGGTGGACACTGTCGCATAACTGGCACCTGTGGGAAGATTGAGGATTTCCTGGATGCTGTACAGGTAGTTGAGGAGTTGCTGGTGTTCGATCGCAACGCCTTTGGGAACACCAGTAGAACCAGAGGTGTAGATGACGTAGGCTAAGTTCTCTGGTTTAACGTTGCTAGCCGGATTGCGATCGCATTCTCGATCTATTTTCTCCCAGTCTGTATCTAGACAAATGATTGTTCTTTGTTCTTGGTTGTTCGTCAGAAGTTCTTTGCTTTTAACTAACGATGTTTGGCTAAGGAGCAATGACACTTGAGCATCTTGCAACCGAAGCGCAATGCCAGAAGGGGGCAAAGTGGGGTCTAGGGGAAGGTATGCTCCCCCAGCTTTGAGAATGCCAAGCAGTCCTATAATCAGGTCAATTGAGCGTTCTACAAGTAGCCCCACTAACATATCCGGCTTAACACCTAGTTGCTGTAGGTAATGGGCTAGTTTGTTAGCACGGGTATTGAGTTCGCGGTAGGTTAATGCTTGCTCTTCAAAGACAACGGCAATATTATCTGGTGTTCTCGCGGCTTGGTCTTCAAATAGTTTGTGAATGCAGGTTTTTTTTGGATAATCGACAGCCGTGTGATTGAACTCCACTAATAGCTGCTGTCGTTCGCGATCGCTCAAAATATTTAGCTTAATCGCAGCCGCTTCTGGATTACTGACAAGGCTTTCTACTAAGGTATAAAACCGTTCTGCCAGACGTTTAATATCATCTTCTAAAAAATAACTTTTCTCGTATTGAAATGCAGCTACTATTGAGTCATCGTAACGATTGCAGGAAAGTTTTACTTTGAATCGGTCGAGACAGATGTAGTGTTTGTACAGTGAAAAATGCACAGCAGCTTCCGAGTCTTGAGATGACCATTCTTCATACTCAAAGCCAAAAGGTAAAAATCCTATATCCGTATCATGCTCGGTATCTGTAAAGTACTCTTGCCATTCGTAAGCATCATGAACCGATTGATTAACTTGACTTAAGATTTCACTAAATTTGGAGTGAGTCTCGAAGTAGCAAGTTAAGGGTAAATACTTGGCGAATAATCCTAGCGATCGCTCTAACTCTTCATAGGGGCGACCATCGAATGTAGTACCGATGATAATATTTTGCTGCCCTGTCAGCCGCCACAGCAGAATCTGCCAACACGTTAGCAATACTGTAGAAACCGAAGTCTCGTGTTTCTGCGTTAGTGCTTCGATTTTGGCAGCAATATCAGGCTCAAGCTTACACTCAATAGAATTGAATTCAAAATTGGCTGGGATATCACTGAGTTTGTTTTCAAAAGGCAAAGTTAACGGTGTCAGCCCAGAAAAATCTTGCTTCTCCCAGTACTTTTTACCAGCTAATCCATCCTCATCTTCAAGTAATTGATTCTGCCATTCAGAAAATTGGACGTATTGCACAATTTCATCTTCATCAGGCAATGTCTCCCCTTGAAGAGAAGCGATGTAAGACTGGCAAATCTCCTCAACTAGATTTTTTAATGTTTTACTATCAGCACAAATGACAGGCAGGCTGATGAGCAAAATATATTTTTGGGCTGACAGTATCAGCAGGCAGAAACGCAATAAAGGATTTTGAACAAAATCGAAGGCTTGCTGTCTTTCTTTCTGAAGGATTTCCTCGATTTTGGATTCTTGTTGCTTGGAACCTAAATTACTTAGATTGATGTCACGGCAAGAGAGAACACTACTATCCGCTACAACTTGAATAGGCGCTTTAATTCCTGGCTTGCGCCGAAAGGTTGTCCGCAAAATCTCATGTCGATTGATTACATTTTGCAGGGCTACTTTTAGGACTTCTCGATTGAGATTGCCTTCGATGAGGATAGCACCTTGGATCTGATAAGCAAGACTATCTTGCTGTAACGACCATAGTCGTTTTTGTTGAGGGGAAAGTTGAAATCCCTCAATTATTTTAACTGTCATTGATTTCTCCAACTCTTTGTGTCTTCTCTTGTTTCGTTATTAAGACAACAAAGGATTTGAAATAGAGTACAAGTCAAAGATTACTGACTTAATAGTACTACAAAATCCTAGTTGAGATGTAAAGGTTTAAAGATTTATCATTTCTCCCATTGCTACTACGATTTTTCGTGAGCCAACATAAGGATTGCGACCATGTGCAGTCAACATATTATCTAACATCAGGATGTCTCCTTTTTGCCAAGGGAAACTGACTTGCGATCGCTGATAGATTTCAGTAATTTCTTGGATAACTGACTCTTCTAGGGGAGAACCATCACCGTAACAAACGTTACGTGGTAGCTTTTCTTCCCCAAATAGCGATAACAAAGAATCTCGAACGGCTGGGTCTAAGAAAGATAGGTGATGCAACTGGATTTGATTGAAAAAGACTAGTTCGCCAGTTTTTTGGTGTTTTGTGATCGCGGGTCGAATTTGACGAGTTCTTAACCCATTTTCTGGAAGCCATTCAAAATCAATTCCAGCTTTAGAGCAATACTCTTCAACCACTGCTTTATCCGTGGTTCTGAAGAAATCTTGCCAACTTACATCTAGCCCTTCGATGTAGTTGCGAACATACATGAGTTGCTTGGTAGCCAATTGTTCTCGCAGTTTTGGATCGAGAAGCTGATACATCTTGCGGCAATCTACAATTGGCGTTTCTCCACCTTGCTGTGCGGGTTGGACGCAGAAAAACCAAATTTTCAGAGGAAAACGTTGCAGGTGGGAGCTTTCGTTGTGGAACAAAATTGCTTTGTCTGCTGGGTATGGAGTGGAGCCATAGACTTTACCCTCAACGCCCTCTCGTGGTAAGTCGCCATACTCACCGAATAACTCTGGACAAATAGCTTGAGCAACAGTTTCAAACTCAGTCGCTGAATTAATATTAAAGCCTCGGAAAAGAATCGCTCCGTGTTTAAGTAACTGGGTTTCTATGAATTCCCGATGGCTTTTTGCCCAATCTACAAAATCAATATCTTCACCCGTTGGTTGGACGACTAACGGTAGAGTTTCGCCTTGGGTTAGGTAATCAGTTTTTACCAAATCTCCTTGAGGTAAACTTACCGCCTTGGGTTTAACGCTTTTGAATTTGTTGAATTTAGCCTTTTTGCGTTGTTCTTGTTCTAGAATTTGCTGTTGTTTTTCAGTTTCAGAGAGCATTTCTAGTGCCTTGATTGGAGTATCGGGGTGCTTAACAATGTTGCCTAATAGCGTTTCAAACTGACCTGACATACGAGTGATGGTGGACGCATCAAACAGGTCGGTGCTGTAATTCCAAGTCCCAATAAGTCCTTGCTCGGTTTCTTCCATAAACAGAGCTAAATCAAACTTCGCCGTTCCAGTTTCAATCTCGATGGGAGTAAGGGTAAGCCTTGAAAGTTCCAAACTAGGCATTGGAGCATTTTGGAGGACAAACAACACCTGAAATAGAGGGGTATAGTTGAGATTCCGCTCTGCGCCTAGAGCCTCTACTAACTTCGCGAAGGGCATGTCTTGGTGGGCATAGGCTCCTAACGTGACTTCGCGCACCCGACGCAGCAACTCCCGGAAACTGGGGTTGCCTGATAAGTCAGTCCGCAAGACGAGAAGGTTGACGAAGAAACCAATGAGTGGTTCTAGTTCGCTGCGGTTGCGGTTGGCGACATCGGTGCCAACAACGATATCGTCCTGATTGGTGTAACGGGACAGCAGCGTCTGAAAGGCAGCCAGCAGGAGCATGAATAGAGTAACTCCCTCCTGGCGACTGAGGATAGCGATCGCATCACTCAAGTCTTTCGAGATTACAAAGCGAGTGGTGACACCTCGAAACGTCTGAACGGCTGGGCGCGATCGATCCGTGGGTAACTTGAGTGTAGCGGGAGCACCAGCTAAATGCTGTTTCCAGTAACTTAGTTGAGCATCTAGCGCTTTCTGGAGCAACCATTGCCTCTGCCAAACCGCAAAGTCTGCATATTGAATGGGCAATTCTGGGAGGGGAGAGGGTTTCCCGCAGGAAAATGCTTCGTAGAGTGCTGCTACTTCCCCGACGAGTACCCCCATTGACCAACCATCACTAACGATGTGGTGCATTGTTAAGAGTACGATATGCTCGGTTTCGCCTAATTGCAGCAGCGTTGCTCGCAGTAGTGAATCTCGCTCCAAGTCGAACGGGCATTGAGCCTCCTTGACGGCGAGTTGCTGAACTTTAGCCTGTTGCTCGACTTCCGGTAACTCACGCAAATCTACTATCGGTAGCGGTAGAGTCAGGTAGGGTGCGATAACCTGAATGGGTTGCTCGTTCCCCATCGCAAAGGTAGTGCGTAAGGCTTCGTGGCGGCGGACAATTTCGTTCAAGCTCTGCTGTAATGCTTGCACGTTCAGCACTCCAGTCAGGCGCACAGCAGCCGGAATATTGTAAGCACAGTTACCGGGAGCGATGCGATCGAGGAACCACAGCCGTGCTTGAGCAAAGGACAAGGGCAACTCCTCAGAACGCGAAACGGGTACTAAGGGCAGCGCGTGTCGTTCTGATTCAGTTTGACGGGTTGCCTCAATGCGATCGCTTAGTTCGGCTATAGTTGGCGATTCAAACAGGCAGCGCAAGGGTAACTCCGCCTGAAATGTATCTCGTATCCGGGAAATTAACTGAGTGGCTAGTAGAGAATGTCCTCCCAATTCAAAGAAATTATCGTTGATGCCAACTTGTTCTAGATTGAAGACTTCTGCCCAAAGGTTTGTCAGCACTTCCTCAACTGGAGTTCGAGGTGCAACAAAGACTGTTTCTCCTGCCAGCGTCGTTGCGTCTGGTGCGGGTAAGGTGCGGCGATCTAGTTTGCCGTTGGGTGTCAGTGGTAGAGCAGAAAGCAGCACAAAGGCAGAAGGAACCATGTAGTCAGGTAGCTGCTTTTTCAGGAAGTCCCGCAACTCACTCAATTTTGGATTTTGCTCCCCCCTTACTAAGGGGATGGGGGGGGTGGATTTTGGATTGGGGGATTGCTCGTTAAGGACAACGTAGGCGACTAGGCGCTGGAGTCCGGGGCTATCCTCCCTGGCTAGAACAACTGCCTGTTCCACGCCTGGGTATTGAGCCAAGGCAGTTTCGATTTCTCCCAGTTCAATTCGGAAGCCGCGAATTTTTACCTGATAGTCAATTCTCCCCAAGTATTCGATGTCTCCGTTAGGGAGATAACGCGCCAAGTCTCCAGTTTTATAAAGTCGCGCCTCTGGTTGCTTGCTAAAAGGATTGGATATAAACCGTTCGGCAGTGAGTTCGGGGCGATTGAGATAGCCACGGGCTACTCCTGCGCCACCGATGTAGAGTTCGCCGGGAACTCCCATAGGAGTGGGTTGCAAGCGGTGGTCTAGTATGTAAACTTGAGTGTTTGCGATCGCACGACCAATGGGAACCGCCCCATCTCCAGACTTTACCTGATAGAGGGTAGACCAGATGGTCGTCTCTGTTGGCCCGTACAAGTTCCAGAGAGAATCGCAGCGAGTCAGCAACTGATTCGCTAATTCCCGTGATAAAGCCTCACCCCCGCAAAGTATTTTTAGCGGCTTGTTACCCTGCCATCCAGCCGCTAGCAGCATTCGCCAAGTTGCAGGCGTTGCTTGCATCACCGTAGCGCCGGAGTGAGTCAGCAACTCTGACAACCGAATGCCATCAGCCGCTACTTCCCGACTAGCGATGACCACACGGGCACCGACAATTAGGGGTAAGTAAAGTTCTAAGCCAGCAATATCAAAAGATAGCGTGGTGACAGCAAGGAGTATATCTTGCTCACTCAGTCCCGGAGCAAGACGCATGGAACATAGGAAGTTAACAAGCGCACGATGCGAAATTTGAACGCCCTTGGGCTTTCCTGTAGAACCAGAGGTATAAATTACATACGCCAAGTTGGAAGAATTTAGGCTTTTGACTCCCCCCGTTGACTCCCCTGTGTCCCTCAAGGATAAAAGCTTTTCCTTGTACTCCCCCCTTGGCAAGGGGGGTTGGGGGGGTGAATTTTGGATTAAGCTGCGATCGCTGGCTTGTATTATTTCCCAGTCAGCATCCAGGCAGACGATTTTGGCTGTGTGTTCGGGAAGTATTTCTAAAAGGCGCTGTTGAGTCAGCAGCACCGAAACCTGAGCATCCTCCAACATGAAAGCCAATCGCTCTTTAGGATAGGCAGGGTCTAAGGGAACGTAAGCGCCGCCAGCTTTGAGAATGCCGAGGATGCCGATAATCATATCAAGCGATCGCTCCACACAAATTCCCACCAGCACTTCTGGCTCCACGCCCAGTTTTTGCAAGTCGTGTGCTAGCTGATTCGCCCTCGCGTTGAGTTCTTGATACGTTAGTTGCTGGTCTTCAAAGACTGCGGCAATGGCGTTGGGGGTTCGCTCGACTTGCGCTTCAAAGAGTTGGTGAAGGCATGAATCTTGGGGATATTCAGCTTGAGTCTCATTCCACGCTTCTAGCAGTTGATGCCGTTCGGCTTCGGTCAACAGCGATAACTCACAAAGGCGCTGCTTTGGATTGGCAACCATGTTTTCCAGCACGGTTTGGAAGTGACCTAACATTCGGGTAATGGTTGCACTATCAAACCGATGGCAATCGTACAAAACCTTCAGCACCAACTCCGAACCGGGTAATGCGATCGCAGTTAGGGGATAGTTTGTCTGTTCAAACGCACGAACATTACCAATCTCTAGGTCTGCAACTCGCTCCCTATGGTGTGCCTCTACGGGATAGTTCTCAAAAACTACAATACTCTCAAACAAAGGCATATCCCTAGGGACATCACTCCATCCCTGTATATCCACGAGCGAACTATATTCGTACTGACGCGCCTCAGTTTGTTGGGCTTGGAGTTGCTGTAGCCAGGTCACAAGAGACTCTTCAGAAGCGACCTGCACTCGTATCGGTAGGGTATTAATAAACAGTCCCACCATAGACTCTACTTTGGCTAGGGCAGACGAACGACCAGAGACGGTCGCCCCAAATACCACGTCTTCCTCACCGCTATAGCGACTTAAAAGCAAAGCCCAGGCTCCCTGCACTAGGGTATTCAGCGTTAGACGTTGCTGCTGTCCTAGTGACTGTAATGCTGCTGTTGTTTTGGCTGATAGCCTAATTTCCTGCTCCTCGTAGTCTTCCTTCTGGTCGGGCAACGTCCGAAAAACCTGGTCTACGCTTAAGGGTGTTGGAGCTGTAAAACCCTTAAGCTTCTCCCGCCAAAAAGCTTCTGCCTGAGACAAATCCTGCTGCTGTAACCAGGCGATGTAGTCGCGGTAAGGACGGGGGCGTTCTAAGGAGAGTTGCTGACCTTGGCAAAAGGCTTCATAGTAGGCAATGACTTCCTTAAAGATTAACTGAGTAGACCAGCCATCAAGCAGTAAGTGGTGATGGCTCCAAATCAAGTGATAGGTAGCCTCTGTTAGCTGGATTAGGGTTAAGCGCATCAGCGGAGCCTTAGACAGCTCAAAGCCTTGCTTTCGCTCTGCTCGTAGTAAATTCTTCAGCCGTGCTTGTTGCTCTATGGGGCTGATTCCCTGCCAGTTGTGCTCTTCCCAGGGGAGTTTTACCTGCCGACCCACTACTTGCAGTGGCTTCTTAAGCTTTTCCCAGACAAAGGCAGTTCGTAAGATTGAATGCCGATCTATCACTTGCTGCCAAGCTTGGGTAAATGCCGAAACGTTCAACGTTCCAGACAGGTCAAAGCTCATTTGTTCGACATACACCCCAGATGATGGAGCATAAAGGCTGTGGAACAGTATTCCCTGTTGCAAAGAAGTTAAAGGATAGGCGTCTTCAACAGTTTTGACACTCATCGGATTGCTCCTCCTTCAAACTCAACCATGCCC
Source organism: Symplocastrum torsivum (assembly GCF_059505465.1). Taxonomy (NCBI): domain Bacteria; kingdom Bacillati; phylum Cyanobacteriota; class Cyanophyceae; order Oscillatoriales; family Microcoleaceae; genus Symplocastrum; species Symplocastrum torsivum. Next base: position 101,169 of record NZ_JCACKQ010000045.1, on the reverse strand, counting down.
AATACTGCATCGAGTTCGTCTTGTCCAAGCTGTGCCAGTGGGAAGTCTGAAGGGGTAAAGCCGCCTGCATCAGAAGACTGACAGTGGGCGATAAGCGATCGCAACGCTTCCACAAAACTCTCTGCCAGCCTCTCAACGGTGACTCGTTTATGAATAGTCTCGCTGTACGTCCAATGCAATTGCAGTTGGTTCTTCACCACCAGCCCGTTCACTTCTAACAAATAGCCGCGACTTCCCTTGAGGCTATGAGCAGTTCCGCTAGACTCGTTTGCCAGTAGAAACAGAGGCGATCCTGACAAAACGCGATCAACCTGACCCAGGTAGTTGAAAAGTATCTCAGCTTGGGGACGTTCGCGCAGTTTCGTGGTAATTTCCGTGCGATCGCTAAGATAGCGCAGCAAACCGTAGCCAATACCTCGATTGGGAATGCAGCGTAGCTGTTCCTTAACTGATTTCAATGCCTCCCCTGGATGAGAACTCTCCTCCAGATTCAACAGGATGGGGAATACAGTCGTAAACCAACCTACCGTGTGCGATAGATCCACATCCTCGAATAGTTCTTCTCGCCCATGTCCCTCTAAATCAACGAGCAGAGACGGCGAACCCGTCCACTGGGCAAAAACTTGCACCAAGGCAGTCAGTAGCACGTCGTTAATTTGGGTATTGTAGGCTTGCGGTACGTCTTGTAGCAGAGCTTGGGTTTCCTCTGCGCTGAGCGACACTGATAGGGTGCGGGCTGAAGCCTCGGTGTTGTCACCCTCCAGATAGTCTACTGGTAGCGGGGAGACTTGCGTGTGGGATTCGGTAAGCCAATAGTTCAGCTCTTGCTCTAGCGTTCCCGATTTCGCGTATTGAGTCAGTCGCTCTGCCCAATCCTTGAAAGAGGTCGTCTTCGGTGGTAGATGAACGCTTTCTCCACGACTGAGTTGCTGGTAAGCCGTCTGTAAATCCTCCAGCAAAATCCGCCACGAGACACCATCGACCGCCAGATGGTGGATGACGAGTAGCAAACGCCCCGGTTTGTTAGCTCCAAGGTCAAACAGAGCGACCCGCACTAACGAACCCTCAGACAGATTTAAACTAGCCTGCAATTGGGCTGCTGCCGCTTCAATTGCCGCTCCCTGCTCCGATTCCGACAGCGCTGACAAATCCACCTGTGTTAAGGATACGGATTTAACAAAACCAGCGTTCACTTGTTGCCAATGGGATGCCTGCCGCTCAAAACACAAACGGAGTGCATCATGGTGTACCAACAGGTGCTGCACTGCCTTATCTAATACCTCTGGGTTCAGCGCTTGCCGCAATTCCAGCAAAACGGCTTGGTTCCAGTGGTGCGGTTCTGGAAGATCCTGCTCAAAAAACCAGTGTTGGATAGGAGTGAGAGGCACTACACCCGTTACTAAGCCCTGTTCTGCCTGCGGTGTCTGGGTTGTACCCGCCACTTCAGCTAACTCAGCAATTGTCTGGTACTGAAACAGGTGCTTGGGGGCAAGCTTAAGACCTGCCTGATTAGCTTTGGAAATAATTTGCAGGCTGAGGATAGAATCTCCACCTAGCTCAAAGAAGTTGTCTTCTACTCCGACCAACTCCCGTCTCAGAACATCGCTCCAGATGCTGGCTAGCACTTTCTCGACAGCAGTACGAGGCGGCACAAAGGTTTTTTCTAACTCGGATTTGCCTGTGTCAGGGTCAGGTAGTGCGTGACGAGCCACTTTGCCGCTGGGTAAGAGCGGTAGAGCATCCAGCATCACGAAAACCGTTGGCAGCATATACTGAGGCAGCTTCTTCTCTAGGAAGCGGCGCAGTTCTGTAGTCGTTAGTATCTGCTCTGGTTGAAGAACGACATAGGCTATCAAGCGTTTATTCCCTGGTTCATCCTCCCGAACTACCACGACAGTTTCTCTGATACCTGGGTGTTGGCTCAGTACCGCCTCAATCTCACCCAACTCGATGCGAAAGCCTCGGATTTTCACTTGGTCGTCAATGCGTCCGATGAGTTCAATCTCCCCACTGGGCAGATATCGGGCTAAGTCTCCGGTTTTATAGAGGCGTCTTGAATAAGAGTTTTCTTCTAACTCAGAACTCTCTAAATTAGACTTCTTGCCTGAATTGGAATTACCCTCCTTAATCTCCCCTTGGTAAGGGGGGGCTTTAGGAGGAGTCTTCTGGATTTGTGCAAGCGGTATATTGATGAATTTCTCGGCAGTTAATTCTGGTCGATTTAGATAGCCGCGTGCTAACCCTGCACCACCAATGTAAAGTTCGCCTGGTACTCCAATCGGGGTGGGTTGCAGGTAAGGGTCTAGCACGTAAACCTGAACATTAGGAATAGCACGCCCAATCGGTACTTCTCGCAATCTGGCGTCCACTTCTGCCATCTTCGACAGATTGCTCATTGTTGCCACGATAGTCGCTTCCGTAGGACCGTAAGAATTCACGAGTTGTACTCGTTTGCCCACCTGCTTCTGCCACATTGCTAGCCGCTCCGGAAGCGCCCGTTCTCCACCAATAATCACCAAACGCAGTTGATCGGGTAGCTGCAACCGTTTCTCAGATAATTCGACAGTGAGTTGATGCCAGAAAGCTGTCGGCAAGTCCAATACAGTTATCGACTTTTCACGGCATTGTTGTAAAAATGCTGGTACTGAATTCAACATGGAATCAGTACGCAGCACTAGGGTTGCGCCTTGTGCTAGGCAGGGAAATATTTCTTCGGCTGCGGCATCAAAACTAATCGATGCAAATTGTAAGATGCGCTCGCTAGATGAGATTGAATATTCAACACTTGCGGTCTGGGTGTAGTTCACTAAAGACTGATGTTGAATCATCACCCCCTTGGGTTGTCCTGTCGATCCTGACGTATAAATCACATAAGCCAGATTCTCAGATGTAGCGCTGTTAACAAGATTCTCCAAACTCTCTCGGTGAATTACCTCCCAATCTGCATCCAAGCAAACGACCTGAGTTTTGTTTTCAGGGAGCCATTCCTTCAACCGCTCTTGGGTTAACAACAACGAGATCTGAGCATCCTCCATCATGAAAGCCAGACGCTCTTGCGGATACGCTGGATCTAGTGGTAGATAAGCTCCACCCGCTTTGAGAATTCCCAGAATCCCGACCACCATCTCTAGGGAACGCTCTACACAGATGCCGACAAGTACCTCTGGCTTGACACCCAACTTTTGCAAGTGGTGTGCCACTCTATTTGCCCGTTGATTCAGTTCCCGGTAGCTCAGGTACTCGTCTTCAAATACCACCGCGATCGCATCGGGCGAGTGTTCCACCTGAGCCTCAAACAACTCGTGAATGCATCGCTCCTGCGGATAGTTTGTCTGGGTACCATTCCACGCCACCAGCACCTGATGCTGTTCTGTTGCTGTGAGTAGGGGCAACTCAAACAGGCGCTGTTCGGGATTGGCAACAATCCCTGAGAGCAGCGTTTGCAAATGCTCTGCCATCCGAGCAATGGTAGCTGCATCGAACAAGTCAGTACTATATTCCAGCGTTCCAACCAGTTCTCCTCTTACTTCTGTGACATACAGGGTCAAATCAAAATCCGTGGTGTCTTTGTTGCTTGTCAGGGGACTCCAAGTCAAATCCGACAGCTCTAATGCAGACATCGATACGTTGTCTTGCATGACAAACATCACCTGGAACAGAGGCGTGTAGCTCAGGTTTCGCTCTGGTTGGAGTTCCTCAACGAGCTTCTCAAATGGCAAATCTTGGTGGGCATACGCTCCTAATGTGACCTCGCGCACTCGACGCAGCAGCGCTCGAAACGTGGGATTGCCAGACAACTCAGTTCGCAGGACTAGGGTATTGACAAAACAACCAATCAGCCCTTCTATTTCCGCTCGATTGCGGTTGGCAATAGGCGAACCCACTACAACATCCTCGCTTCCCGTGTAGCGGTATAGCAGTGTCTTGAACGCTGCCAGCAGAATCATGAAGAGCGTGGCATCTTCTTTTTGGCTCAGTACCTTGAGTGCTTCAGTGAGTTCGGCAGTCAAGGAAAAGGATTGACTCGCACCTCGGAAGGTAGCAACGGCGGGTCGGGGGTGATCTGTCGGCAACTGGAGGATGGGAAGATGACCGCCCAATTGCTGTTTCCAGTAGGAGAGTTGATTCTGGAGTACATCTCCCTGCAACCACTGCTGCTGCCAAAGAGCGAAGTCTGCATACTGGATTGGGAGTTCTGGCAAGGGTGAGGGATGGTTGTGGTTGAAGGCTTCGTAAAGCGCAGTTAGTTCTCGAATCAGTATTCCGATTGACCAGTCATCAGAGACGAGGTGATGGATGGTGAATAGGACTATATACTCGGTTTCATTCAACCGTAGCAGTGTAGCTCGTAATAAGCGATCGCATTCCAAATTAAACGGTCGTTTTGCTTCCTCACGAGCTAACCTTAAGACTTCAGCTTCTCGCGCAACGTCAGAGAATTCCTGTAAGTTCACCAGGGGTAAGGTTAAGGTCGAGGTCGGTGCGATCGCCTGAAAGGGTTGCCCATCAACTTTGACAACATTGGTGCGTAAGGCTTCGTGACGCTTGATGATTTCATTCAAACTCTGCTCAAACGCCGCCACATTGAGTGACCCTTTCAGGCGAAGGGCAGTAGAGATATTGAACAAAGGGCTGCCTGACATTAACTCATCGAGAAACCACAGCCTTGCTTGAGCAAAGGATAGTGGAACAGGGTCGCTACTGTTTCTGCGAGAAATCCGTTCAATAGGCGAAGAATCTACCCCTTTTTCTTGAAGCAACACCTCAAGCAGCGCACGCCGTTTAGCAGAAAGCTTTAAAGAACTCATTTTTGTTTACGATGCCTCGATTAACTTAGTGTCTTTTCAGCCAGCATTTTGTCCACTTCGTCATCCGAAAGTTCAGCAAGACTCAACACCAGTTGAGCAATGGCTTCAACTTTGGCTCGCTGTGCTGAGTCTTGGAGAATTACCGCCACTTGCTCAGCTACGGTAGGTGACTCGAAGAAATGTCGCAGGGGTAGCTCAATCTGCAAGGTTTCACGCACATGAGCCATAACCTGAGTGGCTAGCAGGGAGTTTCCCCCTAAATCCAAGAAAAAGTTGTCGTGGATGCCAATCTGTTCTACATCCAGAACTTCAGCCCAGATACCTGCCATCACCTTCTCAAGGGAGGTATGAGGTGGCACAAAGGATTTTTCCGGCTTGGCAATGATTGTGTCGGGTTCAGGAAGTGCTTGACGGTCTACCTTGCCATTTGGCGATAGGGGCAGGGCATCCAGCCAGACGAAGGCAGAGGGAATCATGTATTCCGGCAGCTTTTCCCTCAAGAAACTTCGCAGTTCATCAAGCGCGGGGACTTGCTCTTGCTCTAAGACTAGATAAGCAACCAAGCGTTCTTGTCCTCGCTGTTCGCCAACTACCTTAACAACCGATGCCTCCACAGTTGGATGCTGTACTAAAGCTGCTTCAATCTCCCCAGGTTCAATTCGGTAGCCCCGAATTTTGAGCTGGAAGTCCGCTCGTCCCAAAAACTCAATCGTGCCGTCGGGCAGATAGCGCCCTAAATCTCCCGTTTTGTACAGCCGTTCCCCCGTGACAGGATGATTGATAAAATTGGCGCGAGTCTTTTCTTCGTTTCGCCAGTACCCCTTGGCTAGCCCCATCCCAGCACAGTAGAGTTCTCCCGGAACCCAAACAGGACAGTCTTCCAACGCTTCATTGAAAATGTAGTATTTTGTGTTGGCAATGGGGTGACCGTAGGGAATGCTTCTCCAGTCTGGGTTAACGGCTTCCACCGGATACCAGATATTCCAAACAGTGGTTTCAGTCGGTCCACCGATACTGACTAGGCGAACGTTTGTTGCCAGAGCCTTCAATCGATTAGGCAACGTAACCGACAGCCAATCTCCTCCCAGAAATGTTAGGCGTAAATCTGGAAGCTGCACGTCAGAACGACTGGCGGCATAGTTTAACAACATCTCCATCATCGGAGGTACGGAGTTCCAGACTGTGACCCGTTCCTTTTGCATTAATTCTAGCCAGTGAGCTGGGTCGCGTTGCGCTGAAGCGTCGGGGATGACGAGCGTTCCGCCTGCTGTCAAAAGTCCGAAAATGTCATAGACGGATAGGTCATGGTTGAGAGCTGTGAGAGCCAGTACGCGATCGCTAGCACTCACCTTAAAAGACTCATTAGTGTGGAGCGCTAAGTTAACAACGCTCTGATGAGCCACCATAACCCCTTTGGGTAAACCCGTTGAGCCAGAGGTATAGATAACATAAGCAAGGTCATCAGGGTTTTGGACTGGCTCTAAAGGTTGGTCGCTTTCACCTGCTAACTCCTCGTTATCCAAGCACAGGCACTGAATTCCTTCTGGGAACTCTAAGCGATCTGCGCTTCGCAGCAGCGCTTCGCTATCGCGCAAGCAAGACTGAGTTAAAACTAACTTCACTTCGCCATTCTCCAGCAGATACCAAAGGCGTTCTTTCGGTAATCCCGGATCGATGGGCAAATAGGCAGCACCAGACGCGAGTACACCCATCACACCAACAATCTGCTCCCAACCTTTCTCCATCACAATGGCTACTAGAGTGTTGGGCAATGCACCCAATTGCCGCAATCGATGACCGACTTGATTCGAGCGACGGTACAACTCTTCGTAGCTAAGAGTGCGGTTAGGTGTAATCACAGCCGCTTGCTGGGGTTGCTGAGATACTTGGGCAGCAAACAAGGTGTGAATTAGCTTTTCTGGCATGGGAACAGCAGTGTCATTGATGGCTGCTTGATGTTCCAACTGTTTGGGCGGTATCAACTGCCGCCTTGTTTTTTGCCAAGCCTCCTCCTCAGTTGCAAGTCGCCTTAAAAGACAGCAGAACGCATCAAACATGTCGTCCACCAGTCCGGCAGGAAACAAATCCTCCACTCCATCCCAGTTCAAGAACAGGGAGTCCTCTGCCTCCATGTATTGACAATCCAGCCAAACTTGAGGCGTTTGACTAATGGTGTAAACGACCTCTCCCAACTCTTTGAATAAGGAGGCTCTTGAAGAATCCAGATGGCTGCCTACGCTTTGAGGAGTTGTGGTAAATACAACGGGTGCGATCGCGCCTGAAGTCCTGCCCTGAACTTTGGATAGTTCTCGCAGTACTCTTACCCCACTGACATATTGGTGTTCTAAGTCTTTCCAGAGTTGTTCTTGCAAGTGTCTTGCCCGAACTTCAAACGGCTCTTGCCCGGAGTTGTCTACTTCCAACAACGTAAATGAGGCAAACTCCCCGATAATGTCGTTGACTTGGGGATGTAACGGTAAACGATTGAAACGCGGCACGTTGATCGTGAATCGGGGACTCTTACTCCAAAGCGTCAGCACCTCAGCATAGGCAGCAAGTAAAATTCCAGTGGGCGTTAAACCTGCTTTAGCGGCTCGTAACTTCAGAGGTTGCCAGACTTCCGGTTCCAGTTGCGTATCCCAACACTTAAATTGAGGTTGTGTCAGGGAACCGGGAGCTTTTGCCAGAGGTAAATCCGGTGCTGGCGGTAATGTAGGAAGACGCTTCTGCCAATAGTCTAGGGAGCGTTGGAACGTTGGGGAGTCTTGAAACGCAATCTCTGCTAGAACGTAGTCCCGGAACGAAAGCTCTAGAGAAGGCAGGGTAACGTCGGGGTTTTGGTAGAATTTCACCAAATCCTGCAAAAGAACTTGAGCGCTCCAGCCGTCAACACATAAACCATCGACGCTGATATGCAGGCGAAAATGGTGGTCATCGAGCTGAGTCGCACAAATCTCAAACAGGGGAAACTGGTCAATCGGCAGAATTTGGTGAGATAAGCGATCGCGAATAACTTCCAATTTAGAAGTCATGGTATCCGAGTCTTGTCCCCGCAGATCCAACAGTTGAATCTGATAGGGAGGAACCCGTTCTAAAACCTGCTGCTGTCCGTCAGAATACACGAGCGCTCGCAGCATATCATGACGTTCAACCAACTTCTGCCATGCCAGATTGAACCGCTCTAAATCTAAATCAGTGCTTTCAATCTCGGTATAGACATGGATGGCAACATTCCCCCCCTCGAAGAAGCTATTTCTGCCAATCCAATAAGCTTGCTGCATTTCATTGAGAGGGAATGACTCGTATCGCTCCGCTAAATTGGGCGTTAGCGTTGGAAGAGGTTGGTAACGAGCGCTTAAGCGATCGAAATTATATTGATCGAGAAACGTGAGGATTTCTGGTTTCCGTTCAGCCAGTTGAGCCTGCAATGTTGCTGTCAACACACCTTTTGGAGCGCTACAGTGCAAGCGGTCGCCATCCACCCATAATTTGATATCTAAGTTACTGAGATAAGAGAGAAATTCTTCTATTGTTTGATTCATAATGTAATTTCCTCGCGATCGGCTTCTTTGCTGGCGATCGCTCCATCGCCAAGCACCGTACTGATAGAAGACTGAAGTGTTTGAACTGTCCCGCGAACTCTTTCAATAGACTCCGCCATACCCGCAACATTTTGGTTTTCAAACAAGCTTGATAAAGACAGTTCTATCTGGAAGGCTTCTCGAACTTGAGCAATGACTCGGACAGCCATGAGGGAATCTCCCCCAAGTTCAAAAAAGTTGTCGTAAATCCCTACGTTTTCGATGCCCAGCAACCCTTGCCAGATGTTAACTAGTGTTTGCTCAATTTCATTTCTTGGAGCAATGTAAGCATTATTCAAGTTAGGTCGCGAGTGTGTCGGTTCGGGTAGGTTCGCCGTGTCTAAAATTTCTGAGGACAGTAATGCGCCTAAATCTTTTTCTCGCTCGACCCGCATCTGAAAATTACGAGTCGATACTAGAACTTGAGGCAGTTTAACCCCCAAAATACGACCCAATGCTTCTGCACCTTCGTTTGGCAAAATTCCTTCTTTAAGATTCTCTGCTTGCAAGGATTGGAGTTTGAGTGGCACGGCTGTATTGACTGCCATCCCGACTTCTTGCCAGGTATCCCAGTTAATAGATATAGTAAACGTGCCGTTTTTGGAATAATTCCAGTGAGCAAAGGTGTCAAGAAAGGCATTCGCTCCGGCATAGTCTACCTGCCCGAATCCCCCCAGAATTGAACTCAGTGATGAGCAGATAACTAAGAAATCCAACTGGGTATTTTTGAAGAGTTCATGGAGAACCAGCGTTCCTTTGACTTTGGGAGCCAAAATCCTTTCAGCTTCCTCCAGTGTTTTTCGCTGAATCATGCCGCCCCCAGGAACTCCGGCTGCATGGATGACTCCATCAATCTGACCAAACTCCTGCTGTGCTGTTGCGATCGCCCTTGGCGGGTGCGCTAGCGCGATCGCTTTTCGCATTGGTTCGAGTTCAGTCACATCAGCACTGACAACTAAAACCTCAGCCCCCAACTTTTCCAGTTGTTGCACTTTCCGAATCTTGTGGCTGACACTATCTTGCTGAGTGTGAGTAACCAGCCATTTTTCCCATTCATCTCGGTTGGGTAACGCTGAACGACTCACGAGGATTAGTTTTGCTTGTACCGTCTGGGCTAGATATTCCGCCACAGCAAGTCCAATACCTCCGAGTCCACCTGTAATTAGATAAACTCCCCCTTCCTTTAACAGTTTTGGTGTCCCTTCAGGAGTTGCATTCAATCGGACTGGTTCAAAGGTTTGCACCCAGCGATGCAAACCTCGGTAGGCGATAACTGAATCAGGGGATTGGGCTGTTAGTTCTGCTAGCAGTTGGTTTGTGAGGTTGTGTTCTTCCCAAGTTCCTTTTAAGGGAATAGTGTTCGGAGCGGAAAAACCTAACCCCCCCAGCCTCCTCACTAAAGCTCCGGCTTCCCTGCAAGGGAAGGGGGGAGTAATACTCCCCTCTCCACCCCTCTCGTTCTCCCCTACAAGGGGAGAGGACAGAGGACGAAGCCTTTTATTCATGAGAGGGGTTGGGGGAGAGGTTAACCCAACATCAATGCTGCGACAGCTAATGTTTGGATATTCTTGCGGAATAACCTTAACCGCTCCGAGTACAGTTGCCTTTTCCGGACATAAACTTTCAAGTCCTGTCACTGACTGCAAATTGTTGGAGATGACCGTAATTTGAAACTCATCAGTAGTGTTTTGTTTCCCAAGTGCCTGGGCTAAAAACAGCAAGCTGTAGAATCCTTTGGCTTGGCTTTCCTCAAGGGATTTGAGTTCTGATGTTGTGGAAGTGTAAGGAGTGACGCTCCATAAATGAACAATCGTTTTGGGCAGCTTGTTTTGTGCTAAAAGTTCCTTGAGTAAAGCCTCATAGTCATTGCCTTGTCGGGGATTAAGGGCGAAAGCGCATTCGCTCAAATTTGTCAACCCCGACCCAACAGCCACAGTAATTACGTCCTGCCCCTCAAGTTCGAGCTGTTTTACCAGTGCTTCACCCAAGCCACACTCATCGACAAAGATGAGCGTGCAAGAGTTTTGTGCTACTAACTTTTTCTGTTCGAGCAACGCTGGAGATACAGATTGCTTCCAAACAGGAACGTAGAACCAATCAGCAATATCCGGTTTTTTGGTCAGTGAATCTTGAGTTGAAGCAATCGCATTCGCACGTTTTTGGCGTTCAATCCAGTAACGCTCACGCTCAAACGGATACGTCGGCAAGGGAAGGCGATGGCGGCGCTCATCGGTATAAAATCTTGACCAATCCACCTCGACTCCAGACAGCCACAGCTTGCCCAAGGCATTCAGCAAGAATGCAACATCAGACTGTTCATCCTTGGGATGGCGTAACGATGCGATCGCAACCTGCCCATCTTCCCCGTTTAAATGCTTTTTGGCGAAGCTACACAAGGTACATCCAGAACCAACTTCCAACAAGATGCGATTCGGCTCTTGCAGCAACTGGGTGATACCCGATGAAAAGCGAACTGTTTGGCGTAAGTGCTGCGCCCAGTAATTCGGGTCTGTAGCTTGTGCAGTAATAATCCAGGTTCCCGTGACGTTGGAGACAAAGGGAATTTTAGGAGGATTCAGTTTGACTTTTTTAACTTCCTCGATAAAGGGTTCCAAAATGGCATCCATCATCGGGGAATGAAAAGCATGGGAGGTATGCAGGTGGCGACAGTCTATCCCTTGAGCTAGTAACTTGTTTTGAAAGGCATTTATAGCGTCATGGGTTCCCGAAACCACGCACGAGGCTGGAGCATTGCTGGCAGCTAAGGATAATTGATTATCGAGTAGGGTTTCAACCTCACTTGCAGGCAGTGAAACAGCAAGCATTGCTCCTGTTGGGAGTTGCTGCATCAGTCGCCCTCGAACCGCAACTAGAGCTAAAGCGTCTTCAAGAGACATGACTTCAGCGAGGCAAGCTGCGACATATTCCCCAAGACTATGACCAATCATTGCCTGAGGAGAAATGCCCCATGACATCCACAACTGAGCTAAGGCGTACTCGATGACAAATAAGGCGGGTTGAGCGATCGCAGTTTGTTTCAGTTTCTCTGCTGCACCTTCAGCCTCAGACTCAATGGGATAGATTAGCGATCGCAAATCTATCCCCAAGTGCGGTTTGAGCAATTCACAACAGCGATCAACTTGCTCTTTGAACGTCGCCTCAGTCTGGTAAAGTTCTTTGCCCATGTCCACATACTGCGCTCCCTGTCCGGGAAACATAAAGGCGATAGGACGGTTGCACGGTTCTTGAACGTGGGTAAAAACTCGTTGAGCATCTTGCATTTCTAATGCATTAACGGCATCCTCGATATCCCGGCACACCAACATTCGACGATGATTGAATTCTCTACGCCCCACTTGAAGCGTATGAGCGACATCGGCTAGGTTTAGTTCGGGATGCTGGGTGAGGTGTTGTACGAGATTTGTTGTAGCCGTTTCTAGTGCTGACTCGGTTTTGGCAGAGAGTACCAACAACTGCCAAGGACGAGAAGGGCTAGACGCTGGCAGCACTAAGGCTTCTTCAAGAATTACATGGGCATTGGTTCCACCCATCCCCAACGAACTCACACCAGCACGGCGAGGAGTCAGCCCTGCTTTCCAGGGGGAAAATGTTGTATTGACATAAAAAGGACTGTTGGCGAAATCAATCTGGGGGTTGGGTTGCTCGAAATTCAGTGTCGGCGGTATGGATTGGTGTTTGAGGGCTAAAACAGTTTTAATCAGTCCTGCGATGCCTGCTGCTGCATCTAAATGACCGATATTTGTTTTAAGCGAACCGATCGCACAGAAAGCCTTTTTTTCAGTCCTAGCGCGAAAAACCTTGGACAGCGCTGTAATTTCAATTGGATCGCCCAAAGCGGTTCCAGTGCCGTGCGCCTCAATATAGTTGATTGTTTCGGGTTCAACCTCTGCAAACATTATCGCTTCTGCGATCGCTTCGGCTTGAGCGTCCACACTCGGCGCTGTATACCCAACTTTCCGAGAACCATCGTTGTTAATGGCTGAACCTTTAATCACAGCATGAATGCAATCGCCATCTGCGATCGCTTCCGATAGCCGCTTTAAAACGACAACGCCCAAACCATTCCCAATCGTTGTTCCCTTAGCCTGGGCATCAAAGGCGCGACAATGACCATCAGGCGATAACGTTCCTCCTTCCTGGTACACATAGCCCGTTTTTTGGGGTACTCGAATGGAAACCCCACCCGCCAACGCCATATCACACTGGTAATTCAGCAAACTTTGGCAAGCGATCGCAGTAGCAACCAATGACGTAGAGCAGGCGCTTTGAACGGTAATGCTCGGTCCCTTGAGATTTAATTTGTAAGCAACGCGAGTTGTGAGGAAATCTTTATCATTACCAATTAGCGTCTGGTAGCATTGCGCCGAACCCATGCGATCGCGGTTTAAATCAAAGGAATAATAGTTACTCAGGCTTGCCCCGGCGTAAACTCCAATTCGACTTTCACACCTTTGGGAATCATAACCAGCACTTTCGAGGGCTTCCCAAGCACACTCTAAAAATAGGCGATGTTGTGGGTCTGTTAGTTCAGCTTCTCTAGGATTAATTTCAAAAAACGAAGCATCAAATAACTCGATATCTTCTAATACTGCACCCGCTTTGACATAATTGGCATCACTCAGTACGGCTGGGTCTATTCCCGCAGCGATTAACTCTTCATCGGTGAAGGAGGAAATGGACTCCACTCCATCTCGTAAATTTTGCCAAAACTCATCGAGATTCTTGGCTCCAGGGAAACGACCCGCCATGCCGATGATGGCTATTCCTTCGATTGAATCGTATGGTTCTGCAATACCCATTAGCTTTTCTCTTCTCAGTACACTCGATTTTTAGTGAGTGTTTTGTTGCTTCGTTAATAATTTTTTGCGTTTGTTGATAGCGTCTAATTGTTTTTGAACCCTATTTTGCACAGCGTCAAAAGCAGATGTTTCCTCTGATTTCTGACTTAAATGCTGAGCCAAAGAGCTGATTGTCGGGTTTTGAAACATTGTTACGATGGGCAAGTCGCAGTTAAAAACATCCCGTAGTTTGTTATTAACCTGAACCATTAATAATGAATGACCACCGAGGTCAAAGAAATTATCGTGAACACCCACTTTTTCTAGGTGCAATACTGATTGCCAAACTGTTGCGATCGCTCGTTCCACCTCAGAACGGGGAGCCTGATAAACCTCTTGCAAATCCGGACGATGACCCTCTGGTGCAGGTAGTCTCCGACGGTCTACCTTACCGTTTGATGTCAGCGGCAGTGCCTCTAGCAGCACAAAGTTGGCGGGTATCATATAGTCGGGCAACCTTGTTTGGAGGAAGTGGCGCAACTCACTGATGTTGGGCATTTGCTTGGGGTTGGGGACAACATAAGCCACCAAATGCAAAGCACCAGGGATATCCTCCCGTGCCATCACCACAACGTCTTGCACTGCGGGATGCTGTCCCAACACTGCCTCGATCTCTCCCAATTCGATACGGAAGCCCCGAATCTTAACTTGCTGGTCGATCCGCCCTAAGTACTCTAAGTCACCATTGGGCAGATAGCGTACCAAATCACCGGACTTATACAATCGTGCATCTAGTTGGTTATCAAAGGGATTGCGAATAAACCGTTCGGTCGTTAATTCTGGGCGATTGAGATAGCCACGAGCTAAACCAGCGCCACCTATGTACAGTTCACCGGGAACCCCAATCGGCACAGGTTGATGATGCCGATCCAGCACATATACCTGTAAGTCTGGAATTGGGCGACCGATAACACTGCTCATCCCGATCAGATCGCTCATTGTTAGTGGGCGATAGGTAACATGCACGGTTGTTTCTGTAATGCCGTACATATTGACTAACTGAGGAACCTTGTCACCATGTCGCTCAAACCAGGGTTTCAAGCTTTGCAATTCCAAGGCTTCTCCACCAAAGATGACTAGCCGAAGGCTCAGATCTGGGTTAACTCCCAACGTTTCTTCAGCCCGAATCAGTTGGCGGAAAGCTGAAGGCGTTTGGTTGAGAACCGTTACCTGTTCTTTGCACAACAACTCGTAAAACGCCTCAGGCGATCGACTAATCCAGTAAGGCACCACCACCAGGCGCCCGCCATAGAGAAGAGAACCCCAGATTTCCCAAACGGAGAAGTCAAAGGCATAGGAATGGAAGAGTGTCCAAATATCCTGTTCGTTAAAGTGATACCAGGGCTGAGTAGCAGCAAACAGACGGACAACATTGGCATGGCTTACCAAAACGCCTTTTGGTTGACCCGTGGAGCCAGAGGTATAAATGACGTAGGCTAGGCTGGAAGGATTTGGGATTTTAGATTTTGGATTTTGGATTGAGCTGTGAGTGTGGACTTGTATCGATTCCCAATCTGTGTCTAAACAAACGACTTTAGCTGTGGGTTCGGGCAGCGTTTCTAAAAGCCGTTCCTGGGTCAACAGTACTGATACCCCAGTATCTTCCAACATGAAAGCCAGCCGCTCTTTCTGATAGGCGGTGTCTAACGGCACATAAGCGCCTCCAGCTTTGAGAATGCCCAGTATCCCGATAACCATCTCCAAGGAGCGCTCTACGCACAGACCCACTAGCACGTCTGGTTCCACACCCAACTGTTTCAGGTAGTGCGCCAGTTGATTGGCTTGATTGTTTAACTCTTGGTAAGTTAGTTGCTGGTTTTCAAAGACTAGAGCGATCGCATTTGGTGTCCGTTCTACCTGTGCCTCAAATAGCTGATGAATACACAAATCTGTAGGATACTCTGCCTGTGTATTATTCCAAGCCACGAGCAGTTGATGCCGCTCGCTTGGAGCCAACAGTGGCAAGTCCGAAAGGCGTTGGTTGGGATTAGAGACAATGCCCTCTAGCAAGTTCTGAAAATGCCCCAACATTTGCGCGATCGTCGCAGCCTCAAACAAGTCGGTATTGTATTCAAATGAGGCAATTAATCCTTGCTCTGTAATGTCAACAAATAGGCTTAAATCAAACTGCGCCGTCAACGTTTCTACGTTTAACAGGCTCAACGCCAATCCAGGAATCTCCTCCAATTGCGGAGCTTTCCGGAGTGTAAATGACACCTGAAATAATGGCGTATAGCTGGCATCCCTTACAGGTCGCAGTGCCTCGACCAGTTGATCGAAGGGTAAATCCTGATGGGCATACGCTCCCAAAGCCACTTGACGCACTCGACTGAGGAGTTCCCGAAAACTGGGGTTCCCTGCCAAGTCAGTTCGCAGCACTAGAGTATTGACAAAAAAGCCAATTAGTAAATCAAGTTCGCTGCGGTTGCGGTTGGCAATCGGTGAGCCTACAGGAATATCGTCCTGCCCTGTATAGCGGTAGAGGAACGTCTGGAATGCTGCCAAGAGTACCATGAACAGCGTGACACCCTCTTGACGAGATAGCACTTGGATCGCATCAGCGAGTGATTTGGGTAACTCCAGCGATTGACGCGCTCCTCGATACGTCTGAACAGCGGGTCGCGGGTGGTCTGTGGGCAGTTGCAAAACTGACGGAACACCGTTGAGTTGTTGCTTCCAGTACGAAAGCTGAGTTTCCAGCAGTTCTCCCTGAAGCCATTGCCGCTGCCAATAGGCAAAGTCAGCGTACTGAACGGGCAGTTCTGATAGAGGTAAGGGACTATCAGCTAAGAATGCTTTGTAGAGGACTGCCATCTCTCGAATGAACACCTCGACCGACCATTCATCACCGATAATGTGGTGCAAGGTCAGCAGCAGTACGTGTTCCTGTTCACCCAAGCGCAGCAGTTTGACACGCCATAATGGTTCTCTCGTCAGGTCGAAAGGCTGCTGGCCTTCCTCGGTAGCGATACGCTGTACTTCGGACTCATGCCAATACTGTTCGATTAACCTCTCCCCCAGCCCCTCTCCTGCAAGGAGAGGGGAGTATTGCTCCCTCCTTCCCTTGTAGGGAAGGGGGGTAGGGGGGGTTAGGTCGGCTTTATCCGAACAGTATCGGGACTCATGCTCCAATTCGAGAAGTTGTTGGCAATCCACCACTGGTAGAGTCACTGTCACAGAAGGCGCAATGACCTGAACGGGTTGACCTTCTGCAATGCTGAAGCTAGTTCGCAGTGCTTCGTGTCGCCGCACAATTTCGTTAAAACTCTGCTCCAGTGCCCCCACATCTAGCGAACCCTTTAGGCGAATTCCCACGGAAATGTTATAGGCAGGGTTACCCTTCTCCAACTGGTCGATGAACCACAATCGCTGCTGGGCAAAAGAAAGAGGATGAACGGCAGAGGTTTTCTGAACTCGCTCGATAGACACCGAAACGGGCTTCCAATCCGCTGCTGTCACTTGGTTGAGTACTTGCGTCGCTAGTTGGGCAATGCTCGTACCTTCAAAGAAATCTGCGATCGCAACCTCTACCCCAAAGTCAACCTCAATCCGGTTTTTTAGCTCGAAAACCATTAACGAATCAAGACCAAAGCAGCTTAAAGGCGACTGGCAATCGATTGCAGAGAGCGCTACTCTCAACACTCGCGCTACTTGCTCTTGAAGATAAGACTCCAAAAGCTGCTGGCGTTCTTCTGGCTCTACTGCCAGTAGGGTTTCACGGGTTAGACTCCTCTCATTGTTTACAACAATAGAAGTATCTAGAATACTGCTAGCGATCGCATCCAGTTCGCCTGCCAGAAACTTGCCTCGACAAGCACGGCGCTGAATTTTGCCACTAGAGGTTTTGGGAATGCTCCCAGGCTTAATTAAAACCACCCCGTAGACTTGCACCTCATGTTCTTCAGCCACTGCCTGACGAATGGCGGCAATGACTTCCTCAACATCCGGCTTCTGGCGAAACTCCAACTCCTGCACCACCACCAGGCGTTCTTCACCCTCAACCTCAACAGCAAAGGCTGCACTACTGCCCAATCGCAATGCTAGATGGCTGCGTTCTGAGGTCAGTTCAATATCCTGAGGGTAAAGGTTGCGACCGCGAATGATAATTAAATCCTTGACTCGACCTGTGATGAACAAGTCCCCATTGTGCAAAAAGCCTAAGTCACCAGTTCGTAAAAAAGGCTCTTTCTCCACAGTTGTATCCGTGTCGGATGGGTAAGCTTGAAACGTCGGCTCTGTCTCTTCAGAGCGATTCCAATATCCCTGACCCACACTTGGACTTGATACCCAGATTTCACCGACCTCATCAGGTTGGCAACGGGTTAATGTTTCGGGATGAACGATCGCAATTTGCTGCTCTGGCAGGCTTTGACCGCAGCTAACCAAGGTGCGAACATCCTCGTTATCAGCATCAGCCGCGACAATCCGATTGCATTCTAGAGCATCTACCCGGACTGTTTTGACAGTCGGCGGAGCGCTTTTGAGGCTACCCGAAACCATCAACGTTGCCTCCGCCATCCCGTAACAAGGATAGAAGGCTGAAGGACGAAAGCCGCAGCGTGCAAATTTTGCACAAAATCGCTCCAGAGTATCCTGCCGAATCGGCTCAGCACCGTTAAACGCTACATCCCAACTGCTTAAGTCCAGTGTATCGAGTTGCTCTGGTGTAATTTTATGAATGCAGAGTTCATAGGCAAAATTGGGCGCACCACTGGTTGTACCTCTGTACTGGGAAATCGCCTGCAACCAGCGGTAAGGACGCTGGAGAAATGCGGCTGGAGGCATTAGGATGCACGGGAAACCCCCATACAGCGGTTGCAATATACCACCGATGAGTCCCATGTCATGGTATGCAGGCAGCCACGAAATAAATTTACTGCTGGGCGAATGCTCCATTACGCGGTACGTCATGGCGGCATTGTGTAGCAAATTGCCATGACTCAGCATTACCCCTTTGGGTGTTCCTGTAGAACCCGAAGTGTATTGCAGAAACGCTAACGTATCTTTTTTTATAAAAGGCTCTTGCCAACTCTCTTCTATCCCACTCGCCAGGTTATCCGTCGTCAGCCACTGTAAATTCCCCAAGTCAGCTTTTTGTGTGAGGAGGGATTGCACCTTGGAGTGAACTGCCGTTGTCGTGAGTGCGATCGCCACCTGTGCATCTGCCAAAATTGCTTGGATTCTAGGAGTGTTGCGTTGGTTGCGCGGTGGGTACGCTGGAACTGCGACGACTCCTGCATACAAACACCCGAAAAATGCAGCCAGATAATCGAGTCCTGGGGGATAAAGCAATAAGGCACGTTCGCCACTTAAATTTAAAGCCTGAAGTTGAGATGCGATCGCTCGACTGCGCCGATCCAATTCTCGATAGGTTAGCTGTTCGCCTTCTGTTTCTCCATCCGGCAAAAACGTGAAAGCAAGTTGTTCGGGTTGATGTAGAGTTCTTTGGCGCAGAAGATCCACCCAAGTTGAGCAGTTGTGGAGGATTTCTGGATACTCATTGAAAGGTTGAGCCATATTACTTTTCGTACTCGATTCGATGCAAACCAGACGTTTTGAATCTGGCGAGTTTAGTTAAACCCAATTTCGTTAAGGCGAAGAAATACTGACGAATGCGATCTCATTCGCTGGCAGTTATTGCATTTCACTTTTAGGGCGCTACACATTCACCCCCAACCCTGTTATTTAAGGTGGAGCAAGAAAAATATTTGTAGCAAGTATTTAGCGAATTGGTATTACTAATCGCGGCTGGGAAGTGCCAGAACTGTGAACAAAGGCTTTCATCTAAGGCTCTCTATTAGGAACCCGGATGCTTGAACCAGCATTCGGAACAGGTCTTTGTTCGCTTCAATATGCTTTAGCTTGGCAGTGTGAGTCTGCAACTCTATGGGGTTGCACTACTGTTGTACTGTTTTTTAGTCTTGTGAACCTATACAGTCAAGGAAAAACTTGCAAGATAGTGACCTCAGGGTCAAGGTGTTTCCTGATGAGGTTTTTAGTTGAGGTCTTCCATGAGCTTGTTGATAGTTATTTTCGATTAGACTTTGTTAAGATACAGCAATTCTTTTAATCTCGTCAAGGAGTTATCAGAACTTTTATTTTTAACCTATTCAAATTTAGACAAGAAGTTACCGCACAAGGCAAGTGGTACAAGCATTACACACTTTCAAAGGCTGGGTGTACAGATTATAGTTCTTGGCAAAGTAGGAATACTATACAAATCTTCATATCCTTTTCTTGACCTTAGTAACATTACCGTTTTATTCTGAGCGGGTGCTATTGAGAATAATTATTAAAACCTTTAGGGAACAATCAACACTCGATTGCCCCTATTGGGGGTGAGGAGAAGTCATGAAACTGTATCTACCGTTTTCAATCATTGCACTGCTCAGTATTGGCATTATGCCGCCAGTGCTGGCAGAGCCTTTGAGCGTTTCGGCTCAGCCTAATCCCAACCAAGCTTTAGGGACAGCAGTGCCAGATGGGGAGATGGAGAAAAGTTCTCCCCAGGCTTCCAGTTCTCAATTCCCAAGGACGACGATTCCCCGTCTTAGCGAGATAGAGTTTCCCCTTACCCGTGCGGAGGGGTTATTTCAGGAGTCTGTGCCAAACTCAGCAGGTTCATCACCAGTCGCTCAGGTCGAGTCGGGTGTTGCACAAGTAACAAGTGTACGACTTAACCCAACAGACATCGGCTTTGAAGTCATTTTAGAAACCCAAGATGGAGACTCGCTAGAAGTAGAAACCCGAAGTGAGGGCAATAGCTTAATTGCTGATATCCCCAATGCCGTGCTAGTGCTTCCAGAGGGTGACGAGTTTCGCGCAGACAACCCAGCAGAAGGAATTAGTTCTGTCAGTGTGACTCAGCTCGATGCGAATAGTATCCAAGTTGCCGTCATTGGAGAGACGGGAACGCCGACGGTGGAGGTGATTTCGACTGAGAGCGGTTTGACTCTAAGTTTGGCTCCAGTGCTAGAGGATGGGGAAGAAGAGCTTATCGGAGATGGGGAAGAAACAGAACTTGAAATTGTAGTCACTGCAACGCGCACGGCACAAGAGTTACCAAAAGTGCCGCGATCGGTGACGGTGATTACTCGTGACGAGATCGAGCAACAAGCCACCGTTACAAGGGACGTACAAGACATTCTTGCTCAAACAGTTCCTGGCTATGGACCTCCTACCGAAAGGGCTTTCACTGATACAACCGCTTCTTTGCGGGGTCGTGCGCCCCTAGTTTTAATTGACGGTGTCCCTCAAAATACGAATTCTGGTAATTTTGGCAGACAGCTACAAACAATCGATCCAGCTTCCATCGAGCGCATTGAGGTGGTGCGCGGACCAAGTGCGATCTATGGTCAAGGAGCAACTGGCGGTGTCATCAACATCATTACGCGAAAGCCCAATGAAGAGCAACGGCTGAGGACTACGGTAGAAGTAGGTGTCACGGCGGCATTAGGAGAGTTGGAAGCAGAAAGTTTTGGTAATTACCAAGAGTATGGACTTGAGATCAATGAAGGCGATGTTGACTTGATCATTAATCTATCGCGGGACGATGTTGGAGCAAGTTTTGATGCCGAAGGCGATCGCCTTGCCATCACTCAGGGGATAGATGAAAGCGAAACCTTCAACCTACTCGGTAAGGTGGGATGGGACATTAATGACCAACAACGGCTGGAACTGAGTGCCAGTCACTACTCTACTGAACGAGATACCAACGCGATCTCAGACCCAATTATTGACGATATTCCTGGCATACAAAAACCCCGCGCCATCGTTTTTGAAGAGGGCATCGACTTCATTGGCACTTCCCCGCAAAGCGATCGCAATACTGCCCTCAATCTCAATTACACGAACCAGAATGTATTCGGTAGTCAGCTTGGGCTGCAAGCCTACTTCCGAGATAACACAGTTTACACTGAAGGTCGCGATCGGCGAAACCGCGATCAGGGTATTGACCAAAGGGTTGTGGAAGCCGAAAATTGGGGCGCACGGTTGCAGATTGAGACACCCTTTAATCAAGAGGAAACGGTCAGCCTCCTTTGGGGAGCCGACTACGCAAACGAGGAGAACTCCTTTTTCAGAAATCTTTTCGATTCTGAAGAGTTCGATAACAGTGAGGGGCGAGTATTCCGCAAAATTGGTGAGGAGACTATTGTTCCTCCTTATGATGTCGAAAGCCTGGGTTTGTTTGCCCAACTGCAATGGGACGTGAGCGATCGCGTCGCTCTAAGCGGTGGAGCGCGTTACGATCGCTTTGATCTTAGCGTTCCCAGCTACACCAGTTTTTTGGGTGACGAGGTAGAAGGCGGCAAACGTAACTTTGATGATATTGTCTTCAATGTCGGTGCTGTCTATCAAGCCACCGATGAAGTGAGTTTGTATGCCAACTATGCTCAGGGCTTTTCAGTGCCCAATCTGGTAGATGTTCTGTTTGCGCCACCCGCCGGATTTAACTTTGAAAGCAGCGTGCGCGATCTTCAACCGCAAAAGGTTAACAATTACGAAATCGGGGTACGCGGCAATTGGTCTAAGGTGCAGGTGTCTTTAGCTGGTTTCTTCAACGAATCCGATTTGGGCGCAGCCCTCATACCTACTGATGATTTCTTTGAACTTGTCCGCGCTCCAGAGCGGATTTACGGCATAGAAGCAACTCTCGATTGGCAGCCCGGTGGCGGTTTTTCGCTAGGTGGTACGCTGGGTTGGTCAGAAGGGGAGGTCGATCTTCCCGATGATGATGAAGGGTACTTAGCTCTCGGAAACGATCGCATCCAACCGTTGAAGCTGACTGCCTTTGTCGAGCATCAAACCACTCCAGGTTGGCGGAATCGTCTTCAGGCTGTGTTAGTAGGCAATCGCGATCGCGCTTTTGAAGACGGAATCGATCTTTCACCCGTCGAGAGCTATGTTGTTTTGGATTATCTTGGCAGCATCCAACTCGGTCCTGGAATGCTCCAAATCGGCATCCGGAATTTGCTCGACAATCAATATTTCCAAGCCTACGACCAATCGCTACGGAGCGGCTTTGAGAGTTTTGTCAGTCCAGCCAGTGGCAGAACAATAAGTGTTGGCTACCGCGTTAGCTGGTGATGCAAGGATTGATACCGAGTTGCGTTCAAAGATAGTAGATGGGGATATGGGGAGAAAGAGAAAATTCACGAGAGGTCTGACCCCTCCCCTAGCCCCTCCTCTAAGAGGAGAGGGGAGTTCTGCTCCCCCTTCCCTTGCAGGGAAGGGGGTTGGGGGGTTAGGTTTTTCAAATTCGCCAACGGCTTCATGCCATTGGCCAGGGCTTAAATTGACTCTGAGGGTTATCCAACTGTGCCTGTTTGCACTGCTTGCCTTTGGGCTAGTCTGCGCTTGCAGCGGCAGTTTATCCCAAGATTCTGTTTCTACTGGCTCACAGTTATCTGAATCCGTGAAGGCTGCACCCCACGATGGCGATTCTCCAAAGACACAAGAGCGGCTGGAATCTCCCTGCCGAATGGTCAAGCACGCTCTGGGTGAAACTTGTGTCCCCGCTCATCCCCAGCGAGTCGTTGCACTGGTTAGCGATGCAGTCGTAAGTCTCTTGTCTTTGGGCGTTCAGCCTATCGGCGCAGTATCGAATGTGCCATCATTTGTACTCGACAAACTCAAGGATGTTGAGATTCTCGGCTACAGCGAACAAGTAAACCTTGAGAAAATTCTCCTTTTGAAGCCTGACCTGATTCTGGCTCAAAAATGGAACGCCGAGCCAGTTTACGATAAGCTCTCGAAAATTGCGCCCACTGTTATTACCGATTTCAGAATTGGTGAATGGAAGGAAGCGTTGGCGCTACACGCCGAGGCGCTGGGAATGACCGATAAGGCAAAACAATTGATGGCTCAGTACGACGAGCGTATAGAACGCTTTAAAGCTCAGATGGGACGACTGAAGCAAACAAGCATTTCACTCATCGGTGTTTATCCGGAGGGGATATTCATCTTCTTCCAGAATTCCTTTGGCGGCACAATTTTGGAAGATATCGGATTACCTCGTCCACCGGCTCAAGTTCGGGACAACAGCAGGATGATGGGGGAGAGGATAAGCAAGGAGCTAATGCGCTATGCCGATGGGGATGTCATATTAGCGTGGAGTCACAGCGATACTCTAGCAACCGTGCGATCGGCGCGAGAGAATCTGAATCGGCTCAAGTCAGACCCTCTCTGGTTGAAGCTGGACGCAGTTGAGCAAGGTAGGGTTTATCAGGTGGAAGACCATTGGACTATTGGTAGCCCTCTGACAGCCAACCTCGTCCTCGACGACTTGTTTAAGTACCTAATCGAGGAGCGAAGCAAGACGTGATGAGGATAACAAAACAGCTTGCTAGTCTGCGTACCTTCCTCATCATCTGGAGCGGTCAGACTGCCTCAATTGTCGGCAGTTACATGACCACCTTTGCCCTTACCCTCTGGGCTTGGCAACTGACGGGGCAAGCAACAGCATTAGCCTTGGTTTATTTCTTTAACCGTCTAGCGAACGTCTTGATTTCGCCCTTGGCTGGGATGATTGTCGATCGCTGGAACCGTAAATTACTGCTTGTTGCCTGTGACGCGGCAGTAGGTCTTTCCACACTCATCATCCTCCTGCTCTATCTGACCAACAACCTGCAAATCTGGCATATCTATGTAACCAGCACAATCAACGGTGCGTTTAGCTGCCTTCAGTTACTTGCCTACTCTGCCTCAGTCTCGCTGCTAGTTCCCAAGGAGCAATATAGTCGCGCCAGCAGCTTGGATTTCCTAGCGAGTTACGGTGCCGATATTATTGCCCCTGCTTTAGCAGCGTCTTTCTACTATGTCATTGGTCTGAGCGGAATTTTGTGCATTGATTTCATAACATTTGCGATCGCAGTTACAACACTACTCCTCGTACCCATTCCCCAACCTCCCCGCACTCCGACAGAACCGCAACCCCGAAAGAACATCCGACAGGAACTTTTCTTCGGCTTCCGCTACATCTTGGCGCGTCCCAGCCTGATGGCACTGGTTGTAGTAATGTCGGTGTTCCAGCTAGCTCATGACTTTGGCGCTGCTGTCTATTCGCCAATGGTTCTTGCCCGCTCTGATAATAATGCCACCGCATTAGCAAGCGTGTCGATGGCAGCAGGTGTGGGTGGCGTGTTTGGAGCGTCGCTCATGAGTACTTGGGGGGGACCAAAGCGCCGAATCCATGCCGTACTCATGAGCATGGTGGGGGCGGGCTTGAGCAAAACTGTATTTGGATTGGGTCAGAACCTGTCGATTTGGGTTCCAGCACAGTTCTGTTCCTCTTTTAATTTCCCCTTTCTTGGCAGTTGCTCTCAAGCGATTTGGTTGAGCAAGGTAAGACCTGATTGGCAAGGGCGAGTGTTTGCTGCGAGTTCCATGAGCGTGATGGTTACTTCCCCCATCGGCTACTTGCTCGGCGGCTCTCTGGCGGATTACGTCTTTGAACCAGCAATGAAGCCGGGAGGAAGTCTCGCTCCCGTGTTTGGCTGGATATTCGGCACGGGGGCAGGTGCAGGGATGGCACTACTATATGTGTTCTGTGCTATCTGCATGTTGCTCATTGGCTTGGCAGGGTACGCTTTCCCGATGTTGCGGGATGTGGAGAAGGTAATGCCTGACCACGATGCTGCTGTTGGCTAGTGCAGGCTCTTGCCTGATTAATTTCGACACGTAGCTACTGCACAGGAAGCTTAAATTGTCAATTTATATCAAACATTGTTTAAAAATAAATGTTCTCTGTACTGTCAAAACAAACTGGTTTTAGAAGGCGATCGCCTCTGCCGTTGCCCTTTGAGCGATCGCTCCGACTACTCCTGCTTTTCACTCTTGTCTTTACCTTACTCACAGGCATCCACAGCCTCGCTGCTGAGTCAAAAAAGACTGAAGTTCTTTGGGACACCTATGGGGTTCCTCATATCTATAGCCAGAATGCAAAGGAGCTGTTCCACGCCTTTGGGTGGGCGCAGATGCAAAGTCACGGTAACCTCATTCTGCGTCTCTACGGGCAGGCACGAGGACGGGCAGCAGAATACTGGGGTGAAGATTACTTAGAGTCAGATCGGTGGGTTCAAACAATGGGAGTTCCCGATCGCTCTCGTCAATGGTACGACAGGCAAAGCCCAACCTTTCGCGGCTATCTAGATGCCTTCGCCAAAGGGATTAACGCCTATGCCAAAGAACATGCCGAGCTAATTGATGACGAAGTTGAGACTGTACTGCCAGTGAGCGCAGTGGATGTACTGGCTCACCTCCAGCGGGTGCTTCATTTCACGTTTGTTGTCAATCCCGATCGCGTGGAAGACATTAGCGAAGAGCAGTCTGCTAGTACCGCGTTTGGGCAAAAAATGGGTTCTAATGGTTGGGCGATCGCACCTTCCCAATCTGCCAGTGGAAACGCGATGCTGCTGGCAAACCCACACCTGCTTTGGTCTGATTTATTCCTTTGGTATGAAGCCCAACTGACTGCCCCAGGTATCGATGCCTATGGAGCATCACTGGTCGGTATCCCCGTTTTAAACATTGCATTCAACGATTATCAAGGCTGGACTCACACCGTAAACACCCATGATGGATGGGATGCCTACGAACTGACACTAGCAAATGGAGGATACCAGTTTGACGGTAAGGTTCGAGCCTTTGAGACAGAAGAAAAACCCCTTAAAGTTAGGCAGGCTGACGGCACTCTACGTCAAGAACCATTAATAGTACGACGCTCCGTTCACGGGCCAATTGTTGCCGAGAAAGACGGCAAAGTCATTGCCTTACGGGTCGTCGGACTTGACCAGCCTGGGGCATTGGAGGAATGGTGGGATATGGCGCGTGCCAAAAACCTGGTTGAATTTGAAACTGCTCTCCAGCGCTTACAGATTCCGATGTTCACTGTGATGTATGCAGATCGAGACGGACACATTCTGCATCTATTTAATGGTCAAGTGCCAGTCCGAAGTCAAGGCGATTTTGAATCTTGGTCAAGCATCATTCCTGGCAACACATCGGCTACGTTGTGGACGAAACTTCACCCCTACCGCGATTTACCCCGCGTAATCGATCCACCAAGCGGCTGGCTACAGAATGCCAACGATCCACCCTGGACAACAACATTCCCACCTGCAATCAATCCGGATAACTATCCACCCTACATGGCACCACACAGTTTCATGGAGTTCCGGGCGCAACGCTCTGCTCATATGCTTGCTGAGGATAAACAAATTTCCTTCGAGGAAATGGTCGAGTACAAGCACTCGACACGCATGGAACTAGCTGATCGCTTGCTCGACGATCTAATTGCTGCTGCACAACAGCAGGGTGGAGAGTTGGCACGTCGGGCGGCTGATGTGCTAAGTGCTTGGGATCGTAAGGCTGATGCCAATAGCCGTGGTGCAGTACTTTTTGCCTTCTGGCAGCAAGCTGTCGATTTCTCCAACTTGTTTGCCATTCCTTGGGATGAGAATGCCCCATTTGCGACACCTGATGGTCTTGCCGATCCAACTAGCGCTCTGGCAGCACTGGAATCCGCAGCTACTAAGGTCGAGGCTGCTTATGGAGCGTTGGACGTACCGTGGGGAGACGTTTTCCGCTTGCGTGTTGGCGACATGGATTTGCCTGCTAATGGGGGTGCCGATGACCTCGGTCTTTTCCGAACGCTTTGGTTTGTTCCATCAGAAGACCAGCGTTTTGAAGCTATTGGAGGAGAGTCCTATGTTGCCGCGATCGAATTTTCTAACCCAGTCCGAGCAATGGCGCTGACGAGTTACGGCAATGCCACTCAACCTGACTCCCATAATAGAGGTGAGCAGTTGAGGCTGTTCGCGAGTAAAAAGTTGCGTCCTGTTTGGCGATCGCGTCAGGAAATAGAAGCTCATCTCACTTCGCGTGACGTGTTCTGAACACGACTTGGAAGGTGATTATCGTAGGAACTGGCTCCGTCTAGGCAGTCCTGCATACAGATAGTAAACAGTTCTATTCTAAGTATTTGTACCTGTGTGCCACTTAGTAAAGAACTTTATTGTTTGCGTACAGTTCTTATTGAACTCTAACTACTTCACTCGTCCACTTCTAATCATGCTGATTATCAACCACAAGCCGATTACACTAGCCACCACAAAGAGACTACCGCTCACCCAAAAGAAAATTGGATTACTGGGAGCTTGGGAAAAAATCATTGCAGCACCAATCAGGATAGCGGCTGTCACAATCCCGAAGGTTAGTTGATTACCTACACTATGGAGACTACGGCGAATTGGGTCAAGTCCTCGCACGGCTATGTTCCATTGCAATGTTTCAGAAGTCACCCGATCTAATAACATCTCCAATTGGCGAGGAGCCTCTAGGGATAGGGATTTGATATCCAGGGCTGCTCTTAAAAGGTCTTGCAGGGGAGCATGTCCAATTAATCGTTGCCGGAATAAATCTGCCATTAGGGGTTTAACTTGCTCGATTAAATTGAAATCAGGGTCGAGTTGGCGAGCTACCCCTTCTAGATTGGCAAGAGTCTTGGCATACAATCCCATGTTGCTGGGAACACGAATTTTGTGTTTCTGGGCAATTTGCAACACCTGATAGGTTAACTGACTAAAGTTAATTTCCGCTATGTTTAGGTTGTAGTAACGTCGTAGCAATCGGTCAAAGTCATTTTCTAAGTGAGCAAGATTCACAGGGATAGTAGATTCTGCCAGTTCCAGCGTTAATTGGCTACACCGCTTGCTATCTAAGTTTGCGATCGCCAAAATTAGTTCGATCAAAATCTGCTGCGTGCGGGGGTCTAAACGACCCATCAAACCAAAATCAATCAGAGCAATACGCCCTGGCTCAATATAAAACAGATTTCCAGGGTGAGGGTCAGCATGAAATATGCCGTCGATATAAAATTGTTGAAAATAAGCTCTAACAATTAAATCGGCAAGGGCTTGGCGTTCGGCTTTGGCATTGCCCCCATAGTTTGTCCCCTTCATGTCTGCCTGTAATAGGGGAACGCCAGTCAGCCACTCCATAACGAGTAACTTTTCACTCGTCAAATCCCAATAAATTTCTGGAAGAACGAGCTTTTGCGGATCGAACCAAAAACTCTTGGAGAGATTGCGCCGTAGCGTGTCAGTGTAACTGGCTTCTTGGGTAAAATTTAGCTCAGCCCGCAAGGCACTCGCGAATTCCTCAACGACAGAGACTAGATTGTAATACTGCCCCACAGCCGTGCGATTGACCAACCGTGCCAAGCCGCGAAGCAACCTAATATCTTGCTCGACAACTCTATCAATGCCTGGGCGTTGTATTTTTAATGCCACCTCACGTCCATCAATAAGCCTAGCGCGATGAGTTTGGGCGATCGATCCGGCGGCAACAGGTTGGTGATGAATAATGCTAAAAATTTGTTCTATTGGTTGAGAAAGCTGCTTGCGGATAATCGCTTCTACTGCTTCCCAAGCCACTGGTGGGACTTCAGCTTGCAGGGATGTTAAGGCTTCAATATAGGGTGGGGGTAACAGGTCGGGGCGCGTACTAAGCAGTTGTCCAAGCTTAACGTAGACAGGGCCAAGCTCCACCAATATATTACATAGCACTAATGGGGGGGGTAGTGAAGGTTCTTCAGTTTTCCCCCCAAGGAGAAGTCCTCGCATATAACCCCAACCGTGCCGGAGGACAACGTTAACAATTTTTCTTTGACGAGAGCTAGTTTGGGAAAGACCTGAAAACACACACCTCTACCTGAATGGGGGTTTCATTGGGATGAACAGGTGAAACATAGCCTGTTTGCTCCCGCGAGAGCGAGATTCCCCTTTAAGACTACCCGGAAATAACAAGACCTTTCCTTAAAACTTTTACCCGATAATCCGCTTGATGAGTTTTAGCTTGCCTTGATAAGGAGCATACCGCCAATCTAGGTCAAGTAAAAATGATCGCTTCAATACACTCTTCTGGTGTGAAAAGGTATCAAAACTTGCCTTGCCATGATAGCTGCCAATACCGCTAGAACCAACACCACCAAACGGCAGTTCCGAGACACCCACCTGCATCACCGTGTCATTAATACAGACTCCCCCAGATGAGGTTTCCCGTAAGACTCGTTCCTGCTTCTGCTGATCTTTGGAGAAGAGGTACAAGGCTAAGGGTTTTGGACGTGCATTAATTTTAGCGATCGCCTCTGACAAGTCTGAGTATTCCAGTACTGGCAGAATTGGGCCAAAGATTTCCTCTTGCATTACTGGTGTATCCCAATCGACCCCATCAATGACAGTAGGAGCAATGTATCGTTCCTCTGGATTAATTTGACCCCCAATGTAAGGTTGACCCTCGTTCAAAAATGAGGCAAGCCGTTCAAAGTGCCGTTGGTTAATAATCCTGCCATAGTCGGGGCTTTTAGCGGGGTCATCGCCGTAAAATTCTTGGATGTACTGTTTGATGCTCGTCAACAGGTCATTTTTAACTGTGCGATCCACTAAAAGATAATCCGGGGCAATGCAAGTTTGACCCGCATTGATAAACTTGCCCCAAGCAATTCGTTTGGCAGCGTGTTCTATATGGACATTTGAATCGACAATACAGGGACTCTTGCCGCCTAATTCTAGGGTTACGGGTGTTAGGTGTTTAGCTGCTGCCTCCATGACGATTTGACCAATTTTCGTGCCACCTGTGAAAAAGATGTGGTCAAACTTTTCGGCTAGGAGTTGTTGGCTTGTTTCCACACCACCTTCAATAGAGGTGATATAGCTAGGGTCAAACGTTTTTTCGGTAATCTGGGTGACGATGCGGGACGTATTCGCCGCAAGTTCTGAGGGTTTAAGAATCGCGCAATTGCCTGCTGCGATCGCACCTACCAAGGGAGAAATCATCAACTGAAACGGGTAGTTCCAAGGGCTGATGATCAGCACGACTCCCAGCGGTTCAGGATAAATGCAGGCGGAGGAGGGAAATTGCTCAATAGACGTGCTGACTTTTTTGGGCTTAACCCAAGACTTGAGATGCTTGATGGCGTAATCAATCTCTCTAACTACACCAATCTCAGTTGCATACGCCTCAAATTCAGGTTTGTTGAGGTCAGCATTAACGGCTTCAAGGATAGCGGCTTGGTTGTCTAGAATCGCTTGCTTGAGACGCTTAAGTTGTTCCAGGCGAAAGGCAACATCTTTCGTTTTGCCAGTGGCAAAGAATTCGCGTTGCTGTTGAATGATGTCACTGATTGGTGAGAGCGTTAACATCTTTGTCTCCTAAATCTGACCTACAGCTATGGACGCAGCGTATTGCCCAACACCACCAATGTATCATGGTGTCCCATCATCCAGATTTTAGGAGAAAACTTAGAGAATGCAAGTTGATAACGTAAGCGATTAAGTGAGAAGCCTCGTGCAGCGCAGCAGAAATAAGTAACCCGTTAACAACGGAGCCAAAAGTAGAAAGTATCAGCCTTTGTTCCTTCTGCCCTCTGCCTTTTTTTAATACCCATTAATGTCTGCTTCATCGAGGAGAATGCTTGCCTCGTTGCCAACTCTATCAAAATCAGGGTTTTGTTCCATCTCCATCTCAACAACATAAGTCCAGGTATTTGAACCAGGCTGATAGCTTTTGATTTTGCCTAAGCTGCCAGCAAAGCGGATTCTTTGATTCCTTGTAAATTTTGGTGTTGCTATTAAACTTGGATTCATTGATTTTCAACCTCCTTTTACTTATTTGGTTTTTGCGATCGCCTATTATTTCCTTGCGCTAATCCTCTCCTGTGTCAAATAAGCAGCTTAACGTTTTCTTGAAGGCAAAGCTTTTTGACACAAACAGTAGGAACTAGACTTTCAATTCGAGTTTTGCTGATTTTTGTAAACTATAGGCTTGGGCATTGGGCACTATAGTCCAGCCATTCTTAATTAGTCTTTGATAGGTTGCCCATCCTTTAGAACCCTGTGGTATCGTGTAGTCAGAAACGAAATAGCTTGAACAAGCTGTGTAAGGTTTCCAAGGTTCATTGGGATAATTCCGTAAGTGTAAGACCTTTTCTTCACCTGCTCCAAGAACAGGTAACCAACACATTTGACCAGGCATGTTGAACTCCTTCTATTCAAATTTAGAAAATATTTAGCCTTTCCTAGCGAGACTGAGTACTTAGGAAATCCTATATTTATAGTTTTAGTTAAAAGCTCATTTGTTTTAACTCTATCTAGAGATTTGCTTTCTGTACAAGTCCATCTATCTAAAGGATAAAATTAGTCATATAAATCTGTATAGAAGAACACTCAGAGGCTTGTTAACTATGACCTGTTAACGGTTCACAGATAACAAGCACTTCCGTTAAATTTCATTCTTTATAATCATGTGCTGCTTAGAATCAAAAGTAATCT
The DNA here is from genome assembly GCF_059505465.1 of Symplocastrum torsivum. Lineage (NCBI taxonomy): Bacteria > Bacillati > Cyanobacteriota > Cyanophyceae > Oscillatoriales > Microcoleaceae > Symplocastrum > Symplocastrum torsivum. The sequence continues at coordinate 69,592 of NZ_JCACKQ010000045.1, read as the reverse complement.
TACCTTCTTGGCGGAACTTACTAAGCAATCGTGTGATTGTCACCCTCGTCGTGCAGCAGGCATCTGCTAAGTCCTGATGCGTTATCCGAACAGTCAAACGAGTACCTTGACTAACACTTTGACCAATTTCCTTTTTTAACAACTGCAATAGGTGATATAGACGGTCTTTCACTTGTCGCTTTCCAGCAATGGCTAAAAGTAATTCAGTTTGCCGTAAGCGTGCGTTGATATGCGACAAAAGAGCTTGAGTAAGATGAGGAGAACCTGCAATTTCTGATAGGGAAATGTTAACTAACTGAACTTCATCCGAAAATGCAATGGCTTGGTATATCGGCAGTGAGGTCAGGCTAGAGCCAAAAGGCATTGATGACCCGACCAACCCCATCAATATCTCGTCGCCGCTTTCGCTCATTGTGCTTAGCTTTACCAGACCTTGACGAACAATGTACAACAGCGAAGGTTCTAGGTGAATCAGCTCACCTTTGGAATAGCAATGCCAAGGACGATCATGGTAAGAGTCATACTCACTAGTATTAAGCGCCTTAAGTGCCCGCTTGCGCTCGCTGATGTCCCGTACTATCCAATGCAGGGTAACCGCCTGGTCTAGAACCTCGCGAACAACGGATATATTCACAGTCGCCTCAAAGGCTTCACCATGACGGGGTTGTAGACTCAGTGCCCACTCCTGTACCCATTCAGACCGATGCATCTGGAGAAGCTTGTTGCGAAATGTCCGACGTTCTTGGGGAGGAATGAAGCTAACAAGCAGTTTACCAGGTAGAAATGATTGCTCAATGTTGAGGAGAGTAGCCGCAGCACGATTAGCTTCCAGAATTTTCCCTTGGTCATCGGTTACCAAGTAAGCATTTGGCATGAACTCAAAGAGTTCTTTGTAGCGTTGCCGTTCTGCTTCAACCTGCGCTCGTGTTGTGGCTAGTTTTTCAGTCTGCTCAAGCAGTTGTTCTGCAGCTACCTGTAGTGCTTCTGAGGCTGTACCGAGTTCTTTGAAGGCAACGGGTAGCAGTAAATCTGATGTTGGCTGTAGCGCACCATCTGCGCCTCGGTACATATCAGCTAAGCGCCAGTGAATGGCTTGTACTTGCTTAGCAAACATATCCACGTTCATATTAAACCTTGAATATTCTTTTGACTTGAGGTGATCATAAAGAGTTTGCTTCCTTCATACACTACCCAATTGAGAGAGTAGTAAGGAATTAGCTGTTTGTACTTTAATGCATTATCGCGAAACGATGGGCAGCTAGGCTGAGGAGCAGTAATGTTGTTGTGTAGAAAATTAAAATCTTCATAGATAACCTTCCCTCCCTCGGCTGCGTTGTAACTGAGGTTACACAGATAGTTAACATTAGTTCTGTTGCTAGGTAGAAGTGCAACGCATACAGAAATAGTTATCTTTTTAATGACCAACTCCTATGCCATACCTGGGAGTACCGAACAAATGTAAACGGTAGACCTTTTAATGTGTATGTCTTCTACGCCAACTGCTACCTAACTTGCCTATCGGTCTATCTCCCAGGTGCTTTCTTCTACTCACTCTCACCAGAACTCTGATGTCGATACTTACTGCCTCTGAGAAAGCCACCGCTTTTAAAAGTGATCGCAAAATTTTATGTTTCTACATCAACACCACTAGTCAAGTTCAAGTTATCCGAATTACAAATAGTCCCAAGTTTAATTTTGAGCGAGTTATCTTTCCTGGTCAGCGTGAGATGTTTGATGCTGGGCTAGAAGGTTTTTTAGAAGTTTGCACAAAGACTAACAGTTCTTTTATTCCTTGCCAACAACTTAGTGTTACTGAAGGCTGAGTCAGTGCTAATAAATTTCTATTTTTAGCTATTACGACCTAGGGAAGGCTCCAGAACAATCATCATACAAATCAAAACTAAATCATTGAAACTTGAGGTAATGAATGCTTCCTAAGTTAATTAACTTAACCTTGCATTTAGTAATTAAAGAAGTTGACAGTGTCTTAGAAGATTGTCTTAAACAACCCTATCAAGCAGCCTTTTCAATCCAGCAATGGCGGCATAAGTTGATTAATTGCGTCCTCAACCAAATTCCCAATTACTATACAATTATTGAGGGTATGAAAGACTTACCGGAAGACCCTACCATTCTCTACCGTTGTCCAGAGGAACAGTCAATTCTCAAAGCTTTAATTTATAAGAGTATGGCTGAAGTTTTGCAACAAAACTCAGAGTCAATCAGTGGTGATATTCTTCAAAAACAAAGTTCCAATAATTACTGACTGACCATCTAAGCGGAATGGCACTGACTTAAAAAGAATTAGTCAACGGTTTATGAGCATTACCAGCTTATCCTTATTCATTCATATTGCGATAAGTAGCCACTGCCGAAGGTGACACCCGATTTAGATAGCGGAAAATCCAGTACTTAATAACCGAATCCAAAATAACTGGGAACGTTGCAATAAACAAAAATATGAAATCTCGGCTTTCTGGAATTCCTAGATGTTTGGATACACCTTCAAGGATGACTTCCCAGCCATGAGGTGAGTGGAACCCCACAAACATATCAGTAAACAAGATAATGATAAACGCCTTGGCACTATCACTGAGACCATAAACAATATCATCCATAAAAGATTTTAAAACTATAATATCTTGCCTACTGCTAAAAATAACCAAACCAAACGCGGCAAGGGAAAGGAGATCTGAGAAAATATTTTTAATAGCATTGGCACTTCGATCTCTATATTCTTTTGCCATTTCAACGGCTTTTTCTCTCACTTGCTCTTCCCTTTTCTCTTGAGACAGTTCAGGAGAAAAACCTAGCAAACTCTTAAACTTTAGTTCTTCTTCAAACCGCTGCAATTCAACAAAAGCTTCCTCTTCCATATCAAGGTTTAAGAAGATAACTGGGTTGTTATCGCTTCTGAAGTGGTCAACAGCCGGACCAACAATTAAGGTTTTTGTGACTTGATGGGTTAGAATGGGAACAATAATTAAGGTAAGGATAAATTTAAGGGAAATTATTGTTTTAAGTTTAGAGTTGCGGAAATTTTTAACGACTTCTTCTTCAGCTTTGGGATCTAATTCACTCTGAATTCTATTAAATGTCCTTAAAATTGACCTGGGTAATACACCTGTCTTGTCAGAAACCGTCTCAACATTAGTTACTACACCCCTTTTGGTTACAGCTTCTTTTTGCAAAGACTTGGGTTGTTTAGGGGTTTGGTCAGTAACAAGTTGATTGGAGCTAGTTTGGATAACTTGATTGGCTTTGGGTTGAGGTATTGGGATTAAAGAAGCCGAAGGTATAGGAGATTTCTTTTCTATATACTTACTGATTATTTCATCAATGAAATTCAGTTTTTCAAAAATAATTGACTGTTTTTCATTGAGTTCATTAGAATAATATTGACTAGAATTATTAAATGTATCTGTACGATTGGCATTCAGCATTCTTTGCTCAGAATTGCTGAAAATAGAGCGACTGCCTCGAAATTCTGCCAGTCTAAATTTGACAGTTTTCAAGTATTTCTTTAGCTCTGACTCGAAATAGGAAATTACACTATCGCCGTAGTTAGCAGATTCAGCGGATATTTTTTTGCCATTAAAATGCTCATCTTCAATGACTTTAATCATTAAGGCAGCTTTGTAAGCTTGGTCTAAGGCTCTTTCTGGTGTATCGGAGAACCATCGATTGGCAGTACGGAAGAGAAAGTTTAGCTTCATCGAAACAAAGGTTTCAAAATAGAAGGTAATTCCGGTAAGTTCTGACATTCTGTAATGCCAGAGATTTTAGATACCATGTACGTGGTATGTTAACAGATTTACACAAAAGAGATTGGTGCTTCAACATTCACATTGGATAACTGGAGCAACGCGCAGTGGCAAGACAACTCGCCTTGTGAGTCAATTTTGCCAATGGATTGAAGCGGACATCGGTAAGTCACGATCGCTTTCTCGTCCCTTCTCGCGGATGAGCCGTCGCGACAAAAGGCTTGCCCCAGGAATATTAGTATTTGCGGCCAATGACGATACCCGGCGGGATTTGGCTGATCGGTTGACAATGGCAATCCAAGGACGGTACCCAATACTGTCTAAAACACCATTAGGTTTTTTTCAGGATGAGGTGATGCTATTTTGGCCGCTATTAATTCAGCGGTTGAATCTCAGGGCACAGTTTCCCTTGCGGCTACGTCCCGAAACCGAGCAAGAGTTGGCAACCCAGTTGTGGCAGGCTGAGTTGGAACGCTGGGGAACACAGCTACCAGGGGCGAATGAGGATGCGAAAGTGCGTCGGATTTTGGACTTGTTGCAGTTGGCGGCGGTGAGTGGGACAGCCGTTGAGGATATTCCAAGCCTTCTCGAAGCGGGTTTCCTGGAGGATCAGGGGACACCGGAACTTTGGGAGTGTATTGGACAGATGCTCCTGAACTGGCGGCGTTGGTGTCTCGATCAGGGGTTTCTGACGTATGGAATAATTTGCGACTTGTATTGGTCTGAACTGTTGCAAGATGCAACGTATCAGCAGCATTTGCGACAGCGATGTCAAGCGATACTAGCCGATGATGTAGATGATTATCCTGCGATCGCACGCGACTTATTTGAGCTTCTCTTAGACCAAGGAGCGGTTGGCGCATTTACCTACAACCCTGATGGTAAGGTACGCTTGGGCTTGAATGCTGACCCCAACTACCTGGAGGGCTTGGCAGGACGTTGCCAGATTGAAAGCTTGGATACACTACCGATTGGTTCCCTAGCAGAACCTTTAGGAGGTATTGCTGTAGATTTAGTCAGCGACTCAGTGATTTTGTCTACACTACCGGAGTCATTACAGTCCATGCAAACCACCTCTCGTGCCGCACTGTTAAGGCAGACGGCTGAGGTGATTATTGAAGGCGTACAATCGGGACAAGTGCAACCCGGAGAAATTGCGGTTATTGCTCCTGGTTTAGATGCGATCGCACGCTATACACTCACCGAAATCCTCACCAGTCATAACATAGCCGTAGAACCGCTGAACGACCAGCGTCCCCTGATCAGTTCGCCAATGATTCGTGCCCTCCTAACGCTCTTAGCCCTGGTTTATCCGAGTTTAGGACGCTTAGTTGACCGGGATGCCGTTGCCGAAATGCTGGTGGTTCTAAGTCGCAAGCAAGAGGTACCGCTAGACGAGGGGGAATCACCGATCACCACACCTCATATTGACCCAGTTCGTGCAGGATTACTCGCTGATTACTGCTATTCCCCTAACCTAGAACAACCCAACTTGCTACCCGTGGAATCTTTTCCCCGTTGGGACAGATTGGGGCATCGTGCAACAGCCGCTTATACAGAGATTGTGCAATGGTTAGAATTACAGCGATCGCAACAACAACAACGGCTGATTCCCTCCTGCGTCGTCGTTCTTGACCGAGCAATTCAGAAATTCTTGTGGAATGGTAGTAACCTTCCCTACGATCAGTTAGCCGCACTGCGGGAACTGATGGAAACCGCGCAACACTACTGGGAAGTCGATGGACGCCTCCGGAAAACGCCCTCTGATGCCGCAAGCCAAGCCGGGATAACGAGGAAAGATACCCCAGCCCACACAACGATTGGTCAGTTCATCCAACTGCTGCGTCGTGGTACCGTTACCGCCAATCCTCACCCCGTTCGTCGCCTTGCCCCAGCAGCGAATAACACCATCACTCTAGCTACCATCTTCCAATACCGTGCCAATCGCCGCTTCCACCGTTGGCACTTCTGGCTTGATGCGGGTTCTCCTCTCTGGGACAAAGGCGGTGCAGCGACTCTGTTTGGCGCTAACTTATTTCTCCATGAGTGGTCAGGACGCCCTTGGACAGAAGACGATAAAATCGCGGCGGATAGTCAACGGTTGCAGCGGATTTTGCGAGACTTATTGGGGCGTGCTGGTGAGCGGATTTACCTATGTCACAGCGACTTGGCGGTGAATGGTACCGACCAAGCCGGCCCATTGTTACCGTTAGTTAATGCGGCAGTTCCCCGTAGTTCTGAAGCCGTCTTTACTTAAGGTTTAACCAGCTTTGGATTTCTTGCGCCAACCAAGCACATTCCAGTTCCGTTAATCCGTGACCAAAGGAATAGGGTTCGATACCCGTAATCAGGACTTTTGCGCCATCTTTGCTGCTGTAGCAACACGTATACATAATGTCTGAAAGTGACCCTTTATAGCGAGTAATGACGTAGTTAAACCATTGCCATTGCAGTTCAAAACGGCTCGTATTGCGGTTGAAGTCAACTTGAGTGCGTTGATGGCGAAACTGTGTGTATTTAATTGAGAAGATCAAGAGGGCTGTCAAAAATGGCAATCCAATTAAGGGGATTCCAACATTAGTCACTATCCAGAGAATGCCAACGAGCGCAAACATAGCATAACTGCCTAACAGCACAAGCCCTTGCTTACCTCTTGGGCTACGTTCAGGGATGACAATTCGTAGCCGTTCGGGAGACTGACTCACCTGAACGCGAGTCCCAAACGGTGGGCGAAGTCGTCCAGTACTAACAGGAGCAGACAATGCCGCGTTCTCAGGAGTTTGAATACCAAAGCTGAGAGCTTTCATGGCTTCGTCAGCCGTGCTAAACCGACGTTTCAAGGATGGCTCGGTGAGTTTTTCCAGCCATTCGCTAAAGCTGGGTGTCAGGGTTACCTTGTCGCTAAACTGAATTCGTAAATCATCTTGGGGCAAGTCAGCCGGAGCGGTACCTGTGAGCAGATGAATTAAACCGGCTCCCAGTGCGTAGAGGTCAGATGCTGGAACTGCCCTGCCGCCAAATTGTTCCATTGGTGCATAACCATAGGTTCCGACTACCGTAAACGTTGCCCCCTCTTTGACGGCTCGGTCTTGAACGGCTCCAAAATCAACCAAGTAGACCTGTTTATCCTCACCCAAAATCAAATTACTCGGCTTAATATCCCGATGCAGTACCTGCGGCTTCAATTCATGCAGATAAATCAGAATATTCAAAACATCGATCGCAACTTGGCGAACTTGCTTTTCAGTAAACCGTTTCCCCTGATTCAGCAACTCCTTAAGAGAGGCACCGGGAATAAATTCTTGGACTAATCCAAACCATAAAGAGCGCTCATCAATTGAAAAATAATCATAGTACTTGGGAATCCGGGAATGATTGAGCTGTTTGAGAACCTGGGCTTCCCGTTCAAACAGTTTCAAGTCATCCCACTGCACCTCACCCCCAAACGCCAGCAGCTTGACAATCACCAATGCGGCGGGAATGGCTTGCAAATCCTCTGCTAGCCAGGTTTGACGCCCTGCATTTTGTCCCAATTTTTGTTTAAGTTGATAGCGATCGTGTAAGATTTGTCCTGCTTCTAGCATTTGGTTCTTGATGGTTTTAAGCCAAATATCTTTAGTGAAACTGAATTCTCTTTCCTACTCCTTTTAAGGGTAGGTTTCTAATAACTATCCTTGACGATGGGGTAATGAGGTGATGGGGTAAAAAACTCCCAAAGTTCATGTGTATTATCTCCCAACCCAGAGTTTTTAAAGAGAACCTAGGAAACCAGCGATGATCGCGATATAGATCCAAGCCATTGGTATCCCAATAAAAAGCCCAGCAATCGTCCAGCCTCGTTGATGGGCTTTGAACTGTTCAATGCTTCGCCACTTTCTACTTTTCCAAGCCCATTCATTGCCTTTTGCCCCCAATGCGATCGCAACTAACCATCCAACTTGCGGCACTAAGGCAAGCAGTCCAATCCAAACTTTATTGGTGAACGGCCACAAATAAGGCATCAAAAAAGCACCCCAATTCCAACCCTGAATTTCATCAGGTACTGGCACTGAGGAATTAAATAAATCTCCACACCCTGAATTATTCACGACGGTGGCTACGGCTGGCTTCATGAGCTGGCTGTCTCTAGGTTTGTCAGGTACCATGCCGGATTCCAGAGCAGAAAGTGCTTGTGAGGCGCTCTTAAATCGTTGCTCTGGAGCTGGTTCTGTTAGCTTTTCGAGCCACTGCACCATACTACGGCTGAGGTTTACCTGCTCTTGAAAGCCAATCCGCAGATTCCGTTGCGGCAAGTCTCCAGGCGCACACCCAGTGAGCAAATGAATCAATGTTGCCCCCAAAGCATAAAGATCGGAAGCAGGCACTGCCCTGCCGCCAAACTGTTCCATTGGTGCATAACCATAGGTTCCCACGACGGTAAACGTCGCTCCCTCTTGATGCGATCGCTCCTGCACTGCCCCAAAATCGACCAAATAAACCTGCTCATCCTCACCCCAAATCAGATTGCTGGGCTTGATGTCACGATGCAAGACGGCAGGATTGAGGCGATGAAGAAACTCTAGTATTTTCAGAATATCAACCGCGATTTTGCGAACTTGTGTTTCTGTAAAGCGTTTACCCTGAATTAGCTGTTCCTTCAATGATGAGCCTGGGATATACTCCTGCACTAGGCCAAACCAAAGCGATCGCTCATCAATGTGAAAATAATCCCGATACTTAGGGATACGAGGATGGTTGAGCTGTTTGAGAACCTGGGCTTCCCGCTCAAATAGTTTCAAGTCATCCCACTGTACCTCGCCGCCAAAGACAAGAAACTTGACAATTACTAATTCATCTGGTACTAGCAAATCCTCTGCCAGCCAGGTTTGACGCCCCGCATTCTGCCCTAGTTTTCGCTTGAGTTGATAACGCTCTTGTAATACCTGTCCTGCTTTTAGCATTTGGTTCTTGATGCTTCTAAGCCGAGTTTCCTCTAATTTAGCTTTTAGAACTCTGGGTAGTAGATAGGTAGCAATAAAAGCATCTCCCTAATTCAGGATATCTTTGCCCTAGGGGCGCAATTAATTGCACCTCTAGAAGCTGGTGATTAACAATCAATGTATTATCGGAATCTCTAACGCTAATCAAGAACTTCGGCAAGAATCGATAAAATCATCGGTAGCCAAATAAAAATTCCAGCAATTGTCCAACGGCGTTGGTGCATTTTGAACTGTTCAATACTCTGCCACCGTCTACTCTTCCAAGCCCATTCGTTGCCTTTACCCCCTAATGCGATCGCAACAATCATTACCCAACTAGGAGAAGGTACCCAAGAGGACAGCCCAATCCAAACATGATTGGTGAGCGGCCACAACCACGGCATCAAAAACGCACCCCAATTCCAACCCTTAATTTCATCAGGAACGGGTACTGAAGAATCCAGTAAATTACTGTTCCCAGAATTATTGACAAATGCTGGGGATTTCATCGGGGTGAGTTCTAAAGGCACCTCTCGACTATCCTCATGTTTGTCAAGTACGATACCGTATTTCAGCGCAGAAAGTGCTTCAGCCGCACTCTGAAAGCGTTGCTCTGGTGCAGGTTCTGTCAGCGCCTTTATCCAGTTCACCATGCCACGACTAAGGTGTACCCGCTCTTCAAAGCAAATTTGCAAATTTCGAGAGGGCAAGTCAGCCGGTGCTGTCCCGGTGAGCAGATGAATCAAGCTTGCACCCAAGGCATAAAGATCGGAAGCGGGTATCGCCCTGCCACCAAACTGTTCCATCGGTGCGTAACCATAGGTTCCCACCACAGTAAACGTTGTTCCTTCTTGATGCGATCGCTCTTGTACCGCCCCAAAATCTACCAAATAAACCTGCTCATCCTCACCCCAAATCAGATTGCTGGGTTTAATATCGCGATGCAGCACAGGGGGAAGGAGTTGATGGAGAAATTTTAGAATCAACAGAACATCGACAGCGATTTTACGAATTTGTTCTTCCGTAAATCGCTTACCTTGGGTTAGTTGTGCCTTTAGAGAGTTCCCTGGAATATATTCCTGCACCAAGCCAAACCAAAGCGATCGCTCATCAATGTGAAAATAATCCCGATACTTAGGGATACGGGGATGATTGAGCTGCTTGAGTATCTGCGCTTCTCGCTCAAATAGTTTTAAATCATCCCATTGCACCTCACCACCAAACGCCAGCAGTTTGACAACCACTAATTCAGTCGGTGACACCCCGATATCCTCAGCCAACCAAGTTTGACGCCCTGCATTCTGTCCCAGCTTTTGCTTGAGCTGATAACGCTCATGTAATACTTGTTCTGCTTGCAGCATAGGAGTGGCTATTCCTTGAACCCGTCTTCCCTCCAATGTAGCCAGAACTCAGCCGGTAGGTGTATTTAGCCCAGTAAATAAAATTCTCTCGTTAAATCTTTTTATAACTGGAGCATTGGCTATCTTTAGCTTAAAAATCCTACTAGCTGCTCCAGCTTTGACCAAGCCGCACCACTATTCATGACCTCCTTTGCCAGCTCAATCCCGGCTTTATGGTCTTCCAGAGGAATAATCCCACCGACTTGAAGCGCGAGTGAGGCATTTAATGCCACAGCATCCTGCTGTGCCTGTGTTGCTTTACCTTGCAAAACATTCCGCAAAATCAAAACATTGTCTTCAACATTCCCGCCTTGCAAGGCGCTTGTTGGTGCTGGAGTTAAGCCTAGCTGTTGGGGATCTAGGGTTGCTAGCCGCACATCACCCTCCGAAAGGAGCGCCATGTCAGTTTTGTCGGCTAAACCTGCCTCATCAAGTTTTTCCCGTCCATGCAGGACGATCGCTTTTGGAGTTCCCATCTGGCACAACGCTTGAGCAACAGTTGCGACAACCTTGGAATCAAATACCCCAAGCACTTGTCCTGTAGGGCGCAACGGATTCACCAGTGGCCCTAAAAGGTTAAACACTGTTCGTACCTTCAGTGTTTGTCGCAGTGGCCCAACGGCTTTCAGCGCTGGGTGCCAACCACGAGCAAAAAGAAATGTGATACCCACTTCATCCAGTGCCGCTTGCACCTTCTCGGCAGTCGCGGATAAATTAACGCCCATAGCTTCCAGGACATCCGCTGAACCAACTAGGCTTGAGGCAGAACGATTACCATGCTTCGCAACCCGGACACCAGCCGCTGCCGCAACAAAAGCAACAGCCGTTGAGATATTAAAGGTTAATGCACCATCCCCACCTGTGCCACAGGTATCAATGACAGGTGTTTTGTGGTCGATTGCTGTCTTTTGTAACGATTGAGATTGCAACACATCTGCCATCCCTGCTAGTTCTTGGGCAGATACGCCTTTGGCTTGGATAGCGGCAAGAATCGCACCTGATAAAGCTTCAGGAATTTCCTCATTCAACCATCCTTGCATTAGCTGTGATGCTTGATTGATCGATAAAGATTCTCGATCAAGTAACTGTTGCAGCAAGCTAGACCAGTTAATTGTGGTTTGCGCGATCGCAGTAGCCAAGTCACTCATGAAACGTTAGTAAGTTAGGTGGTCAGCACTAAACATAGCTCGTAAGGGGAATTTATGATTAGTGATTATTAGACATTTTTCTAGCTAACCACTAACCATTACAACCCTTCCGACGTTTATTATTGTCGTAACCAAAAACTGCCTAACTTCAGTTGGAAGATTAGGCGCATCCTAACAACCGTAGCCAACGGGCATGGGAGTTTATCGCAGCGAGAAAAGTTGGGTGTGAAGCGTACTTAACCCCAAACTGGGAACACACCGATTCAACAATTGGGGCAAGAGCGGGATAGTGGATATGACAGACATCTGGAAACAGATGATGTTCCACTTGGAAGTTCAGTCCACCCACATACCAAGTCAATAAGCGATTATCACGAGCAAAGTTAACAGTCGTTGCTACCTGATGCATTGCCCAGGAATTGTTAACGTGGTTCGAGTTTGCTGGAAGGCTTGGAAAATCTGCTTCCTGAACACAGTGGGCTGCCTGAAACACAATGCTCAGTACAAAACTGGCAATAAACGCAGTCAGCACATAGCAAACAACTACCTGCCACAGTGGATGAAATAGAGCAGGAATCAGGAAAGCCCAGCTAAAGAACATTACCTTTCCCAGCACGAACACCACTAAATCTCGACCTTGGGGTCTGGGAAAACGATGTTCCCCAATCCGACCTTGTATAAGTATTTGGAAGTCTGAGTAGAAATGCCAGTTAAACGCTAAAAGACCATATATCGGCCAGAGGTAGATATGTTGAAAGCGGTGAAACCAGAGGTGTCGTTGCTGAGGAGCGAAACGACACAAGATTCCCAGGTCAATATCATGGTCAACTCCCACAAGATTGGTATAGCTATGATGAATGACATTGTGCTGCCACTTCCAAATGTAGGAACTGCCGCCCAGCAGATCTAGGCTCATTGCCATTAGCTGATTGACGAATTGTTGCTTGGAGTAAGCCCCATGACCGCCATCATGCTGTATGCTAAAACCAATTCCTGCCATCGCCAAGCCCAAAGAGACTGATAACACTCCAGCTTGCCACCAGTTACTTGCGACAAATACGAGCAATACCCAAGAAATCGCAAACCACGACAAGATAACGGCAGTTTTACGAAACATTTGCGGAGGGTCGCGTTGTGGTAGCTCAGTTTGTTGAAAGTATTCTTCGACACGGCGCTTTAACTCACGATGGAACGCTAAGTCTTTGGAGTACTTAACTTTTGTTGTGTGAGAACTCGCACTGGCGTTCATGACTTCGGGAGCGGGATGGCTTGAGTCCGGTTTCCCCTTGGTTGTGGAAAGCTTGGGGGATGTCAAAATCCTTTGGGTTTCGGTCTGCCTCGGAAACGATGTTGGAGGCTTGGGTGATGAACTAGAATTGATGCTCAATGTCACGATGCTTGTGTATCCTGCAATTGCTCTTTTTTGAGAATCCCACAGCTTGAAGCTTATGGAAGTTTTTCTATGAAAAGGGAGTTTAGTAAGCCTAGAGGAGAGTTAGGGAAGGCAGGAGATGTGGAGGAAAGTTTTTCGGGGAGATATCTATGCAGAAATCACCTCTTTTGCTCCATCTGTTACTTTTAGTGCCCGTCCCTTGCTTTGCCTCCTCTTTGATGTTGACCTTGTCAAAGGTGTGCATTTTGACTTATCCTCTCTTGCGATCGCTTGACGCTGCCATTGCCAATAGGAATATTACCTGTACAGGAAACAAGAACGCACATATTTAAGCTTAATTTCTAGAAGTGAGGAAATTGGTGTTCTATTCCCACATCTTGACAAGATCATTCTTTAGTTACATCAAAACTTGTTGCAACATTCAAGTATGTACCCCTTGGAAATTCCTATCAATCATCTCATAAAGGTATTCACAGTTACATCAAGCTAAGAAACCGACTGAATGACGTGATCTATCAAGTCATCTTGCTTGTATGACAGATAAGGAAGGCTTTGAAAAAGATTTAATCCTTCCAAATCCTATGACCTTGCAGTTCAATGTACTAACTTATAAAGGTCAATCAGTTTGTCTTTGTCTCTCGTACAAGCTGCCCAAGAGAAAAAAATTGAGCGTTTGATCAATGCAACTTGGAAATCTATCCGCTGACGTAGCCAATTTAGAGATATTTTCTGCATTTGTGGAACATACGCCTGCTGCCGTTGCTATGCTTGATCACGACATGCGTTACCTGCTTACATCTCGTCGGTGGCTGACGGATTACTCGCTGGATAACCAAAACCTGATTGGTCGCTCTCATTATGAAGTCTTTCCCCTATTTCAGGAGAAACAAGCGAGAGTTGGAGAGCAGGAGAATATTACCCAACTCTCTCATCATCCCATTACCGCTTACTCTCTGAAACGGTGGCAGAAAATTTATGCCTTGTGTTTAGCTGGACAACCCCAGCGAGGTGACTCCGATTATTTCATCAAACCTGATGGCTTTTGGCAAAGGGTAAAGTGGGAACTTCAACCTTGGTATACTCGGACAGGTGAAATTGGTGGAATCATGATGTTCACTGAATTTCAAGAACATCGTAGTCTAACAGAGGAGTCCCAACCAGACAGCGAAGAAGACTATCGTTGGCTTAGAGAAAAAGCAAGCGAAGCAATTTGGGGAACCGCTTCACTGACAAAGACGATTGAGCAGTTACAACAGGAATCAGTAGAGCGTCGGCAAGCGCAAGCGTTGCAAAAGGAATCGGAGGAACGCTATCGCTCTTTGGTTGCAGCGATGGCAGAGGGAATTATCTTACTCGATGTTAACGGTATCGTTTACACTTGTAACTCAGCAGCAGAAAGCATTTTGGGCCTGACAGCGGAGCAATTAATCGGGCTAAGTTGTCTTGATTTTTTCAGATCTGCGGTTAAGGAAGATGGTAAGCTATTTCCCCCTGAGGAATACCCAATCCACGTAACACTCCGGACTGGACAATCCTTTACGGATGTGATTATGGGAATCCTCCAAACCGATGGAATCCTGACTTGGCTAAGCATCAATTCACAACCGTTGTTTCACCCTAATGAAACAAAGCCCTATGCCGCTGTTGCTTCTTTTATTGATATCAGCAAGCGCAAACAAGTTGAAGCTGAGTTACGTGAGAGTGAAGAACGCTTCCGCACTACCTTCGACCAAGCAGCGGTTGGGATTAACCATTCTGAACCAGATGGCAGATTTGTGCGGGTTAACCAGAAGTTTTGCAACATCATGGGTTACTCCCGTGAGGAATTGTTAGAACACACATTCCAAGACATTACCTATCCTGACGATTTACTAATCGATATGGAAAATGTGCGATCGCTTTTAGCAGATGAAATCCCAACGTATACGCTAGAAAAGCGCTACATTCGCAAAGATGGGCAGTTAATCTGGGTGCAAATCACTGCATCGCTGGTGCGTACTCCCCAAGGTGAACCGAAGTACTTCCTGAGTGTTGTCCAAGACATTAACCTACGCAAAGCGGCTGAATCCGCCCTACGGGATTCGGAAGCACAACTGCGAGAACTCTTTGCCAGGGAAGCATTACTCAATCGTTTATCGAACCAAATCCGTAATTCCCTGGAACTGAATACGATTCTCGAAACTACAGTCCAGGAAATTCGCCAGATTTTGAACGTTGATCGTTGTCAATTTGCTTGGTATTGTCCCTATGATGCTGAAGCATACTGGGAAGTCGTTAAGGAAGCGAGAAATTCTGATTTACCCGACCGTAGAGGTTGCTATCCAGCCGAGGCGGTAGGACTATTAGCACAGCAGGTTTTAAATCTGGAAGTGCTCCGAATTGATGATATTGAGATGGTGAGCGACCCGATTTTTCGAGAGTTCGTCCGGTCTTTTGATTGTGCTTCTGTGTTAGTGCTGCCGATGCAGACACCTTCAGGTACTATCGGCGTGATTAGCTGTAGTCAGAGTCATGAACCACGTCCTTGGATGGATAGCGAAGTAGAACTTCTACAATCGGTAAAAGACCAACTCCTGATTGCGATTAAGCAAGCTGAACTCTACGCCGCTAGCCGGACAGCGACTCAGAAAGCCCAAGAGCAAGCCACTAAACTGGAACAAACCTTGCGGGAGTTGCAACGTACTCAAACCCAGTTGATTCAAAGTGAAAAAATGTCGAGCTTAGGTCAGTTAGTTGCTGGTGTGGCTCACGAAATTAATAATCCAGTTAACTTTATCTACGGCAATCTGATCTACGCCCAAGAATATTTCCAAGACATCTTAGGTCTGTTGCAGCTTTATCGTACTACCTATACTAAGCCTCCAGCCCTGATTCAAGAGCGGATAGACGCGATTGATTTAGACTTTTTAGTGAGCGACTTGAGTCAACTCCAGAACTCAATGAAAGTGGGTGCAGAACGCATTCGGGAGATTGTGCGATCGCTGCGGACATTCTCTCGTGTCGATGAGTCGGATAACAAGCAGGTAGACATACATACAGGGCTTGAAAGTACCTTAATGATTCTCCACAGTCGGCTCAAGGCGAAGCCTGGTCATCCTGCTATCTCTGTCATCAAGGAGTATGGAGATTTGCCCTCAGTGGAGTGTTATCCAGGACAGCTAAATCAGGTGTTCATGAATCTGATTAGTAATGCGCTCGATGCTTTAGAAGAAAAGATGAAGTGTGAGCCTTTAGAAATAACAACTAATCCGTCAGAAACAGTTACTAATTTCTCACCGACCATTACGATCAACACTGGCATCATTGGTAGAGATAATCCTACCATCAGTCTTACTCCCCACTCCTTACTCCAGCCAACTATAGGGGAATGTCTGCCAAAAAAAGAGTCTGATGTGGAAGCAAGTCACATCTTCATTCGGATTGCTGATAATGGTGCTGGGATGACGCAGAAAACTCAACAACAACTGTTTGAACCCTTCTTTACAACCAAGCCAGTGGGAAAAGGCACAGGCTTGGGGTTGGCAATTAGCTATCAGATTATTGTTGAGAAACATGGCGGGAAGTTGTGGTGCCATTCTGCACCGGGACAAGGTACGGAGTTTGTCGTTGAGATTCCGATTCATCATCACTAGAGCGCCCGTTCACGTACTAGTAATAAACATAAAAGCCTTCTGCCTTTTGCCTTCTGCCTTCTGCCTTCTGCCTTCTGCCTTCTGCCTTCTGCCTTCTGCCTT